>CALFEY010000374.1 GCA_937958295.1 uncultured Pseudomonadota bacterium
TCTCCGACCGGCAAAACGATCGCACGGCGGACGCGATCGCCGCGATGCAGGCGGCGCGCGAGCGATCCACCGTGGGCATGCTGATCGCGGCCGCGCTCACGCTCCTGCTCCTGGTGGTCGTCGGGCTTGCGACGGCGCGATCGATCCGCGGTCCCGCCCGAAACCTCGTGCGCGCGGCGCGTGCGCTCGAAGACGGGGACCCGCAGGCAGCCTTCACGTTGCGCAGGCATACAGAGGCGGCCCTTGCGGGACGGGAGCCGGAAGGCGAGATGCCCCAGCTCGCGCTGTCGTTCGCCAGGGCCGCCTCGGCCATCGAGCGGCGCGAGTCCCGCCTGCGGGCCGACGGCGAGGTGGCGACGGCCTCGGGATCGAGCCTCGTGGAGGCTGACGTCGCCGCCGCTGCCTTGCCCATCATCTGTCGTCACGCCGGCGCCGAAGTCGGCGCGGTCTACGCGGTAGGGCCCGAGGGCAACCTCCTCCAGGCGATTGCCACCCACGCGCTGCCGGCGAGCCTGCCGCGCGTGGCGTTCGGCGAAGGCATTCCGGGGCAGGTGGCGCGGCAGCGGGCGCCCCTCGTGGTGCGAGACATCCCGTCCGACACCTCGTTCGCGGTGAAGATCGGATTCGACCAGGCGCTGCCGCGCACGGTGGCCGCCTATCCGATGGTGGCGCACGATGCGCTGGTGGGCGTGGTGCTGGTTGCAAGCCTGCGCGAGCTGGACGCCGCCGCGCTCGACTTCCTCGCCGCCGCGACCCGCCAGCTTGGCAGCGGCCTCGAGAACGTGCGTGCCTACGCGCGCATCACTCGCCTCATGGCCGACCTCGGTGAGACCACGCAACGCGTTCAGGCGCAGAACGAGGAATTGCAGGCGCAGAACGAGGAGCTGCAGGCGCAAACGGAAGAGATCCAGGCCCAGAACGAGGAGATGCAGGCCCAGGGCGAGGAGATCCAAGCGCAAAACGAGCAGCTCAAGACGCAGACGGACCAGATGACGCAGTACGCCGCGTCGCTCGCCGAGAGCGATCGGCGCAAGTCCGAGTTCCTGGGCGTGCTCGCGCACGAGCTGCGCAATCCGATGGCGGCGATCTCCAACGGCCTCTATGCCCTGTCGCACTCCGGCGTCGACGTTAGCATGCGCGAACGTGCCGAGGGCATCATCCGCCGCCAGACGCGCGTGCTCGGGCGGCTGGTCGACGATCTGCTCGACGTGACGCGCATCGCCAGCGGCAAGGTGCGGCTGCAGAACGAGCCGCTCGATCTCGTGGAGGTGGTGCGCGACTGCGTGGGCGACCATCGCGAGCTCGCGGCGTCGGCCCACCTGTCCGTGGACCTGCGCCTGGCCGAGGAGAAGCTCGTGGTGTCCGCGGATCGCGTGCGCCTCGCGCAGATCGTGGGCAACCTCCTCGACAACGCCGCCAAGTTCAGCGAGAAGGGGACGGTCACGGTGATCGTTCGCCACGCCGGCGGCCGCGACGAGGCGGAGCTCGTGGTGCGCGACAACGGCATCGGCATCGATCCCGCGATGCTCCCGCGCCTGTTCCAGCCGTTCAGCCAGGCCGATACCAGCCTCGCGCGGAGGCGTAGCGGTCTCGGGCTCGGACTGTCGCTCGTGAAGTCCCTCGTGGACATGCACGGCGGCAGCGTGCAGGCGCGCAGCGACGGCCTCGGCGCCGGCGCCGAATTCATCGTGCGCTTGCCGCTCGCCCGCGCGGACACGGCAACGCAGGCACCCGTCGCGCTCGCGCCGGCGGCACGTCCTGAGCCTGCGCCGGGTGCCGCCAAGCGCCCGCGCCGGGTGCTCATCATCGAGGACAATCTCGATGCCGCGGCCTCGCTGCGCGACGCACTGCGGCTGCTGGGCCATGCCGTGCATGTCGCGCACGATGCCCAGGAAGGCATCGATGCCGCGCGCGAGTTCCGCCCGGATGTCGTGTTGTGCGACATTGGCCTGCCCACGATGGATGGTTACCAAGTCGCGCAGAAGCTGCGCGCCGATCCTCACCTGCGCTCGATCTTCCTGATCGCCGTTACCGGCTACGCTGGTCCTGACGATCAGGAGCGCGCAGCCCGCGCGGGCTTCGATCGCCACTTCGGCAAGCCGCCCGACATCGACCGGCTCAATCGCCTGCTCGAGGACATCCCGCTGCTGCACGCTTGACCGCTGCGGCGTGCTCGCGGTGCACGTGGGCGCGATCCGGTCGGGTCGCTAGGCGGTCGCGAGCAGCGCCGGTACTTCCGGCGCGAGTTCGCGCGCCAGTGCACCGAGCGGGCCATGGCGCCGTGCGGCGCGCGCCCCCGCTCGGGCATGCACGAACACTCCGTGAACCGCCGCCTGCGCGGGAGACGCCCCGCGGGCAGCCAGCCCTGCCACCAGGCCTGCGAGGGTGTCGCCCGAGCCGGAGGTGGCGAGGCCGATGGTGCGTGCCTGGTGATGCCATAGGCGCCCTTCGGGGTCGGCGATCCATGTGCTGCTGCCCTTGAGCACCACGACCGCGCCGAGCGCCTGTGCCGCGCACAGGGCCGTCTCGTGCGCATGCGCCCGCACGTGCGCCTTGTCCACGTCCATGAGCTTGGCCATCTCGCCGGCATGGGGCGTGATCACGCAGCGGCTGGGACCAAGTCCCGGCAGCGGCCCGTCGCGCAGCGCCGCCAGTCCCCCCGCGTCGAGGACGAGCGTGGCCGGGTGCATCCGATGTACCCGGTGCACGAAGGCGGCCAAGCCGGAGGAGGGGGCCATGCCCGGCCCCACCAGGATCGCGTCGAAAGGTTCGCGCAGCACGGCGGCGATCGACGCCGGCGTGTACGGCACGGCGCGGCACTCCGGCACGAGGGTCCCGATAGCGGTGACCGCCGGCGTGGCGGCGGCGATGCACAGCTTGCCGGCGCCCGCGCGCAGGGCGGCCACCCCGGCGAGGATCGCTGCGCCGGGGACATCACGCGCGGCCGCCACCACCAGCACCCGCCCGCGATCCTCCTTGTCGCCGTCTGCAGGCGGCATCGGCAGCGGCCACCGGCGGAGCAGAGCGGCATCGATGCGCGTCGCGCGTGGTGGCGTCACGACTTGGGCGCGGCTGGAATGTCGGGCGCCGACGTGACCGGCGTGCCAGCCTCCACGAGCGGCGCCACGAAGTTCGCGAGCCGCAGCACGAGCTTGCCGTGGTCGCCGTGCGCGGAATCGAACTCGTAGAGCGTGAGGCCGCAGTTGGGGACATCCTGCT
Organism: uncultured Pseudomonadota bacterium; assembly: GCA_937958295.1. Taxonomy (GTDB): domain Bacteria; phylum Pseudomonadota; class Gammaproteobacteria; order Burkholderiales; family Casimicrobiaceae; genus VBCG01. The sequence continues at coordinate 3,220 of CALFEY010000374.1, forward strand.
TGCGGTCGATCTGCAGGATCTGCGCCTCGGTCATGCGCTCGAAGAGGTAGCGGAAGCAGTTCACGATCACCTGGTGTGCCACGATCAGGACGCGCTCGCCGCGGTAGTCGCGGGTGAGCGCATCGATGACGCTGCGCAGGCGCAGGATCACGTCGCACCAGCTCTCGCCGCCCGGCGGTCGGAAATAGAACTTGCCCACGTGCGCTCGCTGATCGGCGAGCTTGGGATACTCCGCGCGGATGCCGAACGTGGTCATGCGGTCGAGGATGCCGAACTCTTTCTCCCGCAAGCGCTCGTCGTGCACCACGCGGGTGTCGGAGGGAAAGTCCGCGGCGTCGAGGATGAGGTCCATCGTCTCGAGCGAGCGCAGGTAGGGCGAGGAGAGGAAGGCGGTGGGACGGGCATGCCGCGGCCGCTCGCGGAACCAGTGGCCGAGGGCCTCGGCCTGGCGCCGCCCGAGCTCGGACAGGGGCGTGTCGACGTCGCGCGTGGCGATGTCGATCCAGTGGGCGCGCGCCGCTTCGGCTTCGTCGCGGGCGACGTTGCCGGCGCTCTGGCCGTGGCGCACGACCCAGATGCAGTCGGGCCATTTCTGGGAGTGTGGAAGGGACATGGCAACCCACCGTGATGCAAGGCGCACATTGTCGCGTGCCGCGCGGGGGGGACGCGCTAGCTGGCGCACGCCCCCGGTATCATCGCGATTCGCACCCCGTTGCCGGAGCCCCCATGTCGCAGCCGTTGTTCCATCTCGCCTTCCCCGTCGACGACCTTGCCAAGGCCCGCGCCTTCTACGGCGGCGTGCTGGGCTGCCCGGAAGGCCGCAGTGCCCCAGAATGGGTCGACTTCGATTTTTTCGGCCACCAGATCGTTGCGCACGTGGCCCCGGACGAAGTCGGCCACCGCCACACGAGCCCGGTGGACGGCGAGGACGTGCCCGTACGCCACTTCGGCGCCATCCTGTCGATGAGCCAGTGGCAGCGCATGGCCGACCGGCTGCGCGCGGCCGGCGTGGCCTTCCTGATCGAGCCGCAGGTGCGCTTCAAGGGCGAGCCCGGCGAGCAGGCCACGATGTTCTTCCTCGACCCGTGCGGCAATGCGCTCGAGTTCAAGGCCTTCGAAGACATGTCGCGGGTGTTCGCGAAGTAGGGGGCTCTTTCAGCCTGCAGCAGGCAGCAGCCCCCACGCGGTGAGCCGCTCGCGGAGCTTGGCCGCCTGCGCCGCGGTGGGCGGCCAGGCCGACGGCGGCCGCGCGGGACCGCAATCCTGGCCGAGCATCGCGAGGGCGGCCTTGACGCCCGTCACGTTCGCCCCGCCGCATTCCTCCGCGCGCACGTCCTCGAACGGCGCCATCACCGCGATGAGGGCACCCGCCCTCGCGAAGTCGCCGGCCTCGAGCGCGCGGTGGATCGCCACCGAATGCTCGGGCCACACGTTCACGAGCCCCGAGGTGAAGCCGCGTGCTCCGACTGCGAACATGGGCGGTGCCCAGGGCTCGGCCAGGCCGTCGACCCAGACTACGTGCGGTGGGCAGCGGCGAATGGCTTCGGCCAGGCGCAGCGGAGTGGGGCAGGCCCACTTCACGCCCGCGACACCCGGCACCGAGCACAGGGCCTCGATTGCATCGAGGCCGATGCCGTCGTTGCGTAGGTAGAGCATGAGCGGCAGGCCGTCGCCGGCCTCCGCCACGCGCCGTACGTAATCGACCACGCCGCGCGGCGCCACGAAAGGATCGGGCGGCTGATGCAACATCAGCGCGGCGGCCCCCGCGGCCTTGGACGCGCGCGCGAGCACCCGCGCGTCGCCTACGCTGCGGCCCACGCCGCCCAGGAGCGGCACCCGACCCGCCACCAGCTCCGCCGCCGCGTGCACCATCGCCTCCGCCTCCGCGGTGGTGAGGGCGTAGAACTCGCCGGTATTGCCATTGGCCACGAGCAGATGCACGCCGGCCCGTACCGCGCGATCCACGATGGGGGCGAGGCGGGTGGGCGCGATCGCGTCGTTGGCGTCGAACGGCGCGACGAGGATGCCGGAGATGCCGGCGAGCGCCTGGCGCAGGCGGGGATCGATGATCATGCGCGCGGCCTCGCGCCGTCAGTGGTCCGTGGCATTGCTCACGGGATGGCCTTCGCCGCGCCAGCGCAGCATGCCGCCTGCGAGGTTGGCGACGTTGGTGAAGCCCGCCTTGCCAAGCAACACGGCCGCCTGCGCGGAGCGCGCGCCGGAACGACATACAGTGACGAGCGGCCGGTCGCGCGCGAGCGTGTCCATGCGCGCGGGCAACTCGCCGAGCGGCACGAGCTGCGCGCGGGCGATGTGGCCGAGCGGCCCGGTGAACTCCGCCGGCTCACGTACGTCGACGATCTGCGCCTCGCCCGTGTGCTCCTCGAGCGCGGCGGGGGCGATCTCCCAGATCCCCGCGAACGTGAAGGTGAGCGGCGCCCATGACGGCGCGGGGGGCGGCTCCTGGCCATGCACCGGGCGACCGCACACGAGATTCGCGGGCACGGCCACGTCCATCAGCTTGGGATGCGGCAGGCCGAGGTTGTTCATGTACCCCACGAAGTCCTGCTCGCCGATGTCGCCGCCCAGGCGGGGATTGAAGCGCCGCTCCTCGCCCACGCTCGTGACCGTGAGCCCGCGGTAGTCATGGGCCGGATAGAGCAGCGTATCGTCGGGCAGCGAGAGGATCTCGTCCTTCACCGAGCGGTACATCGCATGCGCGTTGCCCTGCTGGAAGTCGGTGCGGCCGCTGCCGCGGATGAGCAGGCAATCGCCGGTGAAGGCCATCGTGTGGTCATCGAGCACGTAGGTCACGCAGCCGTGCGTGTGGCCCGGCGTGGCGCGCACCTCCACCGCGCGTGCACCGAAGCTCACGCGATCGCCATGCTGCACGTAGCGGTCGGCGCCCTGCGCGCCGCTGGTCGCCGACAGCACGATGGCGCTGCCGTGATTGCGCTGGTGCAGCCAGGCGCCCGTCACGTGGTCGGCGTGCACGTGCGTGTCGAGCGTTGCCACCAGCGTGAGGCCGAGCTCGCGCAGCAGCGCGTCGTCGCGGCGCGCCTGCTCGAAGACGGTGTCGATGAGGATCGCCTCGCGCGAGCCGGGGTCGGCCAGCAGGTAGGTGTAGGTGGACGACTGCGGATCGAAGAGCTGGCGGAAGATCATCAGGAGGGCAGGGTCAGGACGATGGCGCGGTGACAGGCTCGCGCGTGCGGCGCGTCCGCTCGATGGCGTTGCAGAGCAGGAAGCCCGCGCTCATCGCGGCCACGAAGACAAGCGCAGCCGGCGAGCCGCTGCCGGCGGCGAGCAGCGCCGTTCCAGTCGAGGGACATCGGGCAAGGGGCGTCCAGAGGCGGTCGAGCGGCAATGGTAGCCGATCGGGGCGGCGCAGGCCCCCTGCGCTATCGCGCATCGACGCTACTGCAGGGTGGACTGGACGAGTTGGCGCAGGGCGCCGCGATCGATCAGCTTCACGTCACGCCCGTGGACGCGGATGAGACCTTCCTGGTCGAAGCGCGAGAAGAGCCGGCTCACCGTCTCGAGCTTCATGCCGAGCTGGCGCCCGATGTCCTCGCGCGTCATGCGCAGCACGACCTCGCTCGCTGAATAGCCGCGCGCCGCGTAGCGATCGGCGAGGTCGAGCAGGAAGGCGGCCAAGCGCTGCTCCGCGCGCATGGTGCCGAGCATGAGCATCGCCTTGCGCTCGCGCCGGATCTCGCGGGAGAGCAGGGCGTGCAGGTTGCGCTGGAACTCGCGGCTCGCGCGGGCGAGCGCTTCGAGGTGATCGAACGGCAGCACGCACATCTCGCTGTCCTCGAGTGCCGTGACGGCACAATCGTGCGTGCCCGTGGCGATGCCGTCGGTGCCCATGATATCGCCGGCGATATGGCAGTCCACGATCTGCTCCTGGCCATCCGGGGTTACCAGCACGGACTTGCACGTGCCGCTGCGCACGGCGTAGAGCGCGGTGAAGGGCTCGCCGGCGCGCACGAGCGTGTCGCCCTTGCGCACCCGGACCCGGGTGGCCGTGAGCACCCCGCTGGCAGGCAGCGTGTGGGCATTGGACGCGCAAAAGGCATGCATGCCGCACTGGGTGCAGCGGGCCGCGCGATCGTTGTCGCGCGGAGGCAGGCTCAACACGCGGGCAGGCACGGTGGAGAGGAGGGGGCGGGGCAGGGGAGCGGACATGGGCGGAGTCCTTGGGCGTGCGATGGAAAGCGGGACGATCTAGTGGGCAGTCGCCTGCAGCGAGCGCAGGAGATCGCCGATGCAGCTGAACTCGCTGCTCTTGTCGAGAAAATGGTGGGCGCCGGCGGCGATGCAGGCGCGGCGGTACTGCGGATCGGGATGATTCGTGAGGACCACGAACGTGGTGCCGGGCGCGTTGCCGGCCACGGCACGGAGCACGTCCAGGCCCGTCCCACCCTCGAGGTTGTAGTCCAGGAGCACGCAGGCGGGACGCAGGGACAGGATGCCTTCGATGGCCAGTGCCGGGGTACCGGCGTCGCCCACCACGTGAGCGCCGCCCACGCAGCTCACGATCTCACGCAGCCGCTCCCGCATGCTGGGGAGGTCATCGACGATGTAGACAGCGGTGGAAGCCATGCCCGCATTGTCCGCAGCCGCGTGGCGGCCGCCCATCGGGCGGGGCTTATCCTGCCTGTGGGCATCGGCTGGTTTTGAGGATAGGGGAGCCCCTACCCCTGAGGCGGTGCGGCCGCTCGGCTCCGGGGGCGGCGGCTATTCCGCCGGGCCGCCCAGGCCGTGACGCATCGCGTAGCGGACGAGCTCGGCCGGATTGTCGATGCCGAGCTTTTCCATCAGGCGGGCCTTGTGCGTGCTCACCGTCTTGCTGGACAGGTGCAGGCGTTGCGCAATGTCCGTGACCGTGAGGCCGCGCACGATGAGATCGAAGACCTCGAACTCGCGATCGGACAGCCGCTCGTGCGGGGGGCCTTGGGATTCCGGCATCGCGGCGAGGGCGAGTGCCTGAGCCACGTTGGCGCTCACGTGGGCGCCGCCGCCGGCCACCGTACGGATGGCGTCGACGAGCTCGGTGGCCGCGCGGTCCTTCGTCACGTAGCCCGAAGCCCCTGCCTTGATGGCGCGCACGGCGTACTGCGACTCCTCGTGCATGCTGAGGATGAGCACGCGCAGGCGCGGGCGCTCGGTCTTCACCTGCTTGATGAGCTCGATGCCGCTCTTGCCGGGCATCGACATGTCGAGCAGCAGCACGTCGAAACCTCCCTGGCGGGTGAGGTCGAGCGCCGCATGCCCGTCGGCAGCCTCGCCGACCACCTCGATGTCCCGGGCCGAGCTCAGGAGCTGGCGCAGGCCCTCGCGCAGGATCGTGTGATCGTCGGCGA
>CALFEY010000375.1 GCA_937958295.1 uncultured Pseudomonadota bacterium
CTCGCCAAGTACGCCGGTAAGGGCTTGCGCCTGATCGAGGTCGACAAGGACGACCTCGTCGACCTGCCCGACATCGCCGATCGTGTCGCGGGACAGCCGTTGCGCTTCGTGATCTTCTGCGACGACCTTTCCTTCGACGCCGGCGAGCCCGGCTACAAGGCGCTCAAGGTGATGCTCGACGGCTCCGTCGCCGGCGGGGCCACCAACGTGCTCGTATACGCCACCTCCAATCGCCGTCACCTGCTGCCCGAGTACTTCATCGAGAACCTGGAGACCAAGCACGTGGGCGACGAGGTGCATCCCGGCGAGTCGGTGGAGGAGAAGATCTCGCTGTCCGAGCGCTTCGGCCTGTGGATCTCGTTCTACCCGTTCTCCCAGGACGACTACCTGCGCGCGGTGGACGCCTGGCTCCTGCACTTCGGCATCGGTGCGGCGGCCAGTGCGAAGGAAGCCGAGGCCCGCACGCGCGAGGCGCTGCAGTGGGCACTCGGCCGCGGTTCGCGCAGCGGTCGCGCCGCCTGGCAGTTCGCGAAGAACTTCGCGGGGGCGCAGGCGTTGAAGGCGCGCCGCGGCGCGTGACGGCCGGCGGCGTCCGGGCAGGGCGGAGCGCGCGCGCATGAATGCGCCGCGCATCGTGCGCGTGGCCGCCGCCGTGCTGCTGCGCCCGGATGGGCGTGTATTGCTGGCACAACGGCCCCCCGGCAAGCCCTACGAGGGCTACTGGGAGTTTCCCGGCGGCAAGCTCGAGCCCGGCGAGTCGCCGCGCGCCGCACTCGATCGCGAGCTGCACGAGGAGCTGGGCGTCATGGTGCGCCGTGCGGCGCCGTGGTTCGTGCAGGAATTCGTGTATCCGCACGCGCACGTCGAGCTCAATTTCTTCCGCGTATACGCGTGGGACGGCGAGCTCGTGGGTCACGACGGCCAGGCCTTCGCGTGGCAGGTCCCCGGGCAGTACGACGTGGGTCCGCTGCTGCCCGCCAACACGCGCATCCTCGCGGCGCTCGAATGGCCCGCGGTGTACGGCATCACCAACGCCGAGGACAGCGACGAGCGCGCGTTCCTCGCGCGAGCGGAGCACGCGCTCGCCCAGGGCCTGCGTCTCGTGCAATTGCGCGAGCGCTCGTGGCCACTGGCGCGCCGCACCGCGCTGGCGGCGGCTCTGGTCCCGCTGGCGCATCGACACGGCGCGCGCGTGCTATGGAATGGCACCGCCGAGGAGGCGCGTGCCGCGGGCTGCGACGGCGTGCACTGGACCGCGCAACGATTGCGCGAGGCCACCGCGCGTCCGCAGGGACTCGTGTGCGCCGCGTCGTGCCACTGCGCGGCCGAGATCGCGCAAGCGGGACGCCTCGATCTCGATTTCGCGGTCATGGGCCCGGTCGCCGCGACGCCCACGCATCCGGAGGCCACTCCGCTGGGATGGGACGCCTTTGCGCGCCTTGTGGCGCTGGCGCGCCTGCCGGTGTACGCGTTGGGCGGCCTGCGCCGCGACGATCTGCCCACCGCGATCGATCACGGCGCGCAGGGCGTCGCGCTGCGACGTGGCGCGTGGACGCCGGCGTAGTCCCCTAGCCCACGGCCGCGGCAGCCCCCACCACCCACGCCTCGAAGGCGAGCAGGCGAGGCGACAGCGGCCGGTCCGGCGCGTAAGCGAGGTAGTAGCCGCCCGGCATGCGCACCGGCAGGTCGATCGGCGTGACGAGCCGACCGCTGCGCAGGTCGTCTTCCACCAGCGCCCGTTGCGCGATCATCACCCCAAGCTCGTCGATGGCCGCTTGGTAGGCAAGCGCCGCATTCTCGAACTTGAGGCCGCTGTTGCCGTCGAGGTGCGGCATCCCAGCCGCGGCGAGCCATGCGGGCCAGTCGTCGGGACGATTGAGCGAGCATAGAAGCACGTGCTGCGCGAGGTCGGAAGGCGCGGCGAGCGGGCGCCCGCGTTCGAGCAGGCGCGGACTGCACACGGGCAGCAGCACCTCGCCCAGGAGCCGGCGAAAGCCCGGCCCGGACGGCGTGTCGCGCTCGGAGTGAATGCACGCATCGATGTCCTCACGATCGAAATCGGCACGCTCGTGCGATGTGGTGATCTGCACGTCGATCGTGGGGTGCCGCGCGTGGAAGGCCGCCAGGCGCGGCACCAGCCACCGGATGGCGAACGTGGGCGGCAGCTTGAGCCGCAGCAGATTTTCGTCGGGGCTTTGCTGGAGCTGGCGCGTGGCGTGATCGATCTGGTCGAGCGCGCCCCTCAACGCGCGCAGGTACACGGTGCCCTGCGCCGTGAGGCGGATGCCGTGCTGCGTGCGTTCCACGAGCCGCACCCCCAGCCAGTGCTCGAGCGCGCGCACGTGCCGGCTGACGGCGCCTTGCGTGACGGACAGCTCGCGCGCCGCGCGCGTGACGCTGCCGTTGCGGCCCGTGGCTTCGAAAGCCCGTACGGCATTGAGGGGAGGGAGGCGGCGCAGCATCGATAAGATATGAGTTTTTATCAATCTCACTATGAAGTAATTGTGCTTGCAGATCAATGTCGGGGACGCGCATGCTCACGGCAACACGTGCTTTCCGCAGAAAGAGCCCGACCACGGGCCGCGGAAGCCCCTTCCACGCCCGATGCCCCCGACCACTCTCTTCGAGAAGATATGGCGTCGCCATGTCGTGCACGAGCGCGACGACGGCCGCACGTTGCTCTACGTCGACCGCCACCTGGTGCAGGACGGGTCCGCGCCGGCGTTCGCGATGCTGCGCCAGCGCGATCTCGTGCCGCGCATGCCCGAGCGCGCCTTTGCCACGCCCGACCATTACGTCCCCACCAACAGTCGCAGCCTCGCCGACGTGCGCGATCCGGAGGCGGCGCGCATGGCGCAGGCGCTGCGCGACGATGCGACCGGCGCCGGCATCCGCTTCTTCGGCATCGACGATCCGCGTCAGGGCATCATTCATTTGATCGGCCCCGAGCAGGGCCTGTCGCAGCCGGGCATGCTCATCGTGTGCGGCGACAGCCACACGTCCACCCACGGCGCGCTCGGCGCCCTGGCCTTTGGCATCGGCGCGTCTGAAGTCGCGCACGTGCTCGCCACGCAGACGATCTGGCAGCAGCGCCCGCGCACCCTGCGCGTCACCGTGGAGGGCACACTTGGATCCGGGGTGACTGCCAAGGACGTGATCCTCGCCATCATCGCGAAGATCGGCGCGGCTGGCGCCGCGGGGCACGCGATCGAGTACGCCGGTCCCACCGTACGTGCGCTGTCGATGGAAGGCCGCTTCACGCTGTGCAACATGTCCATCGAGGCCGGCGCGCGCGCGGGCATGGTGGCGCCCGACGACACCGCGTTCGCCTACCTCTCCGGCCGCCCCTTTGCGCCGGCGGGAGAGGCCTGGCAATGCGCCGTGCGCGACTGGCGCACGTTGCGCAGCGACGACGACGCGACGTTCGACCGCGAGGTCACGCTCGATGTCTCCCATCTCGCCCCGATGGTCACGTGGGGCAATAGCCCCGAGGATGCGTTGCCCATCACCGGGCGCGTGCCCGATCCGCGCGACGTTGACGACGCCGAGCGGCGCGAGGCCATGCAACGGGCGCTGACCTATATGGGCCTCACCCCGGGAATGCCGCTCGCGGAGGTGACGGTGGATCGCGTGTTCATCGGCTCGTGCACCAACTCGCGCATCGAGGACCTGCGCTTGGCCGCGGCGGTGGTGGCGGGGCGCCGGGTCGCCAAAGGAGTGGAGGCGTGGGTCGTCCCGGGCTCGGGGCTCGTGAAGGCACAGGCGGAAGCCGAGGGGCTCGATCGCGTGTTCGCCGACGCGGGCTTCCAGTGGCGCTTCGCGGGTTGCTCCATGTGCCTCGCCACTAACGGCGAGCGGGTGGCGCCGGGCGAGCGCTGCGCGTCCACGTCCAATCGCAATTTCGTCGGACGGCAGGGGCCAGGGTCGCGCACGCACCTCATGAGTCCCGCCATGGCCGCGGCCGCCGCGGTCACGGGGCGGCTCGCCGACGTGCGCCCGCTCCTGACCTCCGCGCCGGCGGTATCCGCTTCCACTTGACGTCATCATGGAACGCTTCGCTCTTCTCGATGCAGCCGCGCTGCCGGTGGACCGCCCCAACGTCGACACCGACCAGATCGTGCCCGCGCGTTATCTGCAGAAGCCACGCTCGGACGACTTCGGCGCGTATCTCTTCCGCGACCTACGCTTCGCGGCCGACGGCCACGAGATTCCCTCCTTCTTGCTCAACCAGCCCGCGTACCGCGGGGCGCGCATCGTGGTCGCGCAGCGCAACTTCGGCTGCGGATCGTCGCGCGAGCATGCGGTGTGGGCGCTCTTCGATTACGGCATTCGCGCCGTGATCGCGCCGTCCTTCGGCGACATCTTCGCCTCCAACGCACTGAAGAACGGTCTGCTGCCCGTGGTGCTTGACGAGCCGGTCGTGGCCGGCTTGCTCGAGCAGCTCGTGCGCGCGCCGGGCCTGCATCTCGTCGTGGACCTGCAGGCACAGGAGGTGCGCGTGCCGGACGGCGCAGTCCATCGCTTCGCCGTCGACCCGTTCGCCAAGCACTGCCTCGTCGAGGGCATCGACGAGATCACCTACACGCTTTCGCTCCTGCCCGCCATCGAAGCCTACGAGGCGCGGGGCGAGGTCCTCCCTTCCGCTAAGGAACTGCAATGAAGATCGCCGTACTGGGCGGGGACGGCATCGGCCCCGAAGTTACCGCGCAGGCCGTGAAGGTATTGAAGGCCGTGGTCGGCCCGCAGCAGGCGCTGGAGCTCACTGAGGTCCCGATCGGGGGCGATGCGCTCGAGCGCTACGGCGACCCGCTGCCGGTGCACACGCTCGACGCCTGCGGCAAGGCCGAGGCCATCCTCTTCGGCGCGTGCGGGGTTCCCGGCGACGAGGCCATTCCCTACGAGAAGCGTCCGGGCGCGGCGCTCCTGCGCCTGCGCAAGCATCTCGACCTCTTCGCCAACTTCCGGCCGGCGTTCCTCTTTGCCGAGCTGGCGGAGGCGTCCACGCTCAAGGCCGAAGTCGTGTCCGGGCTCGACCTCATGATCCTGCGCGAGCTGACCGGCGATGCGTACTTCGGCGAGCCGCGTGGGTTCGGCACCAACGCCAAGGGCGAGCGCGAAGGCTTCAACACGATTCGCTATTCGGAGCCCGAGGTCGAGCGCATTGCCCATGTGGCCTTTCGCACGGCGCGCGTGCGCCGGCGCAAGGTGTGCTCGGTCGACAAGGCCAACGTGCTCGAGGTGATGCAGTTGTGGCGCGACGTGGTCACGCGCGTGGGCCGCGAGTACCCCGACGTCGAGCTCTCGCACCAGTTCGTGGATGCGGCGGCGATGCAGCTGATGCGCGCGCCGAGGCAGTTCGACGTGATCGTGACCGGCAACATGTTCGGCGACATTCTCTCGGACGCCGCCGCGATGCTCACCGGATCGATCGGGATGCTGCCGTCGGCCTCGCTCGACGGCGCGGGCCGCGGGCTGTACGAGCCGGTGCACGGCTCGGCCCCCGACATCGCCGGCAAGGACCTCGCCAATCCGCTCGCGGCGATCCTGTCGGCGGCAATGATGCTGCGCCTGTCGTTCCAGCGGACCGACCTCGCCGATGCGATCGAGCAGGGGGTGCGGGGCGCGCTTGCGGCGGGGTACCGCACGGGCGACCTCGCGCGGCCCGGCGAGCGCAGCGTGGGCACGCGGGCGATGGGCGATGCTGTGGTCGCCGCACTTCCCCGCAAGCCTTGAAGCCGGACCCGAGGAGCGCTCTCGTGCATCCCCACGTGATCGACTGCCACGGCCACTACACCACGAGCCCGCCCCAGCTCGCGGCCTTTCGCCAGCGGCAGGTCGAGGCGCAGCACAACCTGTCCGCGCAACCGGCCAAGGGCTCGCTGCACGTCACCGACGACGAGATCCGCCAGAGCGTGGAGAAGGCGCAGATCCGCCTGCAGCGCGAGCGGGGCACCGACCTCACGCTGTTCTCGCCACGGGCGGCAGGCATGGGCCATCACCTGGGCGACGCCACCACGAGTCGCTACTGGTCGGAGCACTGCAACGAGCTCATCCACCGCGTGTGCGCGCTGTATCCGCAGCGCTTCGTGGGCGTGTGCCAGCTGCCGCAGAGTCCCGGCGTCGCGCCTGCCAACTGCATCCCCGAGCTCGAGCGCTGCGTGCGCGAGTTCGGCTTCGTGGGCTGCAATCTCAATCCCGATCCCACCGGCGGCTACTGGACCGACCTGCCCATCACCGACCGGGCCTGGTATCCGCTGTACGAGCGCATGGTGGAGCTCGACGTGCCGGCGATGCTGCACACGAGCCACTCCTGCAACGCGCACTTCCACACCGCCGGTGCCCACTACATCAATGGCGACACCACGGTGTTCATGCAGCTCGTCCAGTCGGACCTGTTCCGCGACTTCCCCACGCTGAAGTTCGTGATCCCGCACGGCGGCGGCGCCGTGCCCTATCACTGGGGCCGCTACCGTGGCATCGCCCAGGACCTCGGCCGTCCGCCGCTGGCGGAGCTTCTGCTCGGCAACGTGTTCTTCGACACGTGCGTGTATCACCGCGCGGGCATGGAGCTCCTGCTAAAGGTCATCCCCGCCGACAACATCCTCTTCGCCTCGGAGATTGTGGGCGCGGTGCAGGGGATCGATCCGGAGACGGGCTTCGCGTACGACGACACCAAGCGCTACATTGACGAGATCGAGTGGCTTTCCCGAGAGGACCGCGACAAGGTCCTGCATGGCAACGCGGCCCGCGTGTACCCACGCCTCGCGCAGGCGCTGGCCGCACGGTTTCCCGGACAGGTCATCCCTTGAAGACGTAACACGGAGGCAGCACGTGATCGGATTCCGCATTCTCGAACGCAAGCGCCAGGTCGCGGCGCATGTCGTCGCGCAGTTCCGCGACATCCCGGTGGCCAATGTGAGCGACTCGATGTCGCGCCTCACGGCGGGCGGCGCGCGCCTGCGACCGATGCATCGCGGAGGCGTCATGGCAGGCCCTGCGCTCACGGTGAAGACGCGCCCGGGCGATAACCTCATGGTGCACAAGGCGCTCGACCTTGCCGTGCCGGGCGACGTTATCGTCGTCGATGCCGGCGGCGATCTCACCAACGCCATCATCGGCGAGATCATGTCCACGTATGCCAAGGCACGGGGCGTGGCCGGCATCGTCATCAACGGCGCCATCCGCGACGCCGATGCGATCCGCGCCGGTGCATTTCCGGTCTACGCCGCGGGCGTGACGCACCGTGGCCCTTACAAGGATGGCCCCGGCGAGATCAATGTGCCGCTGGCCCTCGACGGCATGGTGATCGAGCCCGGGGATCTCGTGCTGGGCGATGGTGACGGCTTGCTGTGCGTGCCGTTCGACGCGACGGCGGCGGTCCATGCGCTCGCCGCCGAGAAGGTGAAGGTCGAGGCGCGCGAGCTCGCCGCCGCCAGCCAGGCCGCGCTGGAGCGAAGCTGGGTCGACACGCGCCTGCAGCAGCTCGGCTTGAAGCAAACCGGGTAGGCGCGCGCGCCTTGTCCGGAGAGGAAGAAGAGCCGACCACGGCCCCGAAACGGAAGAGTCCACGAAGCGAACCGCAAGGAGGAGTGAGATGAAGAGCATTGGAGCGATGGCGAGGCTGTTGGGCCTCGGGGTGGCGCTGCTGGCCGTGACGGGGTGGACGCACGCGCAGGCCCCGTACCCGAGCAAGCCGATCAAGCTGATGGTGCCGTGGCCGCCCGGCGGCGGTGTGGACACGGCGGCGCGCATCATCGCGCAACCGCTTGCCGAGCGCCTCGGGCAACCGATCATCGTCGAGAACAAGCCGGGCGTGGCGGGCAACCTGGGTACCGCGCTCTTCACCAAGGAGCCGGCGGACGGCTACACGATCCTCATGGGATCGCTCTCGCCCAACGCGGTGAATCCGCACCTGTACTCGAAGCTCGGCTTCGATCCGGTCAAGGACTTCGAGTTCGTGGCCCTCGCGTATATCGTGCCGAGCTTCCTCGTGGTACCCGCCAACTCGCCGGCGAAGTCGCCAAAGGAGCTGGTGGCGATGGCCAAGGCGAGCCCGGGCAAGCTCAACTTCGGCTCGGGGGGCGTGGGCTCGTCGCAGCACCTGTTCGGCGTGATGTTCAACACCGCCACCGGCATCGAGACCGTGCACGTGTCGTACAAGGGCACAGCACCCGCCGAGGCCGCACTGGTGGCAGGCGAGATCGACTACATGGTCGATCCGCCCACGGCGCTGCCCTTCGTGACGTCCGGCCGCCTGAAGGCGCTGGCGGTGGCCTCGGCCACGCGCAGCGCGGCCCTGCCGGACGTGCCCACGCTCGACGAGCTCGGCATCCCGAACGTGCACACCTCCACGTTCTACGGGTTCATGGCGCCTGCCGGCACGCCGAAGGCGATCGTGGACAAGCTCAATCGCGAGATCAACGCGGTGCTGCAGTCGCCCGATCTGCAGGCCCGCATCGCGAAGAATGCCGCGCAGACGTACAACTGGTCGCCGGAGGAGTACAAGAAATTCGTGCTGGGCGAGATCGACCGCTATCGCGAAGTGGTGAGGCAGTCCGGGGCGAAGCAGGTGGACTGAACCCGCGATCCTGGCCC
>CALFEY010000376.1 GCA_937958295.1 uncultured Pseudomonadota bacterium
TCTGGGGCGCGGCAGCCTGGTCGCTCATGACCGTCACCTGCATCTGCCTCTTCATCGGCGCGATGGGCAAGAGCGCGCAGGTGCCGTTGCACGTGTGGCTGCCCGACTCGATGGAAGGCCCCACGCCGATCTCCGCGCTGATCCACGCCGCGACGATGGTCACGGCCGGCATCTTCATGGTGTCGCGGATGAGCCCGCTATTCGAGCACTCTCCCACGGCGCTCGGCTTCATCACGGTGATCGGGGCCACCGGGGCGCTCTTCCTCGGTATCCTCGGGATGGTGCAGTTCGACATCAAGCGGGTGGTGGCGTACTCCACGCTATCGCAGCTCGGCTACATGACGGTCGCGCTCGGCGTGTCCGCCTACGCTGGGGCCATGTTTCACCTCATGACACACGCCTTCTTCAAGGCGTTGCTCTTCCTCGGCGCGGGCTCGGTGATCATCGCCATGCACCACAACCAGGACATGCGGTACATGGGCGGCTTGCGCAAGTACATGCCCATCACCTACGTGACGATGCTCATCGGCGGTCTCGCGCTGTGCGGCATCCCTCCGTTCGCGGGCTTCTTTTCCAAGGACCTCATCATCGAGGCGGTGCACGAGTCGACGATCTGGGGGCACGCCTACGCTTACTGGTGCGTGCTGCTCGGCGTGTTCGTCACGTCGTTCTATACATTCCGCCTGATGTTCATGACGTTCCATGGCAAGGAGCGCTACGACGAGCTGCCAGCGGACCAGCACCATGACGACCACCACGACGAGCACCACGGCCCGCCCAAGGAGAGCCCGTGGGTGGTCACGCTGCCGCTGGTCCTCCTCGCCGTGCCGTCGATCCTCGCCGGCTGGGTGGCGATCGGGCCCCTGGCCTTCGGCGACTACTTCGGCAAGTCGATCTTCGTGCTGCCCGCCCATGACGTGCTCGCCGAGCTGAAGAACGGCTGGCACGGTGCCGTCTCCTTCATAACGCATGGCGTGATGGCGCCGCCGTTCTGGATCGCCCTCTCGGGCATCGCGGCCACCGCGTATCTGTATCTTGTGAACACCGCACTGCCGGCGCGTCTGGCCAAGGCTGCCGGCGGCCTTTACACCGTGCTCCTCAACAACTACTACTTCGACCGCTTCAACGAGTGGTTCTTCGCCGGTGGCGCGCGCCGCATCGGCACCCTGTTCTCGCGGGTGGGTGACGGCATGATCATCGAAGGCATCGTCAACGGCTCCGGCCGGTTGGTGCGGTGGTGGGGCACGCTCCTGCGGCAGATGCAGTCCGGCTACGTCTACCACTACGCCTTCACGATGATCATCGGGCTCTTTGCACTGCTGACCTGGTGGGTGATCCGATGACCCCCTACCTGTCACTCGCCGTCTGGGTGCCCATCGCCGCGGGGATCGCCGTGCTCGTCCTCGGCCGCGACAGCGACGCCGGCAAGGCGCGCTGGACGGCGCTCGTGGGCGCGATCGCGTCCTTCCTCGTGACCATCCCGCTCTACACACACTTCGACGCCACGACCTCGGCGATGCAGTTCGTGGAGCGGCGCGAGTGGATCCCTTACTTCGATATCTACTACCACCTGGGCGTGGACGGCATCTCGGTGCTGTTCATCATGCTCAACGCCCTCGTGACGGTGCTCGTGGTGTGGGCCGGCTGGGAGGCCATCAAGGTGCGCGTGGCGCAGTACATGGCCGCGTTCCTGGTGATGTCGGGCCTCATCAACGGCGCGTTCGCGGCGCTCGACGGCATCCTCTTTTACGTGTTCTTCGAGGCCATGCTGATCCCGATGTACCTCATCATCGGGGTGTGGGGCGGCGAGAACCGGGTCTACGCCGCCATCAAGTTTTTCCTGTACACGCTGATGGGCTCGCTGCTGATGCTGGTGGCGTTCATCTACCTGTACAACAAGTCCGGCAGCTTCGCGATCCAGGACTGGGTCGACCTCCCGCTGTCGCTGCATACGCAGATCCTGATCTTCGTGGCGTTCTTCGCGGCGTTCGCCGTGAAGGTGCCGATGTGGCCGGTGCACACGTGGCTGCCTGATGCCCACCCGGAGGCGCCCACTGGCGGCTCGGTGGTGCTCGCGGCGATCACGCTGAAGATCGGCGCGTACGGCTTCGCGCGTTTCGTGCTGCCGATCCTGCCGGATGCCAGCCGTTACCTGTCCACGTTCATGATCGTGCTGTCGCTCATCGCCATCGTGTACATCGGCTTCGTGGCGCTGGTCCAGGCCGACATGAAGCGCCTGATCGCCTACTCGTCGATCTCGCATATGGGCTTCGTCACGCTCGGCTTCTTCATCTTCAGCGTCACCGGGGCGGAAGGCGCCATCGCCCAGATGATCTCGCACGGCTTCGTGTCAGCGGCCATGTTCCTGTGCGTGGGCGTGCTCTACGACCGGATGCATAGCCATCTCATCGCCGATTTCGGCGGGGTGGCCAACACCATGCCCAAGTTCGCGGCCTTCGTGATGCTCTTCAGCATGGCCAATGCCGGCCTGCCGGGCACCTCCGGATTCGTGGGCGAGTGGCTCGTGATCCTCGCCTCGGTCAAGTTCAACTTCTGGGTGGCGTTCCTCGCGGCCCTCTCGCTCATCCTTGGAGCGGCCTACACCCTGTGGATGTATAAGCGCGTGGTGTACGGCGAGGTGGCCAACGCCCACGTGGCCGCCCTGAAGGACCTGTCGCGCCGGGAGTTCTGGCTCTTGGGCACGCTCGCCGGCCTCGTGCTGCTGATGGGCCTGTGGCCCAAGCCGTTCATCGACGTGATGCACGTGTCGGTGGTCGACCTCCTCGCCCAGGTGGCGCGCAGCAAACTGTAGAAGAAGAAACGCGATGACCGTCGATTTCCTGTCCGTGCTACCCGAGATCGTCGTCCTCACGGGCGCGTGCGTGATCCTGCTCGTGGATGCGTGGCTCCCCGACGATCGGCGCCACGTGGGCTACTGGCTCGCCCAGCTCACGCTGCTCATCGCCGCCTGCGAGACGCTCCGCACGTGGAACAGCGAGGGCGGTCTCGTCTTTCACGGCGTGGTCATCGACGACTTCGCCGCCGACGTCCTGCGCTTCTTCAGCTTCGTGGCCGTGTCGCTCGCGCTGTTCTACTCGCGCACCTACCTCACGCTGCGCGGGCTCTTCCGCGGCGAGACGTTCGTGCTGATGCTCTTCGCGCTGCTCGGCATGCAGCTTCTCATCACCGCCAACAGCTTCCTTACGCTCTACCTCGGCCTCGAGCTCATGTCGCTCTCGCTGTACGCCCTGGTGGCCTTCCAGCGCGACTCCAAGATCACCTCCGAGGCGGCGATGAAGTACTTCGTGCTGGGCGCGCTCGCCTCGGGTTTCCTGCTCTACGGCATGTCCATGATCTACGGCGCCACCGGCTCGCTGCAGATCGACCAGGTGATGCAGGCAGTGCTGGCTCATTCCGACGACAAGGTCCTGCTGATCTTTGGGCTGGTGTTCGTGGTCTCGGCCATCGCGTTCAAGCTGGGCGCTGTGCCGTATCACATGTGGGTGCCCGACGTGTACCAGGGCGCGCCCACCGCCATGACGCTCTTCATCGGCACGGCACCCGAGTTCGCGGCCTACGCAATGCTGCTGCGGCTGCTGGCGGGCGCGCTCGTGGGTGCGGAAGTGCACTGGCAGGGCATGCTGGTGGTGCTGTCGGTGCTGTCGGTCACCATCGGCCATATCGTGGCCATCGCGCAGACCAACCTCAAGCGGATGCTTGCCTACTCCTCGATCGCCAACATGGGCTACGTGCTCATGGGCTTTCTGGCCGCCGACTCGTCGGGCTATGCCGCGGCGATGTTCTACATGGCCGCTTACGTGCTCACGAGCCTCGCGTCCTTCGGCGTGATCCTGCTCCTGTCGCGCAACGGGTTCGAGTCCGACCGGCTGGACGATCTCAAGGGCCTCAACGCGCGCTCGCCATGGTGGGCGTTCGTGATGCTGCTGGTGATGTTCTCGCTGGCGGGCATGCCGCCCACGATCGGCTTTTACGCCAAGCTGCTCGTCTTGCAGGCGGCCGTGAAGGCCGGGTTCCTGTGGCTCGCCGTGGTGGGCGTGATTGCCGCCCTGATCGGGGCCTTCTACTACCTGCGCATCGTCAAGCTCATGTACTTCGACGAGCCTACCGATCGCTCGCCCATCGTCGCGCGGGCCGATACCCGCGTGCTGCTGTCGGCCAATGGGCTCGCGCTCCTGGTGCTGGGGATCCTCCCCCAGGGTCTCATGGGCCTTTGCGCCATCGCGCTCGCGAACTCGCAGTTCTACTGACGGGGTAGGGGCCGGGGGGCGGAGACCGTCCCGCCGGTCGGCTCGGACGGCGCTGGCGGACATGGAGGCAAGCCGCCGTTCCACGGGCATCCTGGCGGTCTTGGGGTGGGCCCGGGCAGGGCGTGACCATCATGCTCGGGGCCGCCGCCCTCGGCGGCACCCGCGACCTCGTCAGGTCGACGCGTCGGTGACGCGGCCATGCGCGACACGCGGCTCCGTGGCGTGCTGACGCTCCCGTTGCGAAGCTCCGCGCACGCATGATCCGCGCGGGCAAATCCCCTCGGGAGCGAGGGGAGCCGCATGCTAAGATGGCCCAAAACAGTGCGGTGCCAGCATGCGCGTCGGTTTCTTCGTTACCTGCCTTGTCGATCTGATGCGGCCCTCGATCGGGTTCGCGGCCATCAAGCTGCTCGAGGCCGGGGGCGCCGAGGTCTTCGTCCCGCCCACGCAAACGTGCTGTGGCCAGCCGGCCTATAACTCCGGCGATCGTGC
>CALFEY010000377.1 GCA_937958295.1 uncultured Pseudomonadota bacterium
GAACTCGTCGATGATCCCGGCGCGGTCGTAGCCCTTCACCGCGAGGATGAACGGAAACCGGAACCGCGCGAGATAGCGCGCGTTCAGCTCCGTGAGCCGGGCGAACTCCGTGGGCGAGCACTCCGCGAGGCCCGCGCTCGACTGTTCGCGCCGCGACTCGTCGGTGAGCTCCCCGCGCACCGCTGCGCGACCCGCGAGCTCGGGGTGCGCGCGGATGAGCGCCAGCCGCTCGGCATCGCTCGCGCGGTCGACTTCCTCTGCCATTGCGCGGTGCAGCGCCGCAACGCTCGTGAACGGGCGCCCGGCAAACGCGCGTTGCGCCACCCACGGCGAGTGCTCGAACACGCCGCCGAAGGCGGCCACGAAGGCCGCCTCGCCCAATGCGTTGACCTCGGCTAGCGTCATGGCGACGCCGGCTCCGCGGGATGCACGGCAAGCCAGTGACGGGCGATGTCGATGCGGCGCGCGACCCACACGTCCTCGTGGCCGCGCACATAGTCGAGGAAGCGCGCGAGCGAGGCCGCGCGCGCAGGGTGCCCCACGAGCCTGCCGTGCAGTCCCACCGACATCATCCTGGGGGCATCGAGGCCGCGCGGATCGCCTTCGGCGTAGAGCACGTCGAACGCGTCCTTGAGGTAGGTGAAGAACTGCTCGCCGGTGTTAAAGCCCTGGGGCGTGACGAAGCGCATGTCGTTGGTGTCGAGCGCGTAGGGCACGACGAGCTGCCGACGCGGGCCGTGGGCGGTATCGACGCGGGCGTAGTAGGGCAGGTCGTCGGCGTACGAATCGGCGCTGTACGCGAAGCCGTGCTCGGCCAAGAGGCGCAGCGTGTTCGGACTGTCGCGCCCCGTGTACCAGCCGTCGGGCGGACGGCCTGCGAGGCGGGCGATGGTGTCCACCGCAAGCTGCATGTGCTCGCGCTCGAGCGTTTCGTCGGCGTACTGGTAGCTGATCCAGCGCCAGCCGTGGCTCGCGATCTCGTGGCCGTCGGCGAGGAACGCATCGACGACCGCGGGATGGCGGGCGAGCGCCATGGCCACCCCGAATACGGTGAGCGGCAGCCGCCGTTCGCGGAACAGGCGCAAGAGGCGCCACACGCCTGCGCGCGCGCCGTACTCGTAGAGCGACTCCATGCTCATGTGCCGCGCCGGGAACGGCACGGCGGAGACGATCTCCGAGAGGAACGTCTCCGATGCCGGGTCGCCGTGGAGCACGCAGTTCTCGCCGCCCTCCTCGTAGTTGAGGACGAACTGCAAGGCGATGCGCGCGCCGCCCGGCCAGCGTGCATGCGGCGGGGTCGGGCCGTGGCCGGCAAGGTCGCGCGGGTAGGTGGGATCGAAGCGGTCGGTCATCGAGGGCTCGGCGTGGGGCCGCGGCGACGGCGAGGAGGACGTGCCAAGCATACCAACTCGCCGCTGCTGGCTCGCGCATACAATGCGGAGCGCCACCGCCGTTTCGTCCGCCTTCACGATGCCCCGCGGCGCGGGGCACGCCGACCGGAGCCTTCCCGATGGGACGCCTCACCACGCACGTGCTCGATACCGCCCAGGGGAAGCCGGGCGCGGGCATCCGCCTCACGCTGTACCGCAACCTGGGCGAGCGCTACGCCCTCGTCGGCGACGCCCTCACCAACGCCGATGGCCGCTGCGATGCGCCGCTGCTCGAAGGCGCCGCCTTCACCGTGGGTCGCTATCGCCTGCTCTTCGCCATGGGCGAGTACTTCGCCAAGCAGGGGCTCGACCTGCCCGACCCGCCGTTCGTGGACGAGATCGCGCTCGACTTCGGCGTGGCCGACGCATCCTTGCACTACCACGTGCCGCTGCTCGTCTCGCCCTGGAGCTATTCGACGTATCGCGGCAGCTAGCCACGGCCGGAGTGCGCGGCCCCTCGCGCGCACCACTTCGGTGGTTCGCACCGCCTTGGTTCGTCGTTCCACGCAGGCGGCGAACGACGTACCATCGGTGTCGATCGACCACGACGAGGTGACCATGAGCTTGCCGAACTCCCGCGGGCGCCGGCGCGCCCTGTACGCCCTGACCGCGGCGGCCATTCTGGCGGCTTCCGGGGTGCAGGCGCAGAGCTGGCCCACCAAACCCATCAAGCTGCTGGTCCCGCTGGCCGCCGGCAGCACGGCCGACATCGTCTCGCGCTATGCCGCGGCGGAGCTCTCTCGTGCGCTGGGCCAGCCCGTCGTGGTGGAGAACAAGGCAGGCGCGGGCGGGACCATCGCCATGGCGGAGCTCGCGCGCGCCCCGGCCGACGGCTACACCATCGCCTTTGCCTCGCAAGGGACGCTCGTGTTCAACCAGGCAATCTTCTCGGCGCCCGGCTACGACTCGGTGAAGGATTTCCAGCCCATCGCCTTCATCGGCGGGGTCTCCAACGTGATGATCGTGCCGCCCGGCAGCCCCGCGAAGACACCGCGGGACATCGTGGCGGAGGCCAAGGCCAACCCGGGCAAGCTCACCTTCTCGTCCGGCGGTGCCGGCACCAGTCATCACCTGTCGGGCGTGCTCTTCGCGAACGTGACGGGCACCCAGCTCGTGCACGTGCCGTACAAGGGCGCGCCGCAAGGCGTGCTCGCGGTGATGACAGGCGAAGTGAGCATGGGGTTCTTCAATACGCCCACCGTCATTGGCCAGATCAAGGAAGGCAAGGTGCGCGCGCTCGGCGTGACGAGTCTCGCGCGCTCGCCGCTGCTGCCCAATGTCCCCACGCTGGTGGAGCAGGGGATCAAGGACTACGAGATCAACACGTGGTTCGGCTTCATCGCCCCCGCCGGCACCCCGCCGGCCGTGGTGGCGAAGCTCAACGGTGAGCTCACCAGGATCCTCGCGAGCGCGGAAGCGAAGGAGAAGCTCGGTCCCCAAGGGTTCGACCTCGCGCCGCCCGGCACGCCGGAATCCTTCGCCAAGGTCATTCAGGCCGACCTCGTCAAGTGGGTGCCGATCGTGAAGGCCTCGGGGGCGAAGTCGGACTGACCGGCGGCCGCTGCCCGCAGCCCGCCGCAGGCATGGCGTACGCCGGCGGCCGCTACAGCGCGAGGGCGTCGGCCACGAGCCCGCGCAGTTGCCGCCGCAGCTTCTCGCGCACCGGGGCGTGGGCACGGCTGCGGTTGAGGTTGCGCAGCTCGTGTGGATCAGCCTCCAGGTCGTAGAGCTCGTCGAGCTCCCCATCGCGGCCCCGGTTCACCCAATGGATGTACTTGTGACGGTCCGTACGCACGGCCTTGTACGACATGCCCACGAGCCAGGACATCGCCTGCTCGGCCCAGTATTCGACGAGGAACGACTGCCGCCAGCCTCTGCGCATCTGCGTCGGCCCATGCGCGAAGAGCGGCAGCAGCGAGCGCCCTTGAATCTGCGGGCCCGGCTTGCCGCCGGCGAGCGAGATGAGCGTGGGCGCGATGTCCTGGCAGATCACGAGCTCGCTCCGGCGCGAGCCCGCCGTCACCTTCGACGGAAAGCGCACCACGAATGGCGAGCGGATGCCCTCTTCGTAAGCGAAGCGCCGTTCCGGCCCGAGACCGTGTTCGCCGAAGAAGAAGCCGTTGTCGCCGAGGAACAGGATGAACGT
>CALFEY010000378.1 GCA_937958295.1 uncultured Pseudomonadota bacterium
CACCGACACGCCCAAGTGCCTCCAGTGCGACCTGCTGGCCGGCGGCTTCTCCGCGGTATCCGGCACCCCCTCGGTCGCGCAAGCGCATGGCATGCCGCCATGGCTTGCCCCCCGCACCTGCCCTTCCTGCGCGCACGGGCGGCGGGCGTGGTTCGAAAGCCGCGCTCCGCCCGTCCTCCTGTAGTCCGCCGCACGCATTCGCCGCCGCGTCTGTCTGGACGCTGCAGCGTGTTGCACGTCTTCGACTCCAGGAGTGCCTCGTGTCCCAGCATCCATTTCGGATGAGCGCCCTCGCGCTCGCCCTCTTCTCCCTTGCCGTTCCGGCGGTACGCGCGCAAAGCGCCGCCGCGCCCGCGCGCCTTCCCTCCGTGGTGGTCACCGCCAACCCGCTCGGCAGCGATCTGTTCGACCTCGTCGCCCCGGTGTCCGTGATCACCGGGGAGAAGCTCCAGCTCAACATGCAGCCCACGCTTGGCGAGATCGTCAACACGCTGCCTGGCGTGAACTCGTCGTACTACGGGCCTAACGCCAGCCGGCCGGTGATCCGTGGCTTGGACGGCGACCGCGTGCAGATCCTTCAGAACGGCCTCGCGTCGTTCGATGCCTCCGGCACCAGCGTGGATCACGCGGTGGCCGTCGATACGCTGACCCTGCGGCGAATCGAAGTCGTGCGCGGTCCGGCGTCGCTCCTCTACGGCCCGACCGCGATCGGCGGCGTGGTGAACGTGATCGACACCCGCATCCCGAGCGAGCGCGTGGATGGCGTGACCGGCGGCATCGATGCCCGCTATGCCTCGCCCGCCAGCGAGAAGGCCGCGGCCGGGTTCGTCGAGTTCGGTACCGAGCAGGGACTGCAGTTCCACGTCGACGGCTTCACGCGCCGCACGAGCGACCTGCGCATTCCGGGCTATGCGTATTCACCGCAATTGCGCGACACGCTGCCGCCCGACGAGCCAGGACCCTACGGCCGCCTGCCCAACAGCCAGAGCGAGAGCAACGGCGGCTCCGCGGGCATCGCCTACGTCGGCAAGAAAGGCTTCGCGGGCGCGTCGTACACGCAGTTCGACTCCGATTACGGCACCGTGGCCGAGGAGGACGTGACCATCAAGATGAAGTCGAAGCGCCTCGACCTCGCGGGGCAGTGGCTCACACCGCTGTCGAGCCTGAAGTCGATCGACGTCAAGTTCACCGACACGCGCTATGAGCACACCGAGTACGAAGGCAGCGAGGCAGGGACGGTATTCAAGAACGACGGCTGGCAGGGCCGCGTGGACGTGGTGCACCTGCCGATCGGCGGCTTCGAAGGCGCCTTCGGCGTGCAGGCGATCGACTTCGACTTCTCCGCCCTCGGTGAGGAAGGCTTCTTGCCGCCCACGCATACCAAGGCCTTCGCAGCCTTCCTGTACGAGGAGACGAAGCTCGGCGCGTTCAAGGTGCAGTTCGGCGCCCGCTACGACTACACGCGCGTGAGCGCCGACGAGGACGATAACTTCGGCCCGGCGCTCACCCGCTCGTTCAACTCCGGCGCCGTTTCGCTGGGGGCTTCGTATGCCCTCACCCCGCAATACTCGCTCGTGGGCTCGCTCACCTACACGGCACGCCCGCCCAACTACCAGGAGCTCTTCGCCGACGGCCCGCACGTGGCCACGGGCCTCGTGGAAGTGGGCGATCGCAACCTGGGGCTCGAGCGCTCGGTCGGCGTCGACTTCGGCGTGCGCAAGAAGGGGGACGGGTGGAGCGGCAGCCTCACCGCGTTCTACAACCGGTTCAGCAACTACATCACGCTGTACAACTCGGGCCTCATCGACCCGGAGGACGAGCTGCCCATCTACGATTACCGGCAGAGCAAGGCCGAGTTCTACGGCATTGAGGCCGAAGCCAAGGTTGCACTGGGCGCCTACGGACCGGGGCGCTTCGACCTCGAGCTGCAGGCGGACTATCTGTGGGCCGCGAACACCGACCTCGACGAGCCGCTGCCACGCATCTCGCCCGTGCGCCTCGGCGCCTCGGTCGTGTACACAGCCGATCGCTGGGACACGCGCCTCGACCTCTTCCGCGTGCAGGCGCAGGACCGCACCGCCCCGGATGAGCTTCCCACGGACGGCTACACGATGCTCAATGCGAGCCTCACGTGGCGGCTCTCGCAGGATCGCTACGGGCTCATGGCTTTCGTGAAGGGCACGAACCTGCTCGACCAGGACGCGCGCAACCACGTATCGTATCTCGTGAACATCGCGCCGATGGCCGCGCGCGGCGTAACGGTGGGGGTGCGCGGGACGTTCTGATGGGAGCGGGCGGGGAACGCGTCCATGGCAATGACTGGGCAGGGGGCGCGATCCGCAAAGGCCCCGGCAACGTATCGCATCCCCGCCCCGATCGAGAACGGCACCGCGCTGTCGTCGGCTCAGGCGATCGGTTGAACGAGGCCGACACGTCGATGGCTCGGTATGCCGCTGCGCGCCGATCAGAACACAAGCACGCCCATGAAGACGCCAAGTATCAGCACGATCAGGAAGAGGATCAAGGCAATGAAGAACAGCGCCTTAGCGATCGACCGCGCACCCGAGGCGATACCGGTGAAGCCAAAGATGCCGGCGATCACGGAAATGGCGAAGAAGATGATGGCCCATTTGATCACGGGTGTCCTTTCAGCTTGTAGAGTCCGGCGCCCCGGATGGGTGCTGCCGATTTCATGGGTGACCGGCACGCACCATATCACCGATGGCGCCGATGTCTGCGCTCTGCGAAGTTGACGATGAATCGATCCCCGCTCGTCGCCGAACCGAGCCACGAGCCAGTGCCGGATGCTCCGCCCCGCACCGCCCGCGAGAATGCACCGAGGATCAAAACGCCAAACATGGCGGTGCGCCCGAGCGCGGTACGGCGCGCGCGCGAATGCTCGCCCTCGGCGGCGCCGTAACGATCTTCATCGTACCGCCCGGGTCCCTGCCGTCGTCGTTCGGGGATGCGGGCTCGCTCGGCGGTTCAAGGCCTGGACGCAACGCCGAACAGCCGCTCCCTCGCCGCACCCGCGACGCGGGCGCGGCGGCGCTTGCGTCAGCGGTTCTGGCGCGGAAAGGTGCGCCTGACGAGCGGGCCGATGGTCAGGCCCTGCGCGAGGATCGAGACCACCACCACCGAGTATGTCAGCGCGACCACGGCTTCCCGCTCCGGTCCGGCGGGTAACGACAGCGCCAGTGCCACCGAAATCCCTCCGCGCAGGCCACCCCAGGTCACGACCTTCCAGGCGCCTGTCGGTAGATCGAATCTCGCTTGGGCGACGCGTACGGGAATTCCGACACACAAAGTGCGCGCCAACAACGTCATGAGCACGGCGATGATTCCGCCAACCACAAGCGCCGGCGATGTCGCGATGAGCAGCACCTCCATGCCGATCAGCACGAACAGCACGGCATTGAGGATCTCGTCGATCAGTTCCCAGAACATGTCGACGTAGCGGCGCGTGGTGTCCGACATGGCCCTGGCGCGGCCCTGGTTGCCGACCACGAGCCCCGCCACCACCATTGCCAATGGGCCCGACACGTGCAAGTGATTGGCCATCGCATAGCCGCCCGTCACGGTGGCCAGTGTCACCAGCACCTCCACCTGGTACTGGTCGATGCTCTTCAGCAGCCAGTAGGCCACGAAGCCCAGGACAGCGCCGAAGGCCAGGCCGCCTCCTGCCTCGCGCACGAGCAGGCCGAGCGCGGCTTGCCATGAAGGCACATCGCCGCTCGTCAGCATCCCGAGGAGAATCGCGAACACGACCACTCCAACACCGTCATTGAACAGCGATTCCCCGGCGATCAGGAGCTCCACCTTGTGCGGCGCGCCCGCAGCCCTTACGATTCCCATCACGGCGATCGGGTCGGTCGGCGAGATAAGCGCGCCGAAGAGCAGGCAATAGATCAGGTCGAGCGGAAGCCCAACCCCAGTCAGCGTAAGCCACATCCCGAATCCGACGACGAGCGTCGATGCCACCGTTCCGACGATGGCGAGGGTGGCCACGGACCATCGCTGCGAGCGCAGCGACCGCAAGTCCACATGCAGCGCTCCCGCAAAGAGCAGTAGCGAAAGCATGCCCTGCATCAGCACGGTAGAGAAGTCGATCGACCGCAACAGCCGCTCCTCGTACACGCGCGCCGCATTTATCCAACTCGAGGCGTCGAGCGCCACTAGCGACAATGACACGCCAAGGGCGATTACCATGACGCCGATGGTCGTGGGCAGGCCCACGAACCGGTGGTTGAGCCAGGAGAACAGCGCGGTGATGACGAGGCAGGCAGCGAGGATGTCGAACATGGGTGTGCAAGCGCCGGGTTCACGGGAAGGGCGCGGCGGATGATTCGTCCGCGCGCCTTGTGGGTGAGCATACGCTCGAGCCTGTGGTTCGTGCCTGTCGTGATGGTCGTCAGCGCCATGCTGGCCGCCATCGGCCTTGTCGAGGTCGACAAGCACTTTCGGATGGACTGGTCAGACGACTATCCGCTGCTCTTCGGGGCGGGGGCCGAAGGATCCCGCGGCATGCTGTCCACCATCGCCGGTTCCATGATCACGGTGGCCGGTATCACGTTCTCGCTCACGATCGCGGCGCTCGCCACCGCCTCGGCGCAATACACATCGCGGGTGCTGCGCAACTTCATGCGCGATGGACGCAATCAGTTCGTCCTCGGAGCCTTCCTCGGGATCTTCGCGTATTGTCTGGTCGTGCTCCGCACGATCCGGTCCGACGTCGAAGCATCGTTCGTCCCGTCGCTGGCCGTGTTTGCGGGACTTCTCCTCGCGCTGCTCGGTATCGCGGTGCTCGTGTTCTTCATCCATCACATTGCGACGTCGATCCAGGCCGCAACCATTATCGAGGCCATCACGGCGGAGACGATTGCCGCGCTGCAGCGTGGCCTGCCGGCCCAACGCGACGACGCATTCGCGGCGGATCGAAGCGACGTCCCGCCCTCCTGGAGCGAAGAGCCCGCAGCGCAAGTGATTCACGCTCGCTCGCGCGGCTATGTCCAGGTCATCGACAGCAAGCGACTCCTCGACATTGCCACGCGCGCCGATATCCGCATACGCGTCGAAGTGCCCCCGGGCGGCTTCGTGATGCACGGGACGCCGCTCCTTAGCGTCTTCTGCATTGCCACCGTCGAGGACGCTACGCGCGCGGATCTCGGCAACGCCGTTGCCATTCATTCGTTTCGCACGATCGACCAGGAGTTCGGCTTTGGCATCCGCCAGCTCGTGGACATCGCGCTCAAGGCCATCTCGCCCGGGATCAACGACACCACCACGGCCGTGATGTGCGTCGATCACCTCGGTGCGATCCTCGCGATGTTGGCACAGCGCTCGCTGCCGGGCTCGCTGGCCGCCGACGACGGCCAAGTGCGACTCATGCTGCAAGGGGCCTCGTTTCCCTCGCTGCTGGCCACCGCCTTCGACGAGGTGCGGCGCGAAGCGGGCCGTAACGTTGCGGTCGTGGTGCGTCTTCTCGACGCGCTCACCGCGATCGCCGCTCACACCCGCGACCCGGCGCGGACCGCAGCGTTACTCGAGCATGCATGGCTCGTGCGAGACGTCGCGGATCGATCGCTGGATGTCCCACATGATCGCCAGATCGCACTCGCCGCCTTGCTGCGACTGCAGGCCGCGTTGGCCTGCTCCCATCTGGAGATCGCCCTCACCCCCGCGCGGGGCTGACGCCTGAAGGAGCGACCATGCCACTGCCTATCGAGAACTACGCCTTGATCGGCAACACACGTACCGCCGCGCTCGTCGGCACGGATGGCTCCATTGACTGGATGTGCGTGCCTCGCTTCGACGCACCGTCGTGCTTCGCGGCCCTCCTCGGCACGCCGGAGCATGGCCGCTGGCTCCTCGCCCCGGAAGCGCCAGGCGCGACCGTGACGCGTTCCTACCGTCCCGATTCGCTCGTGCTGGAATCGCGGTTCGAGACAAGCGAGGGCGCTGTCTCGGTCATCGATTGCATGCCCGTGTGGGGAGATCGGACGGACGTCGTGCGGGTCGTCGAATGCACGCGCGGGAGCATGGCGATGCGCATGGAGCTCGTCATCCGCCCGAGCTACGGCGTTGCCACGCCCTGGGTGCGACGCGTGGATGACGCTCTGCTGGCCACCGCCGGCCCGGACTCGCTGGAACTGCGCACACCAGTGGACGTGGTGGGCGAGAACATGAAGTCGGTGGCCGCCTTCACGATCTGCGCCGGCCAGCGGATTCCGTTCGTTCTCACCTGGTTTCCCTCGCACGAGTCCCGTCCTGTGCCCATCGAGGCCGATGCCGCCATCGCGGCGACCGAGCGCTATTGGCGGCGCTGGTGCGGGCAATGCACCTACACGGGCAAGTGGTCCGGCGTGGTGAGAAACTCGCTGATGCTGCTGAAGGCGCTGACCTACGCGCCCACCGGCGGGATCGTGGCGGCGGCCACCACGTCGCTGCCCGAGCTTCTGGGCGGGGTGCGCAACTGGGACTACCGCTTCTGCTGGGTGCGGGATGCCACATTCACCCTGTACGCATTGCTCCTGGCCGGGTACCGCGACGAGGGCCGTGACTGGCGGCGCTGGCTGCTACGGGCAGCGGCGGGACATCCCGGCGAGATGCAGATCCTCTACGGCGTCGCGGGTGAGCGCCAGATGACCGAGATGACGGTGCCATGGCTTCCCGGATATCTCGAGTCCCGGCCCGTACGCGTGGGCAATGCGGCCGCCACACAGTTTCAGCTCGACATCTACGGGGAGCTGATGGACACCATGCATGTGGCGCGGACGGCCGGCCTCGATTCGGACGCCGATGCGTGGAGCTTCCAGCGCACCCTCGTCACTTTCCTGGAGTCGAACTGGCAGCGACCGGACAGCGGTATCTGGGAAGCCCGGCGGGAGCCGCAGCATTACGTTTACTCGAAGGTGATGGCGTGGCTTGCATTCGATCGCGCAGTCAAGGCTGTGGAGGACTTCGGGCTCGAGGGACCCGCCGACCGCTGGCGTGAACTGCGCGCGCAGATCCATGCCGAAGTGTGCGCGCGCGGCTTCGACGCGGAGCGAGGGACATTCGTGCAGTACTACGGATCGCAGGAGCTCGATGCGAGCCTGCTGCTGCTCGCGCACGTGGGCTTTCTGCCGGCCGACGACCCACGCATGCGCAGCACCATCGAGGCGATCGAGCGCGAGCTCGTTGTTGACGGACTGGTGGCGCGCTATCGCACGGTGCCCGGCGCCGACGGTCTTCCGGGAGGAGAGGGCTTCTTCCTCCCGTGCTCGTTCTGGCTTGCGGACTGCCTGCTTCTCCTCGGGCGTCGCGCCGATGCAGAGGCCCTGTTCGAGCGACTCGTGAGCCTGCGCAACGACGTGGGATTGCTGTCCGAGGAGTACGATCTGCGCAATGGACGAGCGCTCGGCAACGTTCCGCAGGCGCTCACGCACGTGGCGTTGGTGAACACGGCACGCAACCTCGCACAGGGCGGGGGACCGGTGCAGCACCGATCCACCGAAACCACCCAGCCCGCTCCACAGGGAGCACCGGCACCGCCGCCCGCCGAAAACGATGCGCTGACACCCGACCTGCCGACATCATCGATGCCTGGCGGGGTGCGGCGCTAGGACCTCCCTGGGGCCGGCCGGGGCCATGGTCAAATGAGGGGTCGCGCAGCTCCTGCTGCTCGCCAACGGCCGGTCGGGCCGGGCATGCACGTCGCCACGAGGTCGGGGTCACGATGGACCGAGTCGTCTGGGAAGGGCTGCCGTCAGGTGCGACCTCGAAGCCCCTCCCCACCGATCCCGCTCAGAACGCATACGACAACGTGATTCGAAAGCTCCGCTTTTCCCCCGGATGGAAATGGACGTCGTCCACCCCTTCGGCCGGCTCGCCGTTCAGGCGCGACGTGTAGTAGTACGTGATGTCGTTCGTCTGCGCATTGAAGAGATTGAACACGTCCAGGCGCAGCCGGGTGTTGCGGAAGATCTCGTAGCCCACCTGCGCATCCACCACGGTGGACGAGTCCGAGCGGACACTGTTGTCCTCGACCAGCGGATAGGCGCCGATGTAGCGCACGAACATCGCGCCCGACCAGTTGCGGTAGTTGTCCACGGCCACGCCGGCGGAGATGACCGAGCTCGGTGCGCCCGGGATGTAGTTGCCCTCGGGCGCGTCGCCTTCGAAGCGCGCGTGGTTCCAAGCCAGATCGAGGTCGGCGAAGAGCCACGGCAACGGGCGCCAGCGGTTGTTCCACTCCACGCCATAGCGGCGTGACGGCCGGCCGGCTTCCGTGTTGCCGGCATCGCCCACGAACACGAGCTCGCTGTCGAGCTTGAGATACCACAGGGCGAGCGAGGACTGCACGTCGGGAATGGCTTCCGTGCGCAGGCCCACTTCCGCGCCCTTGCTGCGCACGAGCGGCGTGGCGGCGTCCACCGGCTCGCCCGACTTCGGATCGATGCGGATCGTCACGCCGCGCGCGTCGTTGCTGTGGAAGCCATAGCCGGCATTCACGAAGTATTCGGTCTTGTACCAGGGCCCGAAGATGAACGAGGCCTTGGGCGAGACGATGCCGTCGTTCTTCACACCGGAGTTCTCGGGAATGATCGAATCCACGTCGAAGCGATACCAGTCGTAGCGCAGGCCCAGCACGGAACGGAAGCCCTCCGCCCACTGCGTGTCGTTTTGCGCATACACGCCCACGCTTCCCTCGTTGACGTTGTCCTGCCGCGTGGTGGTGAGGCGCTCGCGCCGCACCGTCGAGTACAGCCCCACCGGAGCGATGCGATCCAGGCGCGCCTCGAAGCCCAACGTGTTGATCGTGGGTCGCCCCATGAGCTCCGCAGCCTTGCTCCACTTGCCCGTCCAGCCGTACACGTTGCGGTCGTCGGCCTGTTCGAACTGGTCGCCGTCGTCCGGGTTGTCGAGGAAATAGGTGAAGTTGGAGAAGAGATTGAGCTGGTACTTGAACCAGTAGGCGGTGGTCTCGAACCGCCCGCCCGCAAGCGGTGCGGCATAGTCGACCGACACGCTGTAGCGATGCGACGTGCCGCCGGCGCTGTCGTCGAGCGAGCCGTAACGGCCGATGAGGCCTTCGTTCACCGCGCGCAGTGGAATCTGGTCGCTGGAGGTCCAGCGGCCGTCGTAGGCCATGCCGGTCATGGAGAGCCTGCCGTCGCCCAGGGGCATCGTGTAGCGCAGGAGCGCGTTGACCTTACGGAAGTCGTCGGGGACTTCCCACGGGCCGTCGTTGTGCAGGTATTCAAGGCCGTAGGTGAACGTGCCCGGCCCCGCCGCGGCCGATCCGGCGAGGAGCGCGCGCGCATAGCCGAAGTCGCCTCCGGTACCGAGGGCGATCCCCTGCTTCAGGTCGTCGTAGTAGTGCATGGAGGCCCCGCCCGCGGAGCTGAAGTCTCCGATGTTCGCGTAGTAGGGTCCCTTCCAGTAGTCCACGCGCGAGATGAGCTCGGGGATGATGAAATTGAGGTCGGTGTAGCCCTGCCCGTGGCCGTGCGTGCGCAAGTTCACGGGCATGCCCGCCACCCACGTCGCGAAGTCGGTGCCGTGATCGAGGTTGAAGCCGCGCAGGAAGTACTGGTTAGCCTTGCCCGCGCCGCTGTGCTGGGTGACCACCATCCCCGGCACGTATTCCAGGAGATTGCCCGGCCGCAGCAGAGGGCGGTCGCCGATGAGCTGCGACGTGATCACGCCCTGGCTCGCCGCGTCGCTCGTGCCCACGCGGTTGTCGTAGTGCCCCTCCACCGCCACCGGAGCGAGCGTGGTGACCTGGCTGCCATCGGCGGGGGGCGGGGGGGCGGCAGGCACCTGGGCGGTCGCTTCGATGCAGGCTGCGGTCAGGGCGAGGGTGGTCAGCGTGGCGAGGTGGGGCAGGCGCATGGCGTTGTCTGGAGGTGTCGAAGGGATGAGAGGCGCTCGCGGTACGTGGATGTTGCGAAGTATGTGTGAATATTTCTACAATTCGTCATACTCATGTACGTGCGCCGCGGCCCGATGGATGCGTATTCCGGGCGGTCAGCTGCGCGGGATGAGGTGCAGGTGCCCCGGATGCTGGTGCGGGGCGAAGCGGAAATGCGAGTCGCTGACCTTGACGGTGACGAGGTTGAGCATGCCGTGGCGCACGCCGCGCTCGGCCTGCGTCTGGTCGGCATAGGCGCGCACGGACAGTGAAGGACCCTTCAGCACCATGCTCTCGAGGCAATGCTCGTGGTCGAGATGGACATGCATCGTGGACACCACGAGATCGTGGTGCTGGTGCTGCGACTCCATCAGGCGCTCGGCGAGATTGCGCTCGTGATGGTTGTAGACGTAGGAGAGGTTGGCCACGCAGTGCGCGCCGGCGTCACGGGCCTGCCGATGCGCCTCGATCTCGCGACGCAGGAGATCGCGGATGGCCTCCGACCGGCTCGCATACCCGCGGTCACGCACGAGCTGGTCGAAGTCGCTCGCGAGGCTCCCGTCCATCGACATCGTGATGCGCTCCATGCAGGCTCTCCTGGTGTGGCGGGGAATTGTCGGGGGCGCGGCGCGCGCGCGTCAAGGCGTCCTGCCGCGCGCGGCAGCGAGATCCAGCGCGATGTGCGGCACCGCGGGAGAGAGCAGCGCAGTGGCGGTGCCGTCGCGGCCGCGAAAGACCACGATGCCGCGATGGGAGGGATCGAGCGCGAACAGCACCCGATAGTCGAGGTCCACCCGGGGCGGCGCGCCGGGACAGCGAATCTCGAAGAAGAGCGCCGCGTAGGCGCCGTCGGTGCGCGTGGCCACCTGCTGGCGCCCGGGCGCGATCCGGCACGCCGCCCCTCCCGCCGACGCATGCATGGCGTCGAATACGAAGCGAGCGATGGCGGCCCCGTGCCGTTTCACCTCGCCCCAGGTGAGCTCGCCATCGCCGTCGGCATCGAGGCCGAGCGCGAAATCGAGGTCGCGCAGCGCCACGTCGATCCTGCCCTCGAGGCGTGTCACGCCCTCGTGCGCCCCGACCGCCACCAGCGTGAGATACGCATCGCTCGCGGAGTGCGCCGCGACGCCGCCGGCGCAGGCAAGCCACAGGCAGAGGAAGCCCGCCACGCGCGGCACAGTCACGGCGCGCCATCTCCCAGCGCACGGCGCACGCGTGCCGCGAGGGCGTCCACGCGCGGATCGGCGAGCTTCGTCTGCGCGAGGAAGTCGAGCGCAGGCTGGCCCGCCTTGGGCCGGTCCGCCGCGAGCGCCGCGGCGAGCAGCAGGCGCACGTCGGCGGCCTCGCGCTGCATGCGGAAATTGCGCTGCGCGGCTTCCAGCGCCGCCGGCGCATCGCCGGTGAGCGCGAGATGAAAGCGCGCTTCCTCGCGACCGGCCGTGGTGTCGCCCCGCTGCGCGTAGGCGGCGAGCCGCGCGGCCATCGTCCAGCGATGGCGTGCGGCGTCGGGCGTGCGCAGCACCGCGTGCGCGATCGCGAGGCGGAGGTAGGCCGTGTCGGCGTCGACGGCCCCGCCGAGCAGCGCGATGGCGTCGCGCGGACGATCGCGGTCGAGCAGCAGATCGGCGTAGGCGACGAGCAGGAATGCATCCGTCGCGGCGGCCGGTTGCTCTTCATG
>CALFEY010000379.1 GCA_937958295.1 uncultured Pseudomonadota bacterium
TGGCGATGCCGAGGCCGTAGCGCGCCACGAACGTGGCGTCGGCCACGAACCAGCAGCGGCCCGTGACGGGCTCGCGGGCCAGCAGGGCGCGCACAAAGTCGTGGTACGAGTCGCTCTCGTTGGCGAAGCGCGCCCCCGTCGAATCGATCGCGATCACGCCGGGCTTGCCGCGCTCGAAGCTGTGCGGATAGAGCCCGCGCGTACCGTCGCGCCGACGCACCGCCGACACCGGCATCCACGCCGCCGCGCTCGCCACTTCACGGGGAACGTGCCCGCCCGCGGCTTGCGCCAGGCGGATGCCATCGCCCGTGGCTTCGGGCACCGTCAGCGAGTGGGCGTCGTCAGCCGCGGCGGACGGGAGCAGGTCCTGGCGGCGCGCCTTGTCGTGGCCGAAGCCGCCCGTGGCGCAGACCACCCCGCGTTGCACGCGCACCGTCACGGTCTCGCCCTCGCGGCGCACCACCGCGCCGCGCACGACACCATCCTCCTGGAGCAACTGCGTGACCTCGCTGCCGCGCCACACCGGAATCTGCAGGTCGCGCAGGCTGCAGGCGAGCGCACCCACCAACGCGTTGCCGCTCATGAGCGTGAGATCGCGTCCGTGCAGCAGGTGATCGAGTCCGTGGCGCACGATGCGCCGCAGAACGTAGAACGCGGAGCGCAGGGAACGACGCGCCTTGAAGAAGTGCTGGAAATCGGCGCCGGAGCCCACCTTGAGGCCAAAGAGCGTCATCTCGGGCACCGGCTTGCGTAGCGTCGCCAGCTCGCGCCCCAGCAGGCGGCCGTCCACGGGGAGCGCGCACACCGACCGCCCGCCGGCCGTGGCGCCGGGCTGCGCGGAGTGATAGTCGGGGTAGTCGAGCCCCACGAAGAAGCGCAGCGGCGTGTTCTGCTCGAAGAAGTCGAGCATGCGTGGGCCCGTGGCGAGGTAGGCCTCCACGAGCCCGGGGTCGTAGCGATCGACGAGCTCCGCGCGCAGGTAGGCGCGCACGGCGTCGAGCGAGTCGACGACGCCGGCGCGGCGCGCGTGCGCGCTGCACGGGATCCACAGCCAGCCGCCGGACAGGGCCGTGGTGCCGCCGATCGCGGCGGCCTTCTCCACGACGAGCACGCGAAGGCCCAGCCGCTGGGCGGTAATAGCGCAGGCCATGCCGGCCGCGCCGGTGCCCATCACGAGCACGTCGTACGTCGCTTCGTTCATCGCCGGCGCCGAAGCAGGCCGGGGCGCCGACGATTGCACCGATTCGATCCTGTGGGAAGACGCCTCAGCCGCGCGAGGGCGGCCAGCATCGATGTAACTTTATCTCACGTTATGCGATTTTTTGTCAATCTCGGTGCCGCTGGGAAGCGGGCAATCGGCTACCCGCCAGCGCCATGGCGACTAGAACCGCTCCACCCACGGCCGCAGTTCCACTTCCGAGGTCCAGGCGCTGCGGGGCTGACGCAACAGGGCGAGGTAGGTGAGCGCGATGGCATCGGGGTCGAGCAGGGTGTCGGGATGCGCCGGGTCGCCGGGGCGGGCCGCGCTGCGCACGCCGCCGTCGATCACCACGTGCGCCACGTGGATGCCCTGCGGCGAGAACTCGCGGGCGAGGCTCTGCGCGAGGCCACGCAGGGCGAACTTGCCCATCGCGAACGGCGCCGATTGGGCGAATCCCTTCACGCTCGCCGACGCGCCCGTGAACAGGATTGCGCCGTGGCCGCGCGGGAGCATGCGGCGGACCGCTTGCTGCGCGACGAGGAACCCACCGAAGGCGCTCACCTGGATCGCCTGCTGGACCTCGTCCACGGCAAGGTCGACGAACGGCCCCCGGGCGCGACGGCTCGCGTTGTAGATGGCGATGTCCGGGGCGCCCTGCGCGCGCTCGACGTCGACGAACAGGCGCTCCACATCGGCGGCCACGCTCGCGTCGCAGGCGAAGGCCCGCGCGCCGCTCTGCGCACACAGCGCCGCGAGCTTGCCTGGATCGCGGGCGGCCAGTGCCACCGCCATGCCTTCCCGGCGCAGGAGACGGGCGAGCGAGGCGCTGATGCCCTCGCCGGCCCCGACGATGAGGGCGGAGTTGAAAGTCGGAGATGTCATGCGGGCAGTCTACTGCGCGAAGCGTCTCGCGTGCTGCGCCATACTCGCCACCCCTTGCCGGGACGAGGCGCACGCGGGTTACCCTTCGGCAAGCACGTTCACCTTGGCGTACCGCCCGCCCCGGAGCCGCCGCCTCGACGTGCGTACGCAACCCTGACCCATGACCCTCACCCCCGACGACCTCGCCCGCATCACCGGCCGCACCACGGGCCACTACGACCGCAACGCGGCGGCGTTCTGGCACGGTACGCGCGATCACGACGTAAGCCAGAACATCGCGGCGCTGCTGCGCCCCATCGAAGGTCCGCCGCCGTTCGCCCTCCTCGACCTCGGTTGCGGCCCGGGCCGGGACTTGGCCACGTTCACGCGCATGGGCCACGTTGCCATCGGCGTGGAAGGCGCCGCGGCGCTCGCCGCCATGGCGCGCGAGCACAGCGGGTGTGAAGTGTGGACGCAGGACCTGCTTGCCCTCGAGCTGCCCGCGCAGCGTTTCGACGGCGTGTTTGCCAACGCCGTGCTCTTCCACGTGCCGCGCCAGGAGCTGCCGCGCGTGCTGCGCCAGCTGCAGGACACACTGAAGCCCGGCGGGGTGCTGTTCACCTCCAATCCACGCGGGAACAACGAGGAAGGCTGGCAGGGCGAGCGTTACGGCGCCTACCACGACCTCGACGCGTGGCGCAGGTACGTGAGCGCCGCGGGTTTCGCGGAGCTCGAGCACTACTACCGTCCCACAGGCCTGCCGCGAGCGCAGCAGCCGTGGCTCGCCACCGTGTGGCGGCGAGCTTGAGTCGACAGCCGACCGCTCAATCCTCGCGCTGCGCGCGCTTGTGGGCCACGAGCGCCATCAGGCGACTGTCGCGCCAGCCGGACCGCTCGCCGAGCTTGCCGACGGCGAGCTCCTGGCGCCGCTCCTGCTCGAGCGCGCCGACGAGCGCGGCGTCCCACACGCGCGGCGTGGCCTCCTGCGACAGCTGATAGTAGAGCGGACCGAAGCGCTGACAGTAGTCGGCGATGCCGCCGGGGGCGTTCAGATCGATGGTCTCGAAGGGACCCATGAACGACCAGCGCAGGCCCAGGCCGTCGCGGATCGTCTTGTCGATGTCCGCGGCCGAGGCCACGCCGTCGGCGTACAGGCGAAAGGCCTCGGCGAGGAGCGCGCCCTGCAGCCGGTTGACCACGAAGCCGGGCATCTCCTTGCGCAGCACCACGGGCACTTGCCCGACCTGCGCCTGCAGGGCCACCACGCGGTCGATGACCTCCGGCGCGGTCCACGGCGCGCCGCACACTTCCACGAGCGGGATCACGTGCGGCGGATTGATAGGATGCGCCACGAGGCATAGCGAGCGGTTGGGCAGCGCCTCGCTCCAGGCCGAGGCCGGAATGCCGGAGGTGGAACTCGCCTGGATCGTGCCCGGCGCCGCGAGCGTGCCGATCAGCGCGTGCACCACGCGCTTCACCTCGACCTTCTCGCTCACGTTCTCCTGCACGTAGCCCGCCCCATCGAGCGCGCCGGCGAGCGATGGCTCCACCCGGATGCGCGCCTGCACCGCGGCCGGCGACTCGGCGAGCAGGCCGGCGGCCACGAGCTCGTCGAGCGACGCCTGGATCAGCGTCGACACGTTGGCCAGCGCCGCGGCGCTCTCGTCGTGGAGCGCGACCTGCACGCCCGCGCGTGCGAACACGATGGCCCACGCACGGCCGACGAGGCCCGCTCCCACGACCGCGATCTTGGAGATATCGGTACCGCTCATCTGCTCCTCCTCTTCCTGTGGATGAAATGCATGGCCGGCGCGGTGGCGCGCCCGCCTTCGATGTCCGGTGCAAGGACCCGTTTCAGCGCACCGCGAGCCGCCACAGCGACGTGACTTCCGCCGCGCGCGCCGCATGCAGCGGATCGCTCGCGTCGGCGGCTTTCGGATGCACGGGGCGCACGTCGTGGCGCGCGAGAACCTGCAAGCCCGCGGCCTCGATCCACGCCGCAAGCTCCGCGCGCGTG
The DNA here is from genome assembly GCA_937958295.1 of uncultured Pseudomonadota bacterium. Lineage (GTDB taxonomy): Bacteria > Pseudomonadota > Gammaproteobacteria > Burkholderiales > Casimicrobiaceae > VBCG01. The sequence continues at coordinate 4,080 of CALFEY010000379.1, forward strand.
CGCAGGCCGAGGTGCTCGGCAAGGTCGGACAGCACGAGCCAGCCTTCGCCGCCGGGCACGAGGTGCGTCGCGAGCCCCGCGAGGTAGGCGCGCAACATCCGGCTCTCCGGGTCGTAGATGCCGTGCTCGAGCGGCGAGCTCGGGCGCGCAGGGATCCACGGCGGATTGCACACGACGAGCGCCGCCCGGCCCTCCGGGAAGAGATCGGCCGCGACGATCTCCACCGTGTCGCGCCGGCCGAGCCGCTCCACGTTCTCGCGCGCGCAGGCCAGGGCGCGCGGGTCCATGTCGGTGGCGATCACGCGGCCGACCCCGCGTGCGGCAAGCACGGCGGCGAGCACGCCGGTACCCGTGCCGATGTCGAAGGCCAGGTCCATTGCCCGCAACGCGGCAGGCAGCGGCGCCTGCGCCACGAGGTCGACGTATTCGCGCCGCACCGGCGCGAATACGCCGTAGTGCGGATGAATGCGCCCGCCGGCCGCGGGTATGTCGATGCCCCGGCTGCGCCACTCGTGCGCGCCCACGAGGCCTAAGAGCTCGCGCAACGACACGAGCGACGGGCCATCCGCCGGACCATAGGCCTCCCCGCACGCCGGCGCGAGGTCGGGCGCGCGGCGCAGAGCGATGCGGTAGTCGGCGTCGAGCTCGATGAGCAGCGTGCCGAGTGTGCGCGCCCGCTGCGAGCGGGCCTGGCGATGCAGGTGGAATGCCGCGGCCATCGCGGGCGTGCCAAGCGGCGCGGGCGCGGGCGGCGCCGTGGCGTGGCGCTGGGCGCGTCGAGCCGGACGGTCGGCGCGGCTCGCGAGCGCGTTCTGCATCTGCCGCGCGTTCTGGAAGTCGCCCCGCCAGAGGAACGCGGTGCCCTGCGCGGCGAGGCCGTAGGCGGCGTCGGCCGTGAGGGTGTCGTCGGCGATCTCCACGCGCTTGGGCGGCGGCGCACCGCGCTCCGATCGCCAGCGGGCCGTGCGCGTGCTGCCGCCCTCCGTCCACTGCACCACCGGCGGGCTTTGCACGCTAGAGCTCGGTGTACTTCTTGCTGGTGCCGCGCGCCTTGTCCACCGGATACTTCAGCGCGTTCGCGATCATCTTGCGCTCGGCGGCCGCCACGGGGTCGATGTCGAGCTCGTCGCACAGCAGGATGAGATACAGCAGCACGTCGGCGATCTCCTCGCTTGCCGCCGCCTTGGCGGCCGGGCCGAGCGCGCGGCTGTCGACCTCGGAGACCCACTGGAACACCTCGAGGAGCTCGGCGGCCTCCACGGACAACGCCATCGCAAGGTTCTTGGGCGAGTGGAACTGGTCCCAGTCGCGCTCGGTGGTGAACGTGCGCAGCGCAGCGCGCAGCGCCTTCAATGCCTCCACGGAGGGCTCGCCGTTCACGTGCGCCACGCCTCCTAGAACTGCTCGTCGGGACGCAGGTACCGCCACTGACCCACGGGCAGCGGGCCGAGCGACACGCTGCCGGTGCGCACGCGTTTGAGTCCCGTGACCACGAGGCCCACGAGCTCGCACATGCGCCGGATCTGGCGCTTGCGTCCTTCACGCAGCACGAAGCGGAGCTGGTCCTCGTTCTGCCACGACACGCGGGCCGGCTTGAGCTTGACGCCGTCGAGCTCGAGGCCGTGCTGCAACCGCTTCATGCCGGCGGCGTCGAGCTTGCCTTCCACGCGCACGAGGTACTCCTTCTCGACTTCGGAGTGGCTGCCGATGAGCCGCTTGGCCACGCGGCCGTCCTGCGTGAACACGAGCAGGCCCGTGGAGTCGATGTCGAGGCGTCCCGCGGGCGCGAGGCCGCGCAGGTGCGCCGGCTTGAAGCGCGTCCCGGAAGCGTCCTCGGTCCAACGGTTCTCGGGCATGATCAGCACCGAGGCCGGCGTGTAGCCATCCTCGGCCTGGCCCGACACGTAGCCGATCGGCTTGTTGAGCAGAATGGTGACCTGCTCGCCCTGGTGCTTGGTCGCGGCGGGATCGATCTCGATGCGGGCGAGCGGCGACACGCGCGTGCCGAGCGTAGTCACGACCTGCCCGTCGACCTTGACCCAGCCGTTGTCGATCCAGTCGTCGGCCTCGCGCCGCGAGCACAAGCCCAGCTCGCTCATGCGCTTGGACAGGCGAGGATCGTCCGGATTATCGTGGCGCGGCGTGCGCGGCCCTGCCGCGACCGGCGCGGCGCGCGGGGGCGGCACGGCGGCGATGGCGGCATAGGCCGAGCGCGGCTTGCCGCGATCGGTACGCAGCCGGGGCTCGGCGGCACGGCGTGCGCCGGATGCACCGGGGGCTTGCGGCTTCTTGGGGTCGAAGCGGCGCACGCCCTCTGCCGGCGCGCGACGACGGTCTCCCGCCGCAGGTCCTTCGCCCCCCGCCCCTGTGGCGCGCCGG
>CALFEY010000380.1 GCA_937958295.1 uncultured Pseudomonadota bacterium
ATGCCGATGTCTGCGCCCAGGTGCCACAGGTGCGCGCCGTCGGTCTCGAAGATCGTGGTGCCGGTCGGCTGGGACTCGCCCAGCACCGTCTCCGGGAACACCTGGCGGCGGTACACCGGCAGGTCACGGCGCGGCTCGAAGGCGTCGCGGGCGGGCGAGTAGGCACCCTCCTTCGAGTGCACGCCGCTGGCGGCATCGACTTTGGCGCCGGTCACCCACGCGGGCAGCGGCACGGGGGCTAAGGCGCGGCCGGCGGCGATATCCTCGGCGACCCTCGCAGCCACCTCCTGCCAGCCCGCGGCCTGCCACGTCTCGAAGGGACCCTGCTGCCAGCCGAAGCCCCAGCGGATCGCCAGATCGAGGTCGCGCGCGTTGTCGGCGATCGCGTCGAGATGAAATGCGCTGTAATGGAAGAGATCGCGGAAGATCGACCACAGGAACTGCGCTTGCGGATGCGCGCTCGCGCGGAGCTTGCCGAACTTCTCGGCCGGAGAGCGCAGCGCGAGGATTTGCGCGACCTCCGGGGCCACCTCGCCTTCGCTCTTGCGGTAGGACTTGCTGGCCGGGTCCAGGACCTCGATGTCCTTGCCCACCTTGCGGAAGTACCCGGCCTTGGTCTTGGCGCCCAGCGCCCCCTGCGCGACGAGCGCGGAGAGCACGGGGGGCGTGGCGAACAACGGATGCCAAGGATCGTCGGGCAGCGTGTCCCACATGGTCTTCACCACGTGCGCGAGCGTGTCGAGGCCCACGACATCGGCGGTGCGAAACGTCGCGCTCTTGGCGCGGCCGATGGCGGGGCCCGTCAGCGCGTCCACGACGTCGAAGGACAGGCCGAAGGCATCGGTGTGGCGCATCGTGGCCAGCACCGAGAAGATGCCGATCCGGTTAGCGATGAAGTTGGGCGTGTCCCGCGCACGGATCACGCCCTTGCCGAGCGTGGTCGTGAGGAAGGTCTCGAGGGCGTCGAGCAGCGCCGGCGCGGTACGCGGGGCGGCGATGAGCTCCACGAGATGCATATAGCGCGGCGGATTGAAAAAATGCACGCCGCAGAAGCGGTCCTGCATCTGCTCGGGCAGCATGCGGGACAGCGCCGCCAGCGACAGCCCCGACGTGTTGGACGCCAGCACCGCATGTGGCGCGAGATGCGGCGCCACCTTGGCGTAGAGGTCCTGCTTCCAGTCGAGCCGCTCGGCGATGGCCTCGATCACAAGGTCGCATTCGGCGAGGCGCGGCAGGTCGCTGCCGTAGTTGCAGGCCATGATGGCACCCGCCCGCTCCGGGGCGGCAAGGGGTGCCGGATCGATGCGCGTGAGGTTGGCGATGGCCTTGGCGGCCAGCGCGTTGGGATCGCCCACCTTCGGAGGAAGGTCGAACAGGAGCGACTCGAGTCCGGCGTTAGCGAGATGCGCGGCGATCTGCGCGCCCATCACGCCGGCACCGAGGATCGCGGCCTTGCGAATGAGAAGTGGAGAGGTCATGCGAGATGTCGCCGGTGGTGCAGGGAGAAAGGCAGCGGGCCTGGCGCCGCGGCGACGGCGCTGCCGTGGCGAGGCAGGCCGCGCGACGCGGCCTGCCCTGGCCTGCCGTCAGAAGGAGTAGGAGACCTGGCCGCCCAGGATGAACACGTTGGCGTCGTAATCGCCCTTGAGCAGACCGTACTGCGGGGTGCTGCCGGCGTTATTGTCCGACGATGCGTTCGACGTGAAAATGTAGGTGAGGCCCACGTCGATCTTCATCTGCTTCGACCAAGCGTACTGCGCGCCAGTGGAGAGCCAGAACCGGTCCGAGTCAGGCACCCGCGGCGTGCGCTCGGCGTCGCGCACGGGCGACTGGTCGAACGCGATGCCGCCGCGGAACTTCCACTTGTCGTCCATGTAGTAGCTCGCGCCGCCGGAAACGCGCCAGGTGTCGCGGAAAAACTCCGGCGTGGAGCTCAGCACCTGGCCGTTGGTGCGGGTGAAGGTGAGGTACTGGATGGTCGACCAGTCGGTGTACTGGACGTCCGCCATCACCTCCCACTTGGGATTGAGGCGCGAGTACACCGAGATGTTGCTGATCGACGGCAACTCGATGTCGGAGGTCACGCCCCCGCTCGCCAGCACGTTGTTCACCGCCGGGGCGAGCGCGGCGCCGATCGGCGCGAGCGCCGGCGGCAGCGTGGGCAGCGCGGGATTGCTGAAGTTGACGTTACCGTCCACGTTGTACTTGATCGACGAGCGATAGTGGGCGCCGATGCGAGTATCGGGCGTGATGTTCCACATGACGCCGATGTTCCAGCCCCACGCCCAGTCGTCTCCGGTGACGCTCACGCCGGAGTCGAGGCCGCCGGTGGCGGCGATGAAAGGCGCCACCGCCTGGCCGGGAATGAGCCCGCCGGCCGCCGCGGTCTGTGCCGCCTGCGCAAGGGCGGCCGAATAGTTGGCATTGCTGGTGAACGTGGCCTTGACCTGCTGGTAGTCCACGCCCAGGCCCACGCTGAACGAGTCGTTCACGCGCCAGGAGATCGCGGGATTCACGTTCAGCGTCTCGACCTTGGAGCGCAAGGCGTGATAGCGGCCCATCCAGCCGTCGTCCCAATCGGTTTCGAGGCCGAACGGCACGCCCACGCCGAGACCGAAGGCGAAGTTGCGGTTGATCGGCACCAGCAGGTACATGGCCGGAAGCGCCGCCGCCTTGCCCGCCTGGCCGCCGTCGTTGCCGAGAGGCTGGTTGAACGCCGGGATCGAGCCGTTGTTGCTGAACTTGGCGGACGGGAAGATGCCGCTCACCGAGGCGACGATCTGGATGGTGGAGAACCGCGCCATGCCGGCGGGGTTGGACCAGATCGTGGAGGCATCCTCGGCTACCGCGGCGCCGCCGGCGTAGGCGTTGCCGAGGCCGCTCACGTTCTGTTCCTGCAGCGCGAATGCGGCGCCGAACGCCTGCTGTGCCCCAAGGGCGAACACCAGCGAGGCGACGGCCTGCGCGACCTTCTTCCTGGGCATCGAAGCGGATTGCATGGGGAACTGTCCTCCTGGCTGGTGGGTTGAGCGGCTCGCATGGTCTCGCGTACACACAGGGCGCGAGCTCCCGGCCGACTTTCGGGGTTCACTATACACTGGCACTTCTCGCGCTGGCAGCACTCACACGGGCAGAACTTCGCGTGGCCGGCCGTCGGCGCCGATGGCGACGTAGGTCAGGCTGGCCTCCGTGACCTTGACCGTGATCTGGTCGCTCGGATTGCGCTGCGCGAACACCTCGACATCGACCGTGACCGAAGTGCGCCCCACGCGTGTGATCTCGGCAAAGAACGTCACGAGATCGCCCACGATCACGGGCTGCTTGAACGTGAACGAATTGACCGCCACCGTCGCCACGCGGCCGCGGGCACGGCGCGCCGCCACCACCCCGCCTGCGATGTCGACCTGCGACATGATCCAGCCGCCGAAGATGTCGCCGTGCTGATTGGTGTCCCCGGGCATGGGGACCACGCGCAGCACGGGCTCCTTGTCGGGCGGGAGAACGGTCATCGGGATGAGTGCGCCCACCCGGCAACGCGCGGTCAGGCCACCCGCGCCTTCTTGGCCTCGTCACGCAACTCGCGGCGCAGGATCTTGCCCACGTTGGACTTGGGCAGCTCGGCGCGAAACTCCACGTCGCGGGGGCACTTGTAGCCGGTGAGGTTTTCCTTGCAGTACTCGATGAGGACATCCGCCGTGAGGGCGGGATCCTTCTTCACCACGAAGAGCTTCACCGCCTCCCCCGACTTCTTGTCCGGCACGCCGATCGCGGCGCACTCGAGCACGCCCGGATGTGCGGCAAGCACCCCTTCGATCTCGTTGGGATACACGTTGAATCCGGAGACGAGGATCATGTCCTTCTTTCGATCCACGATCTTGACGAAGCCACGCTCGTCCATCACGCCCACGTCGCCCGTGGCGAACCAGCCGTCCTTGTCCATCACCTTGGCGGTCTCGTCGGGACGCTGCCAGTAGCCGGCCATCACCTGCGGGCCCTTGATGCAGATCTCGCCGGGCTGCCCGAGCGGAACGTCCTTGCCGGCGTCGTCGCGCAGCACGAGGTCGGTGGAGGGGATGGGCAGGCCGATCGTGCCGTTGTAGGCGGGCAAGTCGAGGGGATTGATGGTGGCCGCCGGCGAGGTCTCGGTCAGCCCGTAGGCCTCGATCAGCGGCACGCCCGTCACCTCCTTCCATCGCTGTGCCACCGCTTCCTGCACGGCCATGCCGCCGCCGAGGGTGATCTTGAGCGAGGAAAAGTCGAGCTTCGCGAAGTCAGGGTTGTTGAGAAGCGCATTGAACAGCGTGTTCACGCCGGTGAAAGCCGTGAAGCGATACTTGCCCATCTCCTTCACGAAGCCGGGGATGTCGCGCGGATTCGGAATGAGGATGTTCTCGCCCCCCACCGACATGAACACGAGGCAGTTCGCCGTGAGCGAGAAGATGTGATAGAGCGGTAGCGGGGTGATGATCACCTCGCGGCGGTTGGGATCGAGCGACGGCGTAACCCACGCGCGCGCCTGCAGCATGTTGGCGACGATGTTGCGGTTGACGAGCATCGCACCCTTGGCCACGCCCGTGGTCCCGCCCGTGTACTGGAGGAAGGCGATGTCCTCGTGCGCGAGGGCGACCCGCTCGAGCGGGCGCTTGCGCCCTTCGGACAGGGCGTCGGACAGCCGGATGGAGCCCGGCAGCGAAAACTTGGGCACCATCTTCTTCACGTGCCGCAGCACGAAATCGACGATGAGGCCCTTGAAGCCCAGCATCTCGCCGATGGAGGTGACCACCGTCTGCCGCACGTGGGTCTGCCCCACCACCTCGGCCACGGTGTGCGCAAAGTTCTCCACGCACACCAGCACTTCGGCGCCGGAGTCCTTGAGCTGGTGCTCGAGCTCCCGCGCCGTATAGAGCGGATTCACGTTGACGACCGTGCAGCCCGCGCGCAGCGTGCCGAACAGGCAGATCGGGTACTGCACGATGTTGGGCATCATCAGCGCGACCCGCGTGCCCTTCTTGCAGCCGATGCCCTGCAGCCACGCGCCGAAGGCCGCCGACAGCGTGTCGAGCTCCGCGAACGTGATCGACTTGCCCATGCAGGTGAACGCGGGCCGGGCGCTGTACTTGCTCACGCTCTCCTCGAAGATGTCGCGCACCGAGGCGTATTCGTTGATGTCGATTTCGGCCGGGATGTCCTTCGGGTAATGCTTGATCCAGATCTTCTCCACGACGTTCCTCCATGCGCGCCGGTGCAGCCCGGGCGTACCCGATGGCCGGCGGGGGCCGGCGGTCGGGCTCGTGAATGTAACTTGCGAGGGCGGCGCGGACCCTGCGTGGAGCCTCGCGTCCGCCCAAAATGTACACCAGATCGCCAGGGGAAAACCTACCCCTTAGATGGATGCCGGAGAGGGTCAGCCCGATGCGGCGGCGTAGTGGAGTGGGCCGCCGCGGAACGGTGCGAAGCCGGTGCCGAAGATCGCCCCGGCGTCCACGAGATCGGCGTCGGCCACGATGTGATCGGCCAGCGCCGCCTTCGCCTCGGTCACATACGGGCCCACGAGCCGCTGCGCGAGACCCTGCGGCACGGCGCCGGGCGGGTTCTTCCTGGGCTTGCCGTCGACCCACTCGTAGTAGCCGCGGCCGCTCTTCTTGCCGACGTTGCCGGCGCTCACGAGTTCCATGAGGCGCTTGGGCGGAGCGGCCGCCCCTCCCAAGAGCTTGCCGACTTCCACGCAGATGTCGAGACCGACGGTATCGGCGAGCTCGATGGGCCCCATGGGCATGCCGAACGCCACGGCGGCTTCGTCCACGGTTTCAGGCGCGATGCCCTCGTCCACGGCGTGCATTGCCGCCATGAGATAGGGCGCGAGCAGGCGGTTCACGAGAAAGCCCGGCGCGCTCTTCACCGGCAGCGGAAGCTTGTCGATCTGGCGCACGAACGCGGCAGCCTGCGCCGCGACCGCCTCGCGCGTCGCGCGGCCCACCACCACCTCCACGAGCATCATCCGCGCCACCGGGTTGAAGAAATGGATGCCCACGAGTCGGGCGGGGTCGGTGAGCGCCTGGGCGATCTCCTCGAGCGGAATGCTCGACGTGTTGGAGGCCAGCACCGCCTCCGGCCGCGCCCTCTGCTCGACCGCCGCGAACACGCTCCGCTTGGCCTCCACGTTCTCGAAGATCGCCTCGATGATGACGTCCGCACGGGCCACCCCGTCGCCGGCGACGTCGGGTACCAGTCGGTCGCGGGCGTCGCGCGCGCGGCGGGGATCGCGCAGACGATCGGCAAAGAGCTTCGCCGCGCGCTTCATGGCCGGGGCCAGGCGTTCGGCGCTCTGGTCCTGCAGGGTGACTTTGAGCCCCCGCAGCGCGCACCAGGCCGCGATGTCGCCGCCCATGGTGCCCGCGCCGATCACGTGCACGTGCCCCGCCTTAAACGCTTCTTCCTTGCCCAGTCCCTTCAGGCGTTCCTGCAGCTTGAACACGCGCACGAGATTGGCCGCCGTGGGCGTGGCGAGCAGCGACGGGATCGAGGCCGGATCGGCCGCCGGGACCGCCAGGGCATTGCCGTCGTACTTGCGGAAGAGCTCGAGGATCGCGTACGGCGCCGGATACTGGTCGCGGCGCGCGCGCTTGGCCACTTCCTTCTCCGCCTGGCTCGCGATCACCTTGCGCGCGATGCCGTTCAGCGTGAGCGACAGCGGTAGCGGCAGGTCGCGCGGCGACGGCAGCGTGCGCAGCACGCCGCGCCACGTGTTCTCCATGATGCGTATCGGCACCGCTTCGTCGACAAGCCCCATCTTCTTCGCGCGCCGCGCGTCGATGGTCTTGCCGGTGAGCAACAGGTCCAGCGCGGCGGGGCCGCCCACGAGGCGCGGCAGACGCTTGATGCCGCCCCAGCCCGGGACGATCCCGAGCATCACCTCCGGCAAGCCGAGGCGCGTGGACGTCTCGTCGATCGCCACGCGGTAGCGGCACGCCATGGCGAGCTCGAGGCCGCCCCCGAGGCAAAAGCCCCGGACGAGCGCGAGCGTCGGGTATTTCACGGCGGCGAGCCGCTCGAATGCGTCCCAGCCGCGGCGCACCAGAGCGAGCGCACCCGCCTCGTCCTTGACCTCGCCGAACTCGTCCACGTCCGCGCCGGCAACGAAGCCGTTGTCCTTGCCGGACCGGACCACAAGGCCCTGGGGCGGTTGCGCTTCGAGCGCGTCGAGCGCCTCGTTGAGCTCGGCCAGGACTTCCTGCGAGAGCGTGTTGACCGCGGAGCCCGCCTTGTCGAAGACGAGTTGCGCAAGGCCGTCGGCCTCGCGCACGATGGTGAAGTGGCGCATGGCCGTCCCTCCTAGATTCGCTCGACGAGCATGGCGCCGCCCAGGCCGCCGCCCACGCAGATCGCGGCCATGCCGCGCCGCCCGCCGGTGCGGCGCAGAACGTTGAGCACATGCAGCACGATGCGCGTGCCCGACGCGCCCACCGGATGGCCGAGCGCGATTGCGCCGCCATCGACGTTGAGCCGGTCCTGGTCGATCGTGCCGAGCGCGCCCGGCAAGCCGAGCTCGTCGCGGCAGAAGGCGTCGTCGGCCCACGCTCGCTCGCAGGCCAGCACCTGCGCCGCAAAGGCCTCGTTGATCTCCCATGCGTCGAGGTCGTTCAGGCCGAGGCCGTGCCGCTGCAAGATCGGCGTTGCGGCGTAGACGGGGCCGAGCCCCATCTGCGCAGGGTCGAGCCCCGCCCACTGCGAGTCGACGATGCGGCCGATCGGGGTCAGCCCGTGCCGGTCCACGGCCGCCTGCGATGCCAGCACCACCCAGGCGCCGCCGTCGGTGACCTGCGAGCTGTTGCCGGCCGTGACGTTGCCGTACTTGCGGTCGAAGAACGGCTTGAGCTTGGCGAGGTTCTCGGGGGTGGAGTCCTCGCGCATGCCGTCGTCAGCCGCGTATAGCGTACCCTTGTCGTCGTATACCGGTACCACCTCCGCGGCGTAGTGCCCGGCCTTCTGCGCCGCGAGCACGCGCGCGTGGCTACGCGCGGCGAACGCATCCATCTGCGCGCGCGTGATGCCGAAGCGGTAGGCGAGGTTCTCGGCGGTCTGGCCCATGAGCAGCCCGCAGATCGGGTCGGTGAGCCCCTTCATGAGTGCGATCACCGGCGCGAAATAGTGCGGGCGGAACTGCGCGAGGAGGGCGGCGCGCTGGCCGGCACCCTTGGCGGCGTACCACTTCGACAGCCACTGCACCATCGCGTCGGAGAAGAGCAGCGGCGCCCGCGACAGCGCATCCACGCCACCCGCGAGCACGAGCTCCGATCGTCCCGCGCGGATATTGTTGATCGCCGAGTCGATCGACTGCATGCCCGACGCGCAATTGCGCATCACCGTCCACCCTGGGACCTTGAGGCCGCAGCCCATGCGCAGCGCCGCCACCCGTCCGATGTTGACCTCGTCGGCGGAGGGCGCGGCGCAGCCCAGGATGACCTCGTCGAGCGCATCGGGCGCGAACCGCTGCCGCAGCAGGAGGGCACGCCCGGCGTCGGTGGCCAGGTCGGAAGCGGCAAACGGACCGGGCCGGTTGCGCGCCTTGAGGAACGGCGTGCGGCTGCCGTCGACGATGTACACAGGTTCGCTCATGACCATGGGCTCCGTTTCGCTCAAGCCGCGACGCGCTCGCGGGCGGCGGCCGCGTGGCGCTCGAGCGCGGCGACCGCCGGCCGCAACAGCGACGCGCCGAGGTCACGGTCGAAATCGTCCACCGCGATCACCTGCGCCACGAGCTCGTGGTGGGTCGCGAGCACGTTCGCCTCGGCGGCGTCGATCACGCCGGCACGCAACGCCCGTTGCGCGAGCGCGCCCGGGGCGGCCTCGGGTGCGAGCGTCCCGTCGAGCTTGCCCTCCTTCACCGCCGCGCGGATGCGCGCGATGATGGGCTCGGCGGTGATGGTCACGGCCAGCGCCCGCTCGATGACGCCGACCGGGTCGCGGTCATCCTTGCCCACGTACATGCGGGCGGTCAGGCGATCACGCGTGGCCGAAGGCGCGAGCAGGAGGCTCGCCACCTGGTGCCCGAGATGGTCCGAGGGCACCACGTAGGGACGCCCGAAGGGGAACACGATGCGCCGGGCCACCGCGCCGATGAACCGGTTGGGGAAATTCGCGAGCACGCCCTCGAACGCGACCTGGGCCTTGTACATCGCGTCCCACATCGCCCAGTGCATGAGCGGGGCATCGTCGCGCTGCCGCCCTTCCGTCTCGTAGCGATGCAGCGTCGCCGAGGCCAGATAGAGCAGCGAGAGGATGTCGCCCAGCCGCGCGGAGAGCTTCTCCTTGCGCTTGAGCGCGCCGCCCAGCGTGCCCGCGGACACGTCGGCCATGAGCGCGAGCCCCGCCGAGAAGCGCGTGAGCTGCTGGTAGTAGCGGCGGGTCTCCGGGGCCACGTCCGCCGGCACGCGCACGAGATGCGAGCCGGTGAGGCCCATCACCAGCGTGCGCGCGAAGTTGGATAGGGCGAAGCGCACGTGCCCGAACAGCGCGGCATCGAA
>CALFEY010000381.1 GCA_937958295.1 uncultured Pseudomonadota bacterium
GACGTGTCGGGTGCCCTGACGTTCGCCTTCGACCCAGGGCGTACGCCCGAGATGCGCGAGGCGCGGGCGCAGCGGCGCCGGTATTGGCTCTCGGCAACGGAATCGCGGGCGTCCGTGGCGGCGGACTGACCGGCACGCGCAGTACACCTTCGTCGAATACCGGCGGGGGAAGCGCCGCACTATGCTCTCGCCAGGCGCAACGCGTGGCGGTGTCGGCATCACGACCCGCCGGTCGCGCGCATGGCAGACCGGCGCCCAGCCGGAAGGAGATGAAGATGATGAGAACCACGTTGCGCATGTTCGTCGCGGCCGTCGCGATGATGTCGGCGCTGGGTGTGGCGCAGGGGCAGCAGATTCCCGTGGTCACCGGCGAGCATTGGACGAAGTCCGACGTGCAGGTGAAGAAGGCCTATCTCGTGGGCATCGCCAACGCCGTCCAGGTGCAGGCCGCCTACGAAACCGGCAGCCCCCCCACCGACGCGCAAAGCCTCGTGCCGCGCCTCACCAAAGGGCTGCGCGGGCAAACGCTCGACAGCGTCCGCACGCAGATCGATGCGTACTACGCCAAGAATCCCGACAAGCTCAAGCGGCCCGTGATCGACACCCTGTGGTGGGAAATCGTAGTCCCTGGGCTCGCCAAGGCCGGATGAGGAGAATGACCATGAGACAGACGAAATGGGTGGTGGTTGCGCTGGCCGTGGCCACCATGGCGGCGTGCACGAACATGACGCCCCAGCAGCAGGGCACGATGAGCGGGGCGGTGATCGGCGCCGGCGCGGGGGCGGGCATTGCCGCCATCGCGGGTGGCGACGCCTGGACCGGCGCGGCCATCGGTGGCGTGGCGGGCGGCATCGCCGGCAATATCCGCGGCAACCGGCAACAGCAGCAGTGGTAAGCGGCGCGCATTAGCCCGCCGCACGATCGCGGCCGTGTGCACGCACGGCCGCTACTCCACGATTCGGCCGATCCGCACCGCCGTTTCTCCGCGCCGCGGACGACGCGTGGGCATCACCAGGACGGCGTTGGCGTGCGGCGTGCGTACTTCCCTCGTGCCGTCGCGCGCGAGGAGGGTGCCGGCTTCCGGCACGATTTCGAGGCCTGATACCGGCTGCACGAAGGCAAACGCCTCGGTGGCGATCGTGACCACATCGGTGATCTCGATGACCTGCTGCCGCGGCAGGGGTGCGGCATCGAGCCATTCGTCTGCGGCGCCGCGATCCAGCATGTCGAAATGCGCAAGGAAGCGCAGGGCCGACTGCCGCGCCACCGCGGGCGACGCCCGCTCCCAGTGTTGCCCGCACTCCACGAGCAGGGCGCTGCGCGGGCTCGCCGGATCGTCGAAGGCGGCATAGTCGCGCAGGCGCTTGCCGGCCGCGTGGCCGGCGTCGACGACGATGTGTTGCGGGAGGCCGATCGCGCGCGCGAGCGCCACGCCCTTGCCGCGGCGTCCCGCCAGCGCCAGCGGCACGCAGGGGTCCGTCATGGAGTGGAGGTCGAGCAGGTGGTCCGTGCCGTCGTACACGGGGCGCAGCTCGCGGGCGCGCTCGAGCTCGCGCGAGCGGCGCGGACCTTGGAGCACCGAGGTCGTCCACAGCCGGTTGAAATCCTCATCGATGCAGCGCGAGGCGAAGGGATCGTGCGCGTCGAACCGGGCGTACGCATCGACGTTGGCGAAGACGATAGTGAGCGTCCCGCGGGTGGGGCGCAACGCGCGCTCCAGCAGCCAGTCGGCGCAGAGGGCACCGCATACTTCGTTGCCGTGCGTGAGCGCCTGGATCGTGACCGACGGCCCGGGCGCCGCCGCGGCGAAACGCCACACGTAGGCGATGCCCGTGTTGCCCGCCTTCCAGCGCGCGATGTCGGGGAACTCGACCTCGATGGCCGGCAGGGCCGGCGCGGCGCGCGTCATGCGGCCAGATGATCCACCAGGCGCCGCATGAAATCCTCGCAGCGCGCAATCTGGTCGATGTGACACCACTCGTCGGGCTGGTGGGCCTGCGCGATATGGCCGGGGCCGCAGATTACCGTGGGAATGTCGGCGTTGTGGAAGAGCGAGGCTTCGGTACCGAACGACACCTTGCCGGCGCCGCCATGCCCGTTGCAGGCGTGGCCGAGCGTGGTGATGGCGCTGCCGTCGTGCGTATCGAAGCCGGGCAGCGTGGACAGGGCATCGAACTCGATGTAGGTGCCCGGATCCACGGCGTGCATCTCCGGCAGGTAGCGCGCCGCGAAGGCGCGGACGTCGGTGATGAAGGCGTCCGGGTCGTCGAAGGGCAGGTGGCGGATCTCGAAGTCGAACGCACAATCGCGCGGCACGATGTTGAGCGCGGTGCCGCCGCGGATCACACCGACGTGCGCGGTGGTGTAGGGGACGTCGTAGGCGTCGTCGCGGCGGCCGTCGTCGCGGAAGGCGCGGGCGCGCTGCGCGACGTACGCGACGATCTCGCACGCGATCTGCACCGCGTTCACGCCCTGGGGCGTGAGCGAGGAGTGCGCCTCGAAGCCGCGCACGCGGCAGCGCCACGACTTCTTTCCCTTGTGCGCCACCACGAGCTCCATCCCCGTGGGCTCGCCGACGATGCATCCGGCCGGCCGGATGCCGCGGGCGGCGAGGTCGGCGATCAGACGGCGCACGCCGATGCAGCCCACCTCCTCATCGTAGGACAGCGCGAAGTGCAGGGGCTTGCGCAGGCCGCGCGCGACAAACTGCGGCAGGAAGGCCAAGCCCACCGCCGAAAAGCTCTTCATATCGGTCACGCCGCGGCCGTAGAGGCGGTCGTCGCGCAGGGTGACCGCGAACGGATCGGAGGTCCATGGCTGCCCTTCGACCGGCACCACGTCCGTATGCCCGGACAGGACGATGCCGCCCTGGGTGGCGTTGCCATCGCGGGCGGCCACGGTGGCGAAGAGGTTGGCCTTGCGGCGTTCGTCGTCGAACGTCAGCGTTGACGCCACGCCGTGGTCGCGCAGGTAATTCTGCACCCACTCGATGAGTGCGAGATTGGAATCCCGGCTGGTGGTGTCGAAAGCCACCAGCCTGCGGATGAGGTCGAGGGAGACGAGATCCTCGGCGCGGGTGGCGCCGGCCTCGCGGACGGCGCGCGGCGTGACGGGAGCGTTCATGACGAACCTTCGCTCGACACAAACGCAGAGGATAGCACCGGCCCCGGGGGACCGCCGCCACCGGCTGGCGGGGCCCCCAAGCCCCGGACCGGCGGCTCGTGCCGACCGGGAGGTCGCCTACACGCGCGGCTCGCCGCGGTTGTTCACGAGGATGGTGGGGCCTGGGGGGGCCGTCAGCTGCACCTTGTGGTACTCGCCACGGAAGGTGTACGTGACGTCCCAGTACGCGGGCCGGCCGCTCGCGACGTTTTCGCAGCGCTGCACGTTCTGCGTGTTGTACTGCGGACCATTGCCGTAGTTCTTGCCGACATTGGCACCGACCACGGCCCCGCCCACGGCCCCCACGCCCGTGGCGATGTCCTGGCCGCGGCCGCCGCCGATCTGGTGGCCGAGCACGCCGCCGATGATGGCGCCGGCGATGCCGCCGGGGATGCTCATGTTGCTGCCGCCTTGCGTCTGTACGGTCTGCTGTTCCACCCAGCACCGCTGTTCGGGCGGACCCATCACGGCGTGCACCGAGGTGACGGTGGCCTCGTAGGTGCGCTCGTTCTTGCGCTTGCGGTAGTCGTAGCCGTTGCCGGACACGAAGCCCGGCGGCGGCCCGCCAGTGGCGGCGGGCCGCACCGACGAGATGCGATTGTTAAGACCCATCGCAGCGAGCGAGCCGTAGCTCCCGGGCTGTAGGATCACGCAGGGACCGTTGAAACGGTTGTCGGTGCACACTTCCCAGTAGCCGCCACGCACCACCACGGAAGAGGCGCGGTCGTTGAAGCCGTAACGGTCGAAGTTGCCGATGGGGCCGTTGGCGGTGAAGGAGCGTCCGGCAAAGCCGTCACGCTCGAAGAAGGTGACCTGCGC
>CALFEY010000382.1 GCA_937958295.1 uncultured Pseudomonadota bacterium
GCCGTCGAGCTGGCGCCCGCCGTGGTTGGAAACCACGATACCGTCCACGCCTAGACGCGTGGCCTGCGTGGCCTCGGCGGGATGCAGCACGCCCTTCAGGAGGAGCGTTCCCTTCCACTGGTCGCGGATTTGCCGGACGTCCTCCCAGCACAGTGCGGGGTCGAGGAGCGAGGCGAGTCGTCCGGCGAGCGAGGCGAAGTCGAGGTACGATCCCGGCCGCATGTAGTTGCCGAGCGTGAGCCCGCGCAGGGCATGGCGCATGCGCCACAGCCAGGGCAGCTGGCGGCTCATCGCGAGAAGCTGCCAGGCGGTGAAGCGCGGCGGGATGCAGAAGTGGTTGCGCACGTCGCGCTCGCGATTGCCCATCAGCTGGTTGTCGACGGTGAGCACGAGCGCGTCGTAGCCTGCCGCCGCCGCGCGGTCGATCATCTCGCGTGTGAACACGCGATCCTTGTAGACGAACACCTGCATCCAGCGAGGGGCGGCGCGCATCCCCGCGAGCGCCTCGAGCGCGCACACGGATCCGTGGCTCAGGCAATAGGCGGTGCCCGCCGCAGCCGCGGCCCGCGCGGTGGCCCGCTCGCCGTCTGGGCAGAAGAGGCCCGCGAGGCCGGTGGGACCGATGAGCACGGGCATCGACAGGCGTCGGCCGAAGAGCGTCAGCGACAGGTCGCGCTGGGCCGCCCCCTGCAACGGACGCGGGACCAGCGCGAGGTCGGCAAAGCCCTGCTCGTTGCGGGCAAGGGTGCGCTCGTCCTCGGCGCCGCCGTCGGCGAAGTCGAAGATGGGACGCGGCAGCACCCGCTGCGCGAGTCCGCGCATCGCGGCGATGCTGTAGCCCGCGCGCTGCCAGGCGGCCGGGCGGATCGCCCGCGCGGCGACGCCGGGTGGGTCCGAGGCGTTGGCGAGCCCGGTCGGGGACGGCGCGCTCAAGGGACTGTCGACCTCCGCATCGCGCACCGATACCATGGCTGCCGCAGGATTGCCAACTCCCGTGGAGGATCGCCGTGATCGAAGATGCGCCCAAGCTCAAGGTCCACACGCCTCTGCGTCGTCCGTCGAAGGGGCAGGTTGCTGCGCTGCAGCGCGTCCCCACCGGACACCTGGTGGATGCGCTTGGCGGCAGCGGCGCCGTGGATTACCGGATCAAGCCGGTCGTGGCCGAGCAGGCGGTGTTCTGCGGTGGCGCGGTGACGTGCAGCGCCGGGCCGGCCGACAATCTCGCGGTGATCGGTACGTTGCCGCACCTCACGCCGGGCGACGTGATCGTGGCCACCAGTTCGGGCCACACCGGATGCGCCATCGTGGGCGATCTCGTGCTCGGCATGGCGCGCAATGCCGGCGCCGTGGCGTTCGTGACCGACGGCTGCGTGCGCGACATCCCCGGCATTCGCGGTGTCGGCCTGCCGTGCTTCGCCGTGGGTGTCACGCCGAACTCGCCCGCGCGCGAAGGACCGGGGTCCGTGGGCGCGCCGATCGTGCTGGGGGGCGTGACGGTGGCCACCGGTGACGTGGTGGTGGGGGACCAGGATGGCGTGGTGATCGTGCCCTTCGATCGCCTCGAGGCGGTGATCGCGACGTTGCCCAAGGTCCGTGCCGCGGAGCGCGAGCTGGAGGCGCGCGTGCAGGGCGGCCTCAAGGTGCCCGACTTCCTGCGCAGCTGACGGGCGCGCCGCACCCGTTCACGCCGTGGGCGGAGGCGTGCGCGTGTGCTGCCGGACGAGCGCTAGTGCCTGTGTGTCGTGCCCTTCGCACTGTCGTAGTGATCGCGCAGGAGATCACGGCCGAAATCGCCATTGAAGTCACGCCATACCGTGTGGATGTGGTTGCCGTTGTTCTGCGACGAGTCGTACTCGATGAGGAAGAGCGGCCCCTGGATGCGATAGTAGTGCGGCTTGCCGCGCTCGATCGCGCCGGCCCAGCCGAAGCGGATCTTGTCGATACCGCCGTCGCGCACGCGCGCGAGGCGTGCTTCGGCGAGCCCGAGTTCGAAGGTGCGGGCGTATACCTCCACGAGCTTCACGAGCTGCGCCTGCTGCGCCGGCGTCATGTCGGCCGCGGCCAGCCCCACCGGCGCGAGCGGATCGATTTTCGCCGCGTTGCCGGTGACGATCTCCCCGAACGTGCGGGCCTCGAACACCGCGGTGCGCCGCTGCGCTTCGGTGAGCGAGGCCAGCAGCGCGCGCGCCTCGTCTTCTTCGGCGGCCAGCACCCGAAGCCCGGCCTTGGGGCCGCTTGGCACGCGCGCGGGATTGGCCCCGAAGAAGCTCGGGGTGTCGACCACCAGGTGTTCGCCCGCCAGCGTGAAGTTGAGCGACAGGTGATGGCCCTCGAAGCGCCAGCCCCACGCGGCCGTCTTGCTCGGCGTGCCGTAGATCGTGAGGTGATAGCGCTCCGGATCGCGCATCAGCGCGCCAAAAGTTTCAAGCTCGCGCAGCACGAGCTCGAGCTCGATGATGTTGACGGCCTTGCGATAGCCAGCCGCCGACAGGCCTTCCTTGAGCAGCGCGTGCACGGCGTCGCGCGCGTTGGCGTCGAGCTCCTTCAGCGCGATGCCGTTGCGGCTGCGCGGCGTGTAGTGCCAGTCGAGGCGGTCCGGATCGTCGAAGGCACGCAACGCCTTCTCGCGCGCGGCGGGCGGCAGCGTCGCCAGCAGGCGGTCGGCCGCCACCCGCATGCGC
>CALFEY010000383.1 GCA_937958295.1 uncultured Pseudomonadota bacterium
AGAAGCTCGGCCATCACCGCGTTGGGATCAAGGCCGCGCGCGAGCGCGGGGGCGATCGAGCGGCCGCTCGTGAGGAGCTGATCCTCGGGCACGAGCGCCGCGCACACGCCCACCGCCACGGCCTCCTGGCCGGTGGAGAAGAGCTGGAAGCCGTGGTCCGGCCGCTGCGCGAGCGCCTCCTCGAAGGCACGTATCGCGAGCATCGAGCGCAGGAGGTCCTGCGAAGAGGTCATGCGCGCGGCGCCGGCGACAGGTCCCAGGGAGCCCCCACGAGCGTCTCGGCGCGCGCGGCGATGTCGGGATCGATCGCGGCATCCTGCCCAAGTGCCAGGATCGCGCGCACCACCGTGCGCGCGGCCACCTCGATCGCCGCCTCGCTCTGGAAGCGGCAGTCGCTCGCGAGCGGGCGCCCACCCACGTGCGCGAGCGTACGGTCGAGGTCGATCACGTTGGCCCCCGTGTCGTGGGAGATCTCGATGGCGCAAAGCGCGAGCCGGCGGATGCGCTCGCGCAGCGCTTCGCGCCGGTCCGGCGGCAAGGTCGGATCCACATGACGAAAGATCGTGCACACGAGCACCGGCGGCCATGCGGCCGGCAGGGCTTGCAGCGCGGCTCGCCACCGGGCGTCCACCGCGGCCACCGGCTCGTCCCCCCAGAGTTCGGGCAGCAACGACACGACCGCGAAATCGGGCGCGTCGCCGCGGGCCGCCGCGGCGAGCGAGTCGAGGAACGTCACCCGCACCTCCGCCGGCGGCCGTCCTGCGGCTTCCAGGGCTGCACCGAGATGACGCGCGGCGCGGGCGAGCACGGGCCGCTCGCAGGGATCCATGACGGCGGCAACGAGGAGGGGTCGCGCGCTCATGTCGCCATCAGCCGTGGGGCCACCGCAACGCCCAGGGCCGGCAGGCCGAGCTGGCGGCGGACCTCGTCGTAATCAACGCCGTTGTCGCCCCGAGCCGCGGCGGCCAGCGCCGGCAGCGACTCGATGCGCGCCTCCGGCGCGATCGGCGCGTTCGGAGCGAGGCACGACCAGAACACGGACAGGAGCTTCACCGCGGGCTCCGGGTGCTCGGCATAGAACACGTGCTCCCAGTTCGTGTTGAGAAGGGGGTCGCGCCAGCCTCGGCGGTGCGTCATGTGATAAGCGCGCGCGGACTCCATGGGGGCCATGCGCGCGCCGTGCTTGACCATGCGCAGGGCGAAGGCACGGTGCTCGTTGTTGTCGATGGCATTGAAAAGGCCGCCGGCCGCGAAGAACGCATCGCGGCGCACCGAGAAGTTGGCGCCGCACGCCGCCGCCCACAGGACCTTGCATTCGGGATGGTGGCGGAGCGCATCGTTCTCGAGCTCTTCGAGGAGCGCGGGCCCGGCGCCGGGATAGAGCCCTGGGCTTGCCCGTCGCGCGAGCGACTCGAAGTTGTCGCGGATCTCGGCAACCGTCACGGCGCTGCGCGCGCGCTCCGCCGCAGACATGCGCGCGACGTGCGCCTCCTCGCCGGGCCGCGGCGTGCCGGCCTCCGGATCGAGGAGGAACCGCGTCCCGCGGAAATGGAAGCGTCCCCCGCGCCCCACGAGCATCTCGCCCGGATGCGCCTCGTGCGCGGCCAGGTGCTGCTCCACCATGTCGGGCGCGGCGAGCGTATCGCCGTCGAGGAAGATGAGGAGATCACCGGTGGTGGCACGCGCGCCGGCATTGGACGCCGCGGAGCGCCCCTGCGCGGTCTCGTGATGCAGGATCGTGAGCGGCCCCGCGCGGACCGCCTCCGCGAGCACGGCGCGCGTGTGATCGCTGGAGCCGTCGTTCACCACGACGATCTCCACGGGCACGCTCTGCACGGCCAGCGACGCGAGGGTGAGGCGCAGGCGGTCGGCCTCGTCCTTGGAGCGGATGATCACGCTGGCGCGCATCATGACGCGACGCCTCCCGTGCGTTGCGGATCGAAGCAACCGAGGTCGTCGAGCACGCGCACCACTTCGGCGGCGACGCGACGAGCGCCCTCGGCGCGAAGGTGGCGCGCGTCGAGCTTGGCGTTGGCCACGCCCACTTGCGCAACGATGGCGTCGACGTCGATCACGGAGATTCCGATGCGCTGCGACAGCTCGCAGAGCGCGAGGTTGTAGCGGCGGATCCGCAGCGAGAGCGTCTCGCCGAGTCCCGCGTAGTTGTGCACCGTATCTCCGGGCACGACCGATGAAAGATTGTACACAAGCACCGGCACGTCGCGCTGCGCGCGCAGCCGCGCGACCACCGCCTCCAGATGCCGCATGGAGGTCGCGACGTCGAGCAGCGGTGCCGGCTCGAACGTCGCGCGCAGCCACTGCCGGTCGGCATCCGACCAGGCCCGCCAGTTCTCCGGATGGAAGACGAAGCCCGCGCTGCGGTGGCGGGCCATGTGGAAGTACACGTCCGGCTGGAGGGACAGCACGACGGCGTCGGCGGAGGTGGTGAAGAGGGCGTCGCCGAACTGGTGGGACAACCCATAGTTGCCGAGGTCGAGCGAGCGCCCCGCAAATGCGGGGGGAATCGCGCCGGTGGCAGCCGCGAGCTGGTCGAAGCGCGCGCAAGTCTCGTGGCGGACGCGCACGCTCCAGCCCGGATGGCGCTCGCGCACGATCTCGTTGATGCCGTTCCATTCCACCACGCCGCGGAGGCGCTGCGAGTGCAGCGAGTCGTGGACGTCGTGATTGCCTTTGGCGAACAGGGTAAGACGCAAGGAACGGCCACTCCGCGAAGCATGGGGCCGCGCGCGAGGGACGCGGCGGGCAGCATTCTAGCCGAGATCCCGTCGCGCCTTGCCGCACGGGTGGTCCGGGCATTGCTATAGTGCGGCCCACGGGCGCGCTCCTTCGCGCCCTTCGTTCATTGCGTGACTACGTTCGCCTACATCGTCGTGGCCGCCCTCGCCGGCGGCATCGTGGCCACCGCCGCGGCGGCCGCCACCCTTGCGCTATCCGGCGCCTGGATCTCCCGCCTCGTGTCGTTCGCGGTGGGCGCACTGCTGGGCGCGGTGTTCATCGAGCTTCTTCCGCATGCCCTGGAGGACGGCGACACGAGCGTGGTGATGGGTACCGTGCTGGCGGGACTCCTCGCCTTCTTCCTGCTGGAAAAGCTCGTGCTGTGGCGCCACTCGCACGGCCACGCGGAACACCACGCCGACGAGGAGGAGTCGGAGCACGACCACGCCCTGCACGCGAACGGTGAGCCCGGCCGGCCGGGACTCATGATCCTGATCGGCAACAGCGTGCACAATTTCTGCGATGGCATCGTGATCGCCGCGGCGTTCCTCGTCGATGCCCGCCTGGGCCTTGCGACCACCCTCGCCATCGTGGCCCACGCCGTGCCGCAGCAGGTGGGAGACTTCGCAATCCTCATCCACTCCGGATTCACGCGTTCGCGCGCCTTCGCCTTCAACATGGCAGCCGGGCTCGCCACGCTCGCCGGCGCGCTCGCGGCATACGGCGCCCTGGCCGACATGCAGCAGGCGCTGCCGATCGTGCTGGCGGTGGCATCGTCGAGCCTCCTGTACGTCGCGGTGGCGGATCTCATCCCCAGCCTGCACCGGCGGCCGGAACCGATGGAGACCGCGCGGCAGATGATCGCGATCATCCTCGGCGTGGGAGTGATCGCGGCGGTGCACCTCTTCTTCGACCACTAGGAACGTCAAAGCGTCGGCGCGCGCGCGAGGCTGCGCACGGTCTACGCTAACATCGCGGCATGGCTTCCCTCGATCCGCGCAACCCCGAAACGTGGTCGCAATGGGCCGCGCAATGGCAGCAGGCGCAGCAGCAATGGCTCGACTGGTGGCAGCGCTCCCTCACGGCCGCGGGCGACCCTGGGATGGAGGTCCCCGCCCCGGAGGCGGTGCCCGGGGTCGCGGCCGCCACCGCGGACTTCCGCGCGCAGTGGACCGCGCTCTGGCAGGCCTCGCTCTCGCTGCCGGCCACCGGGGGGACGCTGCCGGAGGTGATACCGCAGCCCCCGGGCGACCGCCGCTTCGGCAGCGAGGCCTGGCACGCGCAGCCCTTCTTCTCCCTCGTGCGCCAGTCCTATCTCCTCTACGCCGACTACCTGCGCAAGCTCGCCGACCTCGCCCCGCTCCCCCCCGACGAAAAGCAGCGCCTCGCCTTCGCCACCCGCCAGTATGTCGACGCGATCGCCCCCACCAACTTCCCGGCCACCAATCCCGAGGTCCTTGCCCGCGCCATGGCCACCGATGGCGAGAGCCTCGTGCAGGGCCTGCGCAACCTCGCCGAGGACGCGTGCAAGGGGCGTATCTCGATGACCGACGAGAGCGCCTTCGAGGTGGGTCGCAACATCGCCGTCACATCCGGGAGCGTGATCTTCCGCAACGAGCTGATCGAGCTCATCCAGTACCACCCCTCCACGCCCGCGGTGCACAAGCGCCCGCTGGTGATCGTGCCGCCCTGCATCAACAAGTTCTACATTCTCGACCTCACGCCGGCCAACTCGTTCGCGGCGCACGCGGTAGCGCAGGGGCACACTGTCTTCATGGTCTCGTGGCGCAACGTGCCGCCCGAGCTCGGCACGCTGACCTGGGACGACTACGTCGAACGCGGGGCGCTCACGGCGCTGCGCGTCGCGGGCGAGGTCGCCGGGAGCAAGACCGTGAACGCGCTCGGCTTCTGCGTGGGCGGCACGATCCTCGCAAGCGCACTCGCGGTGCTCGCGGCGCGCAAGGACCACAGCGTCACGAGCGCTACGCTGCTGACGACGCTGCTCGACTACACCGACCCCGGCGAGATCGGCGTGTACGTCACGCGCGAAGCTCTCGCCGCGCGCGAGCCGCAGCTCCTGGCCGGCCAGCGAGTGAACGGTGCGGAGCTCGCAGGCGCCTTCTCGAGCCTGCGCGCCAACGAGCTCGTGTGGAACTACGTCGTGGGCAACTACCTCAAGGGGCAGACGCCGCCGGCATTCGACCTGCTCTACTGGAACGGCGACGCCACCAATCTGCCCGGTCCGATGTATGCCTTCTACCTGCGCCGCCTCTACCTCGAGAACCGGATGAAAGAGCACGGGGCCCTCACGATCGCGGGGCAACCGGTGGACCTCTCCCGCATCCACATCCCCACCTACGTGTACGCGTCGCGCGAGGATCACATCGTCCCGTGGCGCTCCGCGTATCGCACCACGGGGCTCGTGGGCGGCGATACCACGTTCGTGCTGGGCGCCTCCGGGCACATCGCGGGCGTGGTGAATCCACCGGCGGCCGGCAAGCGCAACTACTGGGTCAATGAGCTCCTCACCGACGATGCGGACGACTGGCTGGCGCGCGCCCGCGCGGTCCCAGGCAGCTGGTGGCCTCATTGGTACGCTTGGCTCGAGCCGCACGCCGGCGCGCTCCACCCCGCGCCGCGCCAGGCGGGCAGCGCGGCGCATCCGGTGCTGGGACCGGCGCCGGGAAGCTACGTGCGGGAAAAGGCGTAGCTAGGCCACGCCGCTTGCGATCAGCCGAGCGAGTCGGCCGCGATCACGTCGATGGCGTCGGTGATGATCGTATCCACGCCCCAGGCGGCGAGCTCCGTCACGCGCGCCGGATCGTTCACGGTCCAGCAGCACACGCGATAGCCCTCGCGGTGCGCCGTTGCCACGATCTCGCGCGTCACATGCTGGTGGTTGGCATCGAGGGCTACGCAACCCAGACGCGCGAGGCGCGCGAGCCAGTCGGCCGGCAGCTCGTCCACGAGCAAAGCGCGCGGCAGCGCCGGCGCGGCCTCACGGCATGCCTCCAGCGCCTCCTCCTTGAACGAGGACATGAGCGGGAGTACTTCGGCGTCGCGCCACAGGGCGAGCGCATCGAGCGCCACGGCGGCGCCGGTCTCCCGCTCGCGACCGGGCGTGGGCTTGATCTCGACATTGCAGGCCACCCCGTGGGCCCGCGCCCAGCACGCAATGGCCGCGAACGTGGGCAGCATCTCCCCGGCGTACTTGGCCGAGTGCCAGCGGCCGGCATCGAGGCCCGACAGCTCGCGCCACGGCAGGGCATCGGCCCGCCCGCGACCGCTCGACGTGCGCTCGAGGGTCGCGTCATGCAGCAGGAAAGCGACGTTGTCGGCGGCGAGCTTCACGTCGAACTCCACCATGTGATATCCGTGCGCATGGCCCACACGCATGGACGTGAGCGTGTTCTCCGGGGCGAGCTTGCCTGCGCCGCGATGGGCGCACAAGCGCGGATAGGGCCAGGGAGCAAGCGCGGCGACGGAGGCGGTCATCTGTGCTGCCGTCAGCGCAGGCGCAGGCCGGACGTGGTGTCGAAGAGGAAGATGCGTTCGGGATCGGTAGCAAGATGCAACGTTTGCCCCATCGCGATGCCCGCCGTGTTCGGCATGCGGGCCACCACGGTGGCCGCTCCATGTCCCACGTGGGCGAGCGTGTCGGCGCCGAGTTGCTCCACCATCTCCACCTGTCCGGACACCACGCTCTCGGCGGCGCCGGACGGGCGCAGGTGCTCCGGACGGATACCGAGCGTGACCGGCGTGCCGGGAGCGCCTCCGGCCTGCGCGCGGGGCACCTCCCCGCCGGCCAGCAACGTGAAGCGGCCGCCCGCCTCCGCCCTGGCGGGCAGGAAGTTCATGGCTGGCGAGCCGATGAAGCCGGCCACGAAGATGGTGGCCGGATCCGAGTACACGTCCATGGGCGAGCCGATCTGCTCGGCCCGTCCGGCATTCATCACGATCATGCGGTCGGCAAGCGTCATCGCCTCCACCTGGTCGTGGGTCACGTACAGGCTCGTGGTCGACAACCGCCGATGCAGCTTCTGGATCTCGAAGCGCATCTGCACGCGCAGCTTGGCGTCGAGGTTGGACAGCGGCTCGTCGAAAAGGAACACCGCCGGCTCGCGCACGATGGCACGGCCCATCGCCACGCGCTGGCGCTGTCCGCCCGAGAGCTGCCGCGGCTTGCGCTCGAGCAAGGGGCCGAGCTCGAGGATGGCCGCGGCGCGATCCACGCGCGCCTTGATGTCGTCCTTGGCGAACTTGCGGATCTTGAGGCCGTAGGCCATGTTGTCGAACACCGACATGTGCGGGTAGAGCGCGTAGTTCTGGAACACCATCGCGATGTCCCGGTCCTTGGGCTCGAGGTCGTTGACGACGCGATCCCCGATTACGATCTGGCCGCCGGTGATCGCCTCGAGCCCCGCCACCATCCGCAGCAGCGTGGACTTGCCGCAGCCCGACGGCCCCACGATGACGATGAACTCGCCGTCGGCTACCGTGGCGGTGACGCCGTGGATGACCTCGAGGTCGCCGTAGCTCTTGCGCACGTCGAGGAAGTCGACTTTCGCCATCGCTTATCCGTTCCCCGTCTGCCGCGCGATCGTCGCGTGCTCGTGACTCATGCTTCGCTCATTTTTCCGTGTCCACCAGACCCTTGACGAACCACTTCTGCATGAGGATCACCACGAGCGCAGGCGGCAGCATCGTGAGGATCGCCGTGGCCATCACGAGGTTCCACTCGGTGGCCGCATC
The DNA here is from genome assembly GCA_937958295.1 of uncultured Pseudomonadota bacterium. GTDB lineage: Bacteria > Pseudomonadota > Gammaproteobacteria > Burkholderiales > Casimicrobiaceae > VBCG01. The sequence continues at coordinate 7,489 of CALFEY010000383.1, forward strand.
ACCGCCGGTGATCATGCGCTTGATGCCGATCACGCTCGTGTACATCGACTCCTGCGTGGTCACGAGCAGCGGCCAGAGGTACTGGTTCCAGCCGTAGATGAAGAGAATCACGAAGAGCGCGGCCATGCTCGGCCGCGACAGCGGCACCACCACGTCCCAGAAGAAGCGCATCGGTCCTGCGCCGTCGATCCGCGCAGCCTCGGCGAGCTCGTCGGGAATGGTGAGGAAGAACTGCCGGAAGAGGAACGTGGCCGTGGCGGAGGCGATGAGCGGCACCGTGAGGCCGGCGTAGGTGTCGATCATGCCGAGGTCGGATACCACTTTGTACGTGGGCAGGATGCGCACCTCCACCGGCAGCATCAGCGTGAGGAAGATCATCCAGAAGAAGAACGCGCGGAAGCGGAAGCGGAAGTAGACGATGGCAAACGCCGACAGGAGCGAGATGGCGATCTTGCCGAAGGCGATGATCAGCGCCGTGATGAGGCTGTTGAGCATCATGCGGCCCACGGGCGCCGCCGAGGCGCGCTCGCTCCCCTGGGTCAGCACCTGCAGGTAGTTCTTGACGAGCTCGCTGCCCGGCACCAGCGGCATGGGCGCCTGCAGGACCTCGTCGTAGGAAAGCGTGGACGCGACGAAGGTCACGTAGAGCGGAAAAGCCACCACCGCCACGCCGGCGATCAGCACCAAGTGAGAGAGGAAGTTGAGAAAGGGCCGCTGCTCGATCATGGCGCTTTAGTACTGGACCTTCTTCTCGAGGAAGCGGAACTGCACCACGGTGAGCGTAACGACGATGGCCATCAGCACCACCGACTGCGCCGCGGAGCCGCCCAGGTCGAGGCCCTTGAAGCCGTCGTGGTAGACCTTGAACACGAGGATCGATGTGGCCTTGGCCGGGCCGCCGCCGGTGGCGGCATCCACGATCGCGAACGTGTCGAAGAATGCATAGACGATGTTCACCACGAGCAGGAAGAAAGTGGTGGGCGTGAGGAGCGGGAACACGATCGTCACGAAGCGCCGCACCGGTCCCGCGCCATCGATGGCCGCGGCCTCGATGAGGGACTTCGGGATGGACTGCAAGCCGGCGAGGAAGAACAGGAAGTTGTAGGAGATCTGCTTCCACACCGCCGCCACCGTGATGAGGATGAGCGCGTCGGTGCCGTTGAGCAGGGGATCCCAGGCGAAACCCATGGCCTTGAGCGCAAGGGCGATCACCCCGAGCGTGGGGCTGAACAGAAACAGCCAGAGCACGGCCGCTACCGCGGCGGCCACCGCATACGGCCAGATGAGCAGCGTCTTGTACACGTTGGCCGCGTGGATCACGCGGTCGGCAAATACCGCGAGCACCAGCGAAATGGACAGGCCGAGGAACGTGACGAGGAGCGAGAACACGATCGTCAGCCGGAACGAGTCGAGGTAGTCCTCGTTGGCGAAGAGCTCCTTGAAGTTGTCGAACCACACGAACTGCGAGCTCGCGCCGAAGGCATCCTCCACCAGCAACGACTGGTACAGCGCCTGCGCTGCCGGCCAGAAGAAGAACACGACCGTGATCGCGATCTGCGGCGCGACCAGGGCGTAGGGCAGCCACCGGGAACGGAAGAGGACTCGCTTTTCCATCGCTTGACAGGTTCGCAGGGCGCGCGCGGGTGGCTGAAAAAAGGCGTCCGACTCGATGAGACGGACGCCCTTGGCCTCGCGCCGTGACCGGGTCAGCCCTGCTTCTGCGCCTTTGCGAACTTCTCGATGATCTCGTTACCGCGCTTCTGGCCTGCCTCGACGGCTTCCTTGGCGGTCTTCTTGCCCGCGAGCGCGGCCTCGAACTCTTCCTGGATCGCGTCGCGCACCTGCACGAAGTTGCCGAGACGCACGCCCTTGGAGTTCTTGGTGGTCTTGACGATCATCTGCTCCACCGACACGTTGGTGCCGGGGTTCTTGTCGTAGAAGCCCGACTTCTTGGTGATGTCGTAGGCTGCCGTGGTGATCGGCAGGTAGCCCGTCTGCTGGTGCCACTCGGCCTGCAGCTCGGGATTGGAAAGCCACGTAAGGAATCTGGCGATGCCCTTATAGTCATCGGCCTTCTTGCCGTTCATCACCCACAACGATGCGCCGCCGATGATCGTGTTCTGCGGAGCGCCAGGGGCATCGGGATAGTAGGGAATGGTGCTGATGCCGAAGTCGAACTTGGCGTTGCGCTTGATGTTGGCGTAGGCCGCGGAGCTCGACGTCATCATCGGGCACTCGCCGCTGAAGAACTTGGCCTCGCCTTCGTTGGTGCGCCCGGCATAGGTGAAATAGCCCTTCTTGTTCCACTCGACCAAGTTCTCGATGTGCTTGATCTGCAGCGGGTTGACGATCTCGAGCTTGGGATCGATGCCGGCGAAGCCGTTCTGCTTGGTGGCGAACGGCAGGTCATGCCAGGCGCTGAACGTTTCGTAGTGCACCCACGACGGCCAGCCGGTGGTATAGCCGCACTTCTCGCCGGCCACCTTGAGCTTGGCGGCGGCAGCCATCACGGCGGGCCACGTCTTGGGCGGATTGTTAGGATCGAGGCCCGCCTTCTTGAAGGCGTCCTTGTTGAAGTAGAACACCGGCGTGGAACTGTTGAACGGGAACGAGAGCATCTGCCCCGTGGGCGTGGAGTAGTACCCCGCCACGGCCGGCACATAGGCCTTGGGATCGAACTTCTCGCCGGCCTGGGCCATCACCTCGTACACCGGCTTGATCGCCTTGCCGGAGGCCATCATGGTGCCCGTGCCGACCTCGAAGATCTGCACCATGTGCGGGGGATTGCCGGCACGCGTGGCGGCCACCAGCGCGGCCATCGATTCGGGGTAGGTGCCCTTGAACACCGGTACAACCTTGTAATTCTTCTGGCTGTCGTTGAAACGCTTGGCCAGATCGCCCACGCGGTCGCCCAGGGCGCCCGTCATGGAATGCCAGAACTGGATTTCGGTTTGGGCGCTGGCGGCCGTGGCAAAGCCGAGAACGGCAACAGCCAGCGCGGCGCGCGCGAAGGCGGGGATGGGGCGATTCATGGAGTCTCCTCTGTAGGATCCGCGGCAAATCTTGAGAGTTTGCCTTGGGCGGGTGACGATTCTATGTCAAATATGACGAAGGCGGCGCAGTCCGCCGCCGCGGGCGTCGAACCTGCTCTCGCCGGGTCCGCGGCTCCTACGTTGCGGTACCGGGCGGCCGGGGCTTCAGTCGGCGTGTCCCGGCGCCGGGACATGCCCCACCGGCGGCACCACGGGCTTGGCCTCGTGGCCATGCCCCACCGGAACCGCCTTCTTCGCCAGGAGCGTATAGGCCACCGGCACCACGAAGAGCGTGAGCACGGTGCCGAACGACATGCCGCCCACGATCACCCAGCCGATCTGCGTGCGCGACTCCGCGCCCGCGCCCACGGCAAGCGCGAGCGGCACCGAGCCCAGCACCATCGCGCCGGTCGTCATGAGGATCGGCCGCAGGCGCAGCGTGGCGGCGTCGAGCACGGCCGTCACGAGGTCCTTGCCCTCGGCGCGCAGCTGGTTGGAGAACTCCACGATGAGGATGCCGTGCTTCGTGATGAGGCCCACGAGCGTGATGAGGCCCACCTGGCTGTAGATGTTGAGCGTGCCCCCGGTGGCCCATAGCGCGAACAGCGCGCCGGTCATCGACAGGGGCACCGACAACATGATCACGAACGGCGAGACGAAGCTCTCGAACTGCGCGGAGAGCACGAGATAGATGAAGAGCAGCGCGAGCACGAACACGAAGTAGATCTCGCTGCCCGAGGCACGGAATTCGCGCGACTGCCCGTCGAGGCCCGTCTGGGCCACGCCCGCGAGCGTCTTCTGGGCGGCGGCATCGAACGCCTTCAGCGCCTCATCCACGGTGTAGCCAGGGGCAAGCGTGCCCGTGACCTTGACCGCCCGCAACCGCTGGAAGTGGTTGAGCGACTGCGGGGCCACGCCCTCCCGTACATCCACGAGGTTGGCGAGCTGCACCATGCTGCCGTCCCGGGCGCGCACGTAGATCTCGCTGATGTCGGCCGGCGTGGTGCGGTCGAGCGGGGCCACCTGCACGATCACGTCGTATTGCTCGCCGTCACGCTTGAAGCGCGTGACCTGGCGGCCGCCGAGCATCGTCTCCAGCGTACGGCCCACGGTGTCGACGTTGACGCCGATATCGCCCAGCTTGTCGCGGTTGATGTTGACGCGCACCTCGGGCGTGTTAAGGCGAAGATCCGTCTGCAGGTTCTGCACGCCCGGCGTCCGCCGCACCTCGTCTAAGAAGCGGTCGACCAGCCGCTGCAGCTCGGCGTAGGGCACCTGCGCCATGATCACGTACTCGATGGGCGTGGAGCGGAAGCTCTGCCCGAGCGAAGGCGGATTGAGCGGAAACGCGAGGGCGCCGGGAATCGAGGCGAACTTGGGCCGCAGCTCATCGGCGATCCGCTGCTGCTTCTTGGTACGCTCCTCCCAGGGCTTGAGGCGCAGCACGGCGTTGCCGTCCACCACGGTGGGAAAGCCGGAGATGGCCGTGTAGGCGTAAGCCTCCGGCACCTGGCTGTAGAACTCCTCGATGGGCCGCAGCTGGTCGGACGTGTATTGCGGCGTCGAGCCCTGCGGAGCAGTGACGAGGCCGAACACGACGCCGCGATCCTCCGTCGGCGAGAGCTCGGATTTGAGCGTGGCGAACAGCAGCCCGCCTACGCCGAGGGTGATGATCCAGCCTCCGACCACGATCCAACGGTGATGCAAGGCGCCCGCCAGCAGCCGCCGATAGCCGTTGGTGAATGCGTTGAAGCCGGCCTCGATCTTGTTGTAGATCCACGAGTGCTTCGTCTGGTGCCTAAGGAGGATCGAGCACATCATGGGCGTGAGGGTCAGCGCCATGAAGCCCGACACCATCACCGCCCCCGCCAACGTGAGGGCGAACTCGATGAAGAGCCGACCCGTGCGGCCCGTGGCGAAGGCCAGGGGCGCGAACACCGACGCCAGCGTGAGCGTCATCGCGATCACCGCGAACACGATCTCGCGGGAGCCCTGGATCGCCGCCTCGCGGCGCGACATCCCGGCCTCGATGTGGCGGAAGATGTTCTCCAAGACCACGATGGCGTCGTCCACCACGAGGCCGATGGCCAGCACCATCGCCAACAGCGTGAGCGTGTTGATGGTGAAGCCGAAGGCGTACATGATCCCGAAGGCGCCGATGAGGGACACCGGAATCGTGACGATCGGAATGATGGTGGCACGCAGGCTGCGCAGGAAGAAGAAGATCACGAGCACGACCAGGATGATCGCCTCCAGGATCGTCTCGAACACGCTGCCGATGGAGCGGTCGATGAAAACCGACGTGTCGTAGGCGATCACGAGCCTCATGCCCGGCGGCAGATTCTTGTTGATCTCCTCGACCTCGGCCCGCACGCCCTTCGACAGCTCCAGCGGATTGGCCACCGCCTGCTTGATCACGCCAATGTTGAGCGATGGCTTGCCGTTGTAGCGAGAGATGGTCCGTTCGTCGAGGGCGCCGATCTGCACGGCTCCGACGTCGCGGATGCGCACGGGATACCCGCCGACGTTGGCGATGATGATCTGGCCGAACTGCTCCGGCGTTTGCACGTCGGTCTCGGCCACGACCGTGAACTCGCGCGAGGTCGACTCGATGCGTCCGGCGGGGATCTCTGCGTTCTGTTTGCGGATCGCATCCTCGACGTCCTGCACCGTGAGCTTGTAGCCGGCCAAGCGCGTGCGGTCGATGTTGATGCGCATCGACACCTGCCGCTCGCCGAAGATGCGCACGTCGGCCGCGCCCGGCAGCACCGACAGGCGCGGCTTGATGTAGCGCGCAACATAATCGGACGCCTCGAGCGGCGTGAGCGAGCCCGCTTCCACCGCGATGTAGAGCACCGGCTGCGAGTCGGCCTCCACCTTGGCGATCACGGGCTCGTCCACGGCGTCGGGGAGCTTCGCGCGCACGCGCGAGACCTTGTCGCGCACGTCGGCGGCCGCCGAGTCGGGGTTGCGCGAGAGCCGGAAGCGCACGTTGATCTGGCTGCGCTCGGAGCGGCTCTGCGACGTCATGATCTCCACGCCCTCGATGCCCGACAGCGAGTCCTCGAGGATCTTGGTGACCTGCGACTCGACCACTTCCGCGGACGCGCCGCGGTAGGTGGTGGACACGCTGACCACGGGCTCGTCGATCCGCGGGTACTCGCGCACGGACAGGCGCTGGTAGGAGATGAGGCCGACCAGCAGGATGATGAGCGAAAGCACCGTCGCGAAGACGGGGCGCTTGATGCAGATCTCGGGCAGGCTCATCGGGACTCCGCGCGCAACGCGTTGGGGACGACGCTAGACGCTGTTAAGTCTTGGGCGGCCGGGCGGGAGCGCCCTCTTTGGGCGAAGCCACGGCGGGGCTGATGGGACTCACGCTCCCGCCGCCGCCCTGCACGTCGCCGGCGGGCGCCGACGCCGGACCCTTCGGCGCCTCGGGCGCGGCCCTCGGCTCGACCACCTGCACGCTCACCCCTTCGCGTACCTTGAGCTGGCCGGCCGTGATCACGACATCCCCCGCGTTGAGGCCCTTGACCACCTCGACCATGCTGTCGCGCCGCTGGCCCACCTCAACCTTCACGCGGGAGGCCTTGCCGTCGATGACCTTGAACACGAACTGCTCGGTACCCTGCGGCACGAGCGACTGCTCGGGAATGACCATGGCATTGGCCTGGTCGCTCGTGATGAGCCGCACGCGGGCGAACATGCCCGGGCGCAGCGAAGTGTCCTGGTTGGCCACCTGGGCTCGGATCACGATCGCGCGCCCGGCAGCGTCCACCAGCGGATTGAGCGCGATCACTTTGCCGGAGTAGGTCTTGCCCGGCAGCGCATCGAGGGCCACCTGCATCGTCTGGCCGGGCTGCACCTGGCGCAGGTACCTCTCCGGCACGCGGAAGTCGACCTTGAGCGGATCGATCGCCTCCAGATTGACGAGGTCGGCGCCCTCCCGCACGTAGTCGCCCACCGACACCGAGCGCAGGCCGATGATCCCCGCGAAGGGCGCGACGAGCTCGGTCTTGGCGAGCTTGGCCTCGGCGAGCTGCACCGAGGCCTGCGCAACCTTGAAGTTGTTGTCGGCCTCGTCCTTGGCCTGGCCGGAGATGTAGCCGCGGTTGGCGAGGTCCACGGCGCGGTCGAACTTGGCCTTGGCGAGCGTGAGGTTGGCGCGGGCCTGCGCGAGCTCCGCCTGCGGGATGGCGGGATCGAGCTTGACGAGCGGCGTGCCCTTCGCCACGCGCTGGCCTTCTTGGAAGGTGATGGCGCTGATCCGGCCGGCGCTCTCCGGCCGCAGGGTGACCGATTCGTCCGAGCGCAGGCTACCCACCGCGGTGATGGTCTGCGGCATGGGCGCGGTGACCACCTTCGTCGCCTCGACGGTCACCGCCTGGCCTCCCCCGCCACCTGGGCCGCCCTTGCCGGGCCCACCGGGCGGTGGGGCCGCCGCCACGGCCGGGGCCGGAGCGCGCTGGGTGCCGAACCAGTAGCCGCCCGCGGCAGCTACGAGAACTCCAACGAGAAGGGCGATGATGGCGGCAGTTCGGCTCATGCGTGCGGGCAGGGTGGACTCGGAAGCGGCCGGCGGACCGGCCGGAATGAGCGCGGCACAGGGGCGCCGGGCAACTGCGTATGGCAACCATTCATTATGCGCGAGGCGTCGCGGACCCGCTACGGGAATGCGGGACCGTGCTTGCTAGAATCGTTACCAATCATTTCGAACAACAGGCAAGGAGGAGGTTCCATGAATTGGAAGCCATTGCGCGCGGTTGCGCAGTTTTGGGGCGCCGCCGCGTTCGCGGCCGGCGTGGCGGGGCTGACGCTGGGGCTCGCGGCCCCGGCGGCGCTGGCACAGGCGTATCCGACCAAGCCGGTGAAGCTCGTGGTGCCCTTTCCTCCGGGCGGCTCCCTCGACATGGCGGGCCGCCTCATCGCCCAGAAGCTCACCGATCTGTGGGGTCAGTCGGTGGTTGTAGAGAACAAGCCCGGCGCCGGAGGCAACATCGGCGCCGACGCCGTGGCCAAGTCGCCGGCCGACGGCTACACGATCCTGCTCGGGGCGCTCTCCACGCACGCGGTCAATCCGAGCCTTTACAAGACGATGCCCTACGACGCCGCCAAGGACTTCGCGCCGATCACCCTGATCGCCGTCACGCCCAACGTGCTGGTGGTCAATGCCGCTTCGCCGGTGAACAACGTGAAGGAATTCATCGCCTACACCAAGGCCCATCCGGGCAAGCTGTCGTTCGGTTCGGGCAGCAATGGCAGTGCCGGGCACCTTGCAGGCGAGCTCTACAAGGTGGAAACGAAGACCGACTCGGTGCACATCCCGTTCAAGGGCGGCGCGCCGGCCACCCAAGCGCTGCTCGCCGGCGACACCCAGTTCATGTTCGACAACCTCGCGAACGCGATGGCGCAGGTCAAGGCCGGCAAGCTCAAGGCGCTCGCGGTGACCACCGCGCAGCGCTCGCCCCTCGTCCCCGACCTGCCCACCCTGGCCGAGGCCGGGCTGCCGGGCTTCGACATCTCGACCTGGTACGGCCTGTTCGCGCCGGCGGGCACGCCGCCGGCAATCGTGGCCAAGTGGAATGCCGACGTGACCAGGATCCTCAATTCGCCCGACGTGCGCGACAGGCTCGTCGCCGACGGCGCGCAGCCAACGCCGAACACGCCGGAGCAGTTCCAGAAGTTCATCGCCGACGAGCTGTCGAAGTACGCCCGCATCGTGAAGGCGTCGGGCGCCAAGGTGGACTGACCGCCGCCCGCGCGGCACGCGGGCCTTGCCACACGAGCGTCCCCAGAACGCGACGCAAGGAGGAGCCATGATTCGCATCATCCGCACGCTCGGCGCGCTGGCGCTCGCCGTCTGCGCCGCGCTCGCCCACGGCCAGTCCTATCCCGTTAAGCCCGTGCGCATCGTGGTGCCGTTCCCCGCGGGCGGCACCACGGACATCCTCGCCCGCGAGGCGGCACAGCGCCTCACGCAGTCACTCGGTCAGCCCTTCGTGGTCGACAACCGGCCCGGCGCGGGAGGCAACATCGGCGCCGAGCTCGTCGCCAAGGCGCCGGCCGACGGCTACGCGTTCCTCATGGGCACGGTGGGTACGCACGCCATCAACGCGAGCCTGTACAACAAGCTGCCCTACGACCACGTGCGCGACTTCGCGCCCGTGATTCTCGTGGCCGGCGTGCCCAACGTGCTCGAAGTGAATCCGGCGGTGCCCGTCAACTCGGTGCAGGAGCTCATCGCCTATGCCAAGGCCCATCCGGGCAAGCTCAACTTCGCCTCGTCGGGCAGCGGCACGTCCATTCACCTCGCGGGCGAGCTCTTCAAGGTGATGACGGGGGTGCAGATGTCGCACGTCCCGTACAAGGGCAGCGCGCCGGCGCTCGCGGATCTCGCCGGCGGCCAGGTGCAACTCATGTTCGACAACCTTCCCTCTTCGCTCCAGCTCATCAAGGGCGGCAAGCTGCGCGCGCTGGCGGTGACGAGCGCGCAGCGGTCGGCGGCCCTGCCCGAGGTGCCCACCGTCGCCGAGGCGGGGCTACCCGGATTCGAGGCGACGTCGTGGTTCGGCCTGCTGGCGCCCGCCGGCACGCCGCCCGAGGTGATCGCGAAGGTGAACGCGGAAGTGGCCAAGTGGCTCGCCTCGCCCGAAGCCAAGGACAAGCTCGCGGCGCAGGGCGCCATTGCCGTGGGGGGCTCGCCCGACGACTTCACCCGGCACATCGCGGCCGAGACCGCAAAGTGGCAAAGGGT
>CALFEY010000384.1 GCA_937958295.1 uncultured Pseudomonadota bacterium
AGCACCACCTTGACATGGTGGGGGTCGTTGGTTCGAGTCCAATCGCGCCTACCATACACATCGGTAGCTGGGGAGATTCCGGGGAGATTTACGGTGCCCAGAGCCGCCGCCGAAGCCGCTCTCGCCGCCCCGCCGTCGCCCCCCGGCAGCCACGCCGTGTAGTCCTTGATCAGCGTCCGTAGGCTGTCGCCAAGCTGGTCCGCCACGTACACCGGCGCTACCCCGCCGGCGAGCAGCGCGCTCGCGAACGTGGCCCGCGTCGTGTACGCGCGACGGCCGCGAATGCCCAGGCGCTTCAACGTCGGCTGCCAATAAGTCTCTCGCTGTTGGCGCTCGCTGTGCCACGGCAGCCCGGTCACCGGGTTCTCGAAGATGTCGGCGTCATTCCCTTTAAGGAATGTCGACGCCTTCTGCTGCTCGAGCAGCGCCATCATCGCCGGCACGAGATCCACATCACGGGGCGGCCCGACCTTCGTGCCATCCAGCTCGGCGCCGCGGAACGTACGCCGACGTTGGACGCGGGCCGTGGCCTTGTTCCAATCGACGTCGGACCACCGGAGCGCAATCGCCTCCTCCGGCCGCATGCCAGTGCCGAATTGCCAAGCGAAGTAGCGAGCGATCTGAGCGTCGTAATGCTTGCCCATGTCCGTCACGATCGCGCCCGCCTCCGCCAGCGTCAGCGGATCCGGCTTCTTCTTCCCGCGCGGCATGTTCTCGATGCCATCCGCGGCGTCGTCGCAGATCCGGTCGCGAGCCGCCAGGCGAAACGTTCCACGCAACACGATGAGGGCGTCGTTGCAGCTCTTCGGTGATGCCCACGGGTGCTCGCCCACGAGCTTCGCGAGCTGGCCATGGGTCACGGTCGCGATCTTGGTCTCGGCGCCAATAAGCGACGTCAACGTGCGCACGTAGCTGCCGTATTGGGCCCTGGTCGCCGGCGCCAAGCGACCGCGCCCGGCAAGCCACGTCTTCGCGAGCTCCGCGAACGTGATGGTTGACGCGATCGAGGTTGGGGGCGCGTGCTTGCAGCCGGGGAAGTGCTTGGAGTAGTCGAAAACCCCGTGACGGATTTCGTCGCGGATCTGGGCGACCAGGCGGATCGCGTGCTTGCGGTTGGGCTCCGTCGGCGCGAGCGGCAGCGTTTCACGGCAGGTCCTGCCGGCGTACGTGAACGCGATGCGAATAGACCGCTCGCGCAGCTCGACGCCTAACCCTCCTCGACCCATCTCTCCACCCCCTGCACGTCAACCCATAGACGACCATCAGGCGCGCGCCGGTAGTGCACGCCCTCCTGCCACACACCCTCTTCGATTTTGCGTCGCACGGCCTTGTCGGTGTACCCGACCAGCTCGGCGTACGTCTGCAGCAGCACCAGGCGGAGGGCTACCCCGGCAGTATGTGTTCCACCCTGATGACCTCGATCTGTCCGTCGGACCTCGCCTCGAGCTCCGCGATCAGCCTGTTGATCGCGATCTCGACCACCAGGTACATCGGCCCGCTCGCGACCTCCGCCAGGCGTTCGATCACCGCGGGCCTGATTCTGATTGCGTGGAGCTTGCGTCCCTCGAGCGTGCCCCTGCCGATTAGCATCAGCCTCGGAACCTTGCTGCCCGTCGCCGCGGTGACCGTGGCCGAGCGCGAGCGCGTCTTCGGCTCCTGCCGCTTGCCGCGGCTCTTCTCCGCCGCCGACTTCTTGGCCGCCATCGCTATCCCCCGCTTCGTGCTCGTTGCACGAAACGGAAGATATCTTGTGTCGTTTTGTGTTGTCAACCATTTATCTACGATATCGCAAAAGATCGATGACGTGGGACTGACGAGGGCGGGAAAAGGTGGATTTCTGCAGGTGCGCGGAGGTTACTGGAAGAACGGGTTGTCGCCGCCCTTCTTGGTCGGCGGTGCGGGCCGGTGATCGGTCTCGCGAATGTCGTTATGGGCACCGTCGAACTCTACGTAAACCGTGTTTCGGGCGCCGTTCCGCAGCTTGCCGATGATGATCTCGGCGACGTCGGTGGTGGCATCTAGAGAGCCCTCCGACACCACGCCGATATTCTCGCGGTGCAGGAAGAACACGGCGTCGGCGTCCTGCTCCACGGCACCGCTGTCGCGCAGGTCGGAGAGCGTCGGGCGCTTGTCGACGCGGTGCTCGGAGTTGCGGTTGAGCTGCGAGAGCGCGACGATCGGGATCTGAAGCTCCATCGCCAGGAGCTTCAGGGCCCGCGACATCTTCGCAACCTCTTCGTTACGCGTTTGTTTGCCGTTGCCGCCTGGGTCGGCCTCGAGCAGGCCAAGGTAGTCAACGACGATGAGATCGAGGCCTGAGCGGGCCATCATGCGCCGTGCGGCCCGGCCGATCGCGCGGACGCTGCGGTTGCACGACGGGTCGATGGTCAGCGCGGATCCGGCGAACTTCTCGGCCGCGGCATTCAGGCGAACCCGGTCTTCGGTGCTGAGCTTCACCCCATTGAAGAGTTGGTTCATGTGAATGCGACCCTCGGCCGCGAACATGCGCGTCATGATCTTGTCTGAGCCCATCTCGAGCGAAAACATCAGCACGCGTTTCGACTGGAGCAGGTTGGCGGAGACCATCTTTGTTGCCACCGTGGTCTTGCCAACGCTCGGCCTGGCGGCAAGGATGTAGAGTTCGCCGGCCTTCAGGCCGCCTGTTTGCTTGTCGAGCGCCCGGATCCCTGTGGTGAGCCCGCGCGTGATCCCAGCCTGAACCTCCTCGATAACCTTCAGCGCCTGCGCCACGATGTCAGCCGCGTTCGGCTCATCGATCGCGTTTGGCGAGACGTTCGAGTGCGTTTCAGCGAGCAGGCGCGAAGCCTCTTCGAGCTTCTCTTCGGCGGACTTGTTCTGGGCGTGGGCGAGCGCCATCAGCCGCTCGCCGACGCGGGCCAGGCCGCGCTCCATTGCCTTGTCGACGATGAGCTTGGACCACGATTCCAAATTGGTCCGCCCCGGGTTGATATGGAAGATACCAAGCAGACGCTCCTGAATCTGGTTTTTGTCGAGGTTGACCACGCCATCTAGCCGCGCCAATAAGGTGAAGCAGTCCGGGATCTGCTGGTCGTCCAGGATCGCCAGCGAGGTTTCCCAGATCAGGCGGCAGAACGGATCGTAGAAATGGTCGGCGCGTAGCGCGTGGCCGATCTGCATGGCGGTTTCGATTGGTTCGGCCAGCATGGCGCCAACGAGCGCCTCCTCGGCCCACGGCGCGAACGGCTGTGCGATTTCCAGCGGTGCATTCATTTCTTGCTCCCGGAGCGGATTCTGTTCAACATCGCGGTGAAGTTCGTGGACGCCATCAGCCAATCAAAGTCGGCCTTCCAGCCGTTCGATTTGGGATCGCGCCCGCAGTACCAGTCAAACGCGGTAATGCGCTGGAAGAAGCCCTCGAACCAGAGCAGGCCCTCGGCTTGCGTCGTGGGCACCACGCCCTCCCGGGAGAGGAACACCTCCTCCCAGCGCTTACCAACAGAGCTCACACGCTTCCTCTCAGCGCCACTGCTCGACATGCCGCGCGGGGCGCGCCCAATGTCAGCAGCGAGGATGCGATCGAAGGCCTCGAGGATGCTCTCGTACGGAACCGGTGGCACCTTGGGGTTGCGTGGCGACACCGGCGGCGGCGTTGCGGCGGGAACACCAACGCCAAGGGCAAGAGCTGGCGACGGGGGTGGCGTTGGTGGTGATGCGAGCGAGGTGGACGGCAATGCCACTGCTTGCGACGGGGTTGCCGTTGGGGTGAGAACAAAACCCTCATCCCCGTTGCCGGTCGCGGCGGCTTCAGCCGAAGCGACAAGAGGGGTTAAGGTTTTCTTTTTATCTAAATCTAAATCTGCTGTTACATCGCGTTTCTGTAACGTTAATGTAACGTTGCCAGCCGTTTCGTTCGCCAATGCCAGCTTCCTCGCTTTCTTTGCGCGACACTTGTCAACGCGAGGTTTCGACGACTCCGGATCAGTCTGCGTCTCCTCGAACTCGACGACCGCGTAGACGCCGTCGGGTGACACTGAGAGCAGGCCTGCGGCGACCAGCTCGCCAAGCTCAGCGCTCAGGTCCTGCTTGCGCACTTCGAAGCAAACCTCGCCCGCCGTCCCGATAGCACCACCCTCGTCGCGCTTGCCTGCGAGCGCCAGCGATTTGTAGTAGAGCAGCTGTGCCGAGTCGCTACGCATGCCCACCTTCGCGCTTTGCACGATGCGCACGAAGAGCTTGATCCATCGCCGCGGCGGCGACTTCTTGTTCTCGACATCAGCTCCGTCGTCAACCCGATTCACGATCATCGACATGGCAACACCCCCGCCAGGTTGAGCGGCACCACCTGCGCCCTGACAGCCCTGCCGCCAACGCGAACCGTGCCCGACGTCAGCTTCCTGCTCACGCCCGCGACCCCACGCAGCACGAGGTGCGCCCTACATCCCGCCCACCGCGTTCCAGCGAACAATGACTCGAGCCTTGCACTGCCCGGGTTCAGCAGCAACACCGGCTTGCCGCCCTCTTCGTCGACGCGCAGTCCGACCTCGCCGAGTACGCCGGCGTAGTGCCCACCACGCCCAAGCCGCTCCGCCCAGGCCTTCTCGCACACCTGGCCCACAGTCTCGCCCTCGCCGAGCGGTTGGGATAGCAGATGTTGCATTGCTGCATCCGCTCCCGTCGCCCGCTCTGTCATGCCCGCCGCATCCATCGATTTTTCCTCGCTTTCGTCGCGCCGCCCGGGGTCCCCACCACCGCCGGCACGCCGTCAGGCTACCGGGCCTAGATTCTGAAAAATACTTGTGCGGCATGGCCAATTGTCTTCACATACGCCTTTCCGGCAGCCTGCGACACGCGAAGAATGGCTTCCAATGCGCATCTTCTTTCGCGCGCTCCGTTCGTCGGATGAATCGACTGCTTGAGGCGTGACAGAGCGCGACACTCCGCGACACGCAATCGCGTGACCTCTCCAACGTGTTGCACAACCATAGTTTCATGCAACAACCAGCCCACCGCCCGCACGGCATGCACATCCAGATCGAGCTGGCGCTCGTGCCGGTTCCGCCGCGCTACAGCGAAACGCTTCCGGCGCTAAGTGCGATGTATGAGGATCGTGGGGCGGGCGACACCCCGTACCTTAGGTTGGCAGCTGCCCTGATCCGCGGGGCGGTCGAGGACATCAACGCCGCGGTCCCGACCGAGGCCAAGGCACTGGCGACGGCGATATCGGC
>CALFEY010000385.1 GCA_937958295.1 uncultured Pseudomonadota bacterium
CGGCGCGATCGATGCGCGCACGATTCGCTCGGACATGGGCGCGCTGCGTGCCGTGGCCTAGGGCTGTTGCGCGCCAGGGGCGGTATTGACCGCAACCCCCGTAGAATGCCGGCCTTGACCGGGCCTCGCATGCGGCGAGGCGCTCCGGCCCCCGGGTGCCCTGCGCGATGACCACTGTTTCCACCAAGACCGCCGTCGTCACCGGTATCACCGGCCAGGACGGCGCCTACCTCACCGAGTTCCTGCTTGCTCGCGGCTATCGCGTCTTCGGCACGTTTCGCCGCGGCAGCTCGGTCAACTTCTGGCGCATCGAGGAGTTGGGGGTGGCCGACCATCCCAACCTCACGCGCATCGAATTCGACCTCACCGATGCGGGGTCGGCGCTGCGCCTGCTCGAGCGTGCGCAGCCGCAGGAGGTGTACAACCTCGCCGCGCAGAGTTTCGTGGGCGTGTCCTTCGACCAGCCGGTGACCACCGGCCTCACCACCGGGGTCGGGGCGGTGCACTTGCTCGAGGCCGTGCGCACTGTAGACCCGGCCATCCGCTTCTACCAAGCGAGCACGTCCGAGATGTTCGGCAAGGTGCAGGCCATCCCGCAGGACGAAGGGACTCCCTTCTACCCGCGCAGCCCCTACGGCGTGGCCAAGCTCTACGCGCACTGGATGACGATCAATTATCGCGAGTCGTACGGCATCTTCGGTGCCAGCGGCATCCTCTTCAATCACGAGTCGCCGCTGCGGGGACGCGAGTTCGTCACCCGCAAGGTCACCGATGCCGTGGCGCGCATCGTGCGCGGCAAGCAGGCGGTGCTCGAGCTCGGCAACCTCGATGCGAAGCGCGATTGGGGCCACGCGCGCGAGTACGTCGATGGCATGTGGCGCATGCTCCAGCATTCCGAGCCCGACACGTTCGTGCTCGCCTCCGGCCGCACGGAGACCGTGCGCGCCTTCGTGGAGCTCGCCTTCCGCGCCGCGGGTATTGAGATCGAGTGGCGCGGCAGCGGCGTCGACGAGACCGGCGTGGACGCGCGGACGGGCGTCGTGCGCGTGCGCATCAATCCCGCGTTCTATCGCCCCGCCGAGGTCGAGCTCCTCCTCGGCAATCCCGCCAAGGCCGAGGCCCTGCTCGGATGGAAGGCCGCCACGCCGCTCGATGCCCTCTGCCGCGCGATGGTCGAGGCCGACCTCGCCCGCGTGGATCGTGGCGTTTCCTTCTGAACCTCGCCGGGTGCTCGTGACCGGTGCCGCCGGCTTCACCGGCGGTCACTTGGCGCAGCGCCTGCAGGCGCGGGGACATCGCGTGTTTCCGCTCGTCGAGCGCGCGACGGGCGCCCCCGACGAGGTGGTGGCCGATCTGCGCGATCGCGAGGCGCTCGCCGCCGCGGTGCGCAGCGTCGCGCCCGATACCGTGATCCACCTCGCGGCCATCGCCTTCCCCGCGCACGCGGATGTCGAGGCCATCTATCGCACCAACCTCGGCGGGACGCTCGCGTTGCTCGAGGTCCTCGCGGCTGGCGGGCACGGCGCGCGCGGCGTGCTGCTGCCCAGCACGGCCACCGTGTATGCGAGCCGCAGCGACGCCGCGATCACCGAGGATTCTCCGCTCGCGCCTGCCTCGCACTATGCGGTGAGCAAGCTCGCGATGGAGCACATGGCGCGCCTATTCGCAGCGACGCTCCCCATCGTCTCGGTGCGGCCGTTCAACTACACCGGGCCGGGCCAGCGCGAGCCGTACCTGGTGCCCAAGGTCGTGCGTCACTTCGCCCAGCGCGCGCCCCTGATCGAGCTCGGCAACATCGATGTGGAGCGCGACTTCCTGGATGTGCGCACCGTTGCCGATGCCTACGTGCGCTTGCTGGACGCGCAGGGCGTGGCGGGCGCCACGTTCAACCTCTGCTCGGGCGTGGGCACCACGGTGCGCGGCATGGTGGATCGTCTCGCCGCGCTCACGGGGCATCGCATCGAGGTGCGCATCAATCCGCAGTTCGTGCGGGCAGGCGAGCCGCAGCGGATCGTGGGCTCGAACGCGCGGCTCGTGGCGGCGATCGGGCCGCTGGCGATGGTGCCGCTCGATACCACGCTTGCGGACATGCTCACCGCGGCCGAGGCGCCGGCCAACGAGTAAGGCGGCGGTGCGGGACGCGCTCCGGGCGACGGTGCCCCCGCCGTACCCCCCAACGACCGATCGAGGGGCTGGGTCGCCGAGGGTTGCGTGGCGCCTTTCACTGGCATGTGGCCGCCCTCAACGCGAGCAGCGCCGCGCGCTCCGGATGAGCGAGGTGTCGATGAGGGGCGGCGAGTGCAATCGCGCGACGGCTAAAGCACTTCCGCCGCGTGGTCCGCGAGCCGCGAGCGTTCCCCGCGCTGCAGGGTGACGTGTCCCGAGTGAGACCAGCCCTTGAAGCGGTCGACGACATACGTGAGGCCAGAGCTGCCTTCGGTGAGGTAGGGCGTGTCGATCTGCGCGATGTTGCCGAGGCACACCACCTTCGTCCCCGGGCCGGCGCGCGTGATGAGGGTCTTCATCTGCTTGGGCGTGAGGTTCTGCGCCTCGTCGATCACCAGGAACTTGTTGAGGAAGGTGCGGCCGCGCATGAAATTGAGGCTCTTGACCTTGACGCGCGAGCGGATGAGGTCGCGCGTGGCCGCGCGGCCCCACTCGCCGGCCTCGTCGTCGGTCTTGTTGAGCACGTCGAGGTTGTCCTCGAGCGCGCCCATCCACGGATTCATCTTCTCTTCCTCGGTGCCAGGCAGGAAGCCGATGTCCTCGCCCACAGGAACCGTCACCCGCGTCATGATGATCTCGGTATAGACCTTGAACTCGAGCGTGAGCATGAGGCCCGCCGCCAGCGTGAGCAGGGTCTTGCCGGTCCCGGCCTGGCCCAGCAGCGTGACGAAATCGATCTCGGGATTCATGAGGAGATTGAGCGCGAAATTCTGCTCGCGGTTGCGCGCGGTGATGCCCCACACGTTGTTCTTCTGGTGCGAGTAGTCCTTGAGCGTGGACAGGAGCGCGCTCTTGCCCGTGATCTCCTTGACGATTGCGTAGAAGGGGGCCTCGTCGGGCTTCTCCTGATAGAGGAACTCGTTGGTGAGGAGCGTGGGGATGAGCGGCCCGCTCAAGCGATAGTAGGTGTGCCCGCCCTGCTGCCACGATTCCATGCCCTTGCCGTGGCGGTCCCAGAAATCCGCGGGCAGCTCGCGCGTGCCGGCATAGAGGAGGTCGGTGTCTTCGAGGACCTTGTCGTTGAAGTAGTCCTCGGCCGCCAGTCCCAGCGCGCGCGCCTTGATGCGCATGTTGATGTCCTTGGACACCAGGATCACGCTGCGCTTGGGATGGTTCTGCGCCTGGTGCATCACGACGGCGAGGATCTGGTTGTCGGCCTTGCCGCTGGCGAGCGTGGGCGGCAGCGTGGTGGCGATGGACTCCGTCTGCAGGAACAGCCGGCCCGTGGCCGCGCCGCTCGATTTCTCTTCCAGCGGGATGCCCCGCGTGATGGCCTCGCCCGTCTCGCCGTGCGCGGTGACGAGCTCGTCTAGGAACCTGCTCACCTGGCGCGCGTTGCGCGCGACTTCGGAGACCCCCTTCTTGTTGTTGTCGAGCTCCTCCAGCGTGAGGAGCGGTAGATAGATGTCGTGCTCCTCGAACCGGAACAGGCTCGTGGGATCGTGCAGGAGGACGTTGGTGTCGAGGACGAAGAGCTTGGCAGCGGCGGCATCGCCGGTTTTGGCCGGCTTGCGCGAAGGGAGGAGGTGGAGCGTGGATGGGGCAGGGCGCAGCTTGCGTTCGACCATGGGCCTCCTTGGGGCGCTTCGTGGGGCCACCCGACGCCCGGGCGTCCCCGTCGATTCGATGGTACAGGTTTTGGCTCGCCACACAAGGGGTTGTGGTACGAACCTCGGAAGTGCCGGAGTATTGTGGTGCAAAGAGGACAGCCGCGAGCCCGGGCGTGACACCGGGCTTGCCGCCGCGTTACAGCGTCTTGACGAACTCCAACACCTCGTCGACGTGTCCGGGCACCTTCACGCCGCGCCACTCGCGCACGAGCTTGCCGCTGCCGTCGATCACGAAGGTGCTGCGCTCGATGCCGCGCACCTGCTTGCCATACATGTTCTTCATCTTGATGACGTCGAACTGCTTGCACAGCGCCTCGTCGTGGTCGGAGATGAGCGCGAATGGAAACTCCATCTTGGCCTTGAACTTGTCGTGTGAGGCGAGCGAGTCGCGGGACACGCCGACCACGACCGCGTTGGCCTCGGCAAACGCCTCGTTCGCGTCGCGGAACTGCGCACCCTGGGTGGTACACCCGGGCGTGCTGTCCTTGGGGTAGAAATACAGGACGAGGGTCTTCCCCTTGTGGGCGGAAAGTGTGAACGGACCGCCCGTGGCGTCGGCGGTGAAATCGGCAACTTTCTTTCCGGTCATGTGGACTCCCGATGAGTGAGCAAGCGAAGGGGAATGGCTCGCCGCCGGCTCACGCCGCGGCGCCCAAGTCGACGTCCTCGAGGAACTCCTCCCCTTGGACGAGCAGCGTGCCGCTGCGGCCCGGTATCGTGCCGCTGTCCACGATGCAGCGTGGCAGAGCCATCGGCTCCACAGCGTCGTAGATCGCGCGCACCGGGCCGAGCGTCCATCCCTGCGCCTTCCAGCCCAGGATCAACTGCTCGAAGGCGGAGGCCAGGCGCATGCCTTCGAGCTCGGCATGCAGCGTGTACACCTGCGGGGCGAGCGGCTCGCGGGTGCGCTCGAGCAGGTGCGCCGCCACGTTCTCCTCAGTGACCCCATCCAGCCCCACGAGCTCGTCGAGCGTGGGCAGCGTGGTGGGGATCTGCGGGCAGCGGATCGGCTCGGCGTTGTACATGGGCAGGTGCGGATGCGTGCCGCGGCCGTCGGAGCAGTAGTCGAAGCCCAGGCGCTGGGTGAGGCGCAGCGCGTGCACGTTCATCTGCCAGCCGGCCGCGCCGTGCGTGAGGGGCGCCTCGCGGAAGATGTCGGTGTAGCGTGCGCAGGCCCGCTCCATCTCGGCGAAGGTCCAGTCGGCGTCGGCACGGACGACGCCGTCTTGCCAGCGGATGTGGTCCCAGCAGTGGATGCCCGTCTCGTGCCCGGCGTCGCGCGCCGACTGCATGATGGCCGCGCCGCGGCGGCCGATGTCCGGGCCGGGCAGCACGGTGCCGTAGAGCAGCGTGCGCATGCCGTAGTGCTTGACCACCGACGTGCGCCGTACCTTGCCCACGAAGCCCGGCCGAAACACGCGCTTGATCGCTCGCCCGGTGTGGTCGGGCCCGAGAGAAAACAGGAACGTGGCGGCCACGTCGTGCCGGTGCAGGATGTCGAGCAGGCGCGGCACGCCCTCGCGGGTGCCGCGCCACGTGTCCACGTCGATCTTGAGGGCGAGGTGCATTGTGGCGAGGGGATCGGGTGCGGCCGCGTGCGCATGTTCGCGCACGCGAGGCAATCCTACGACCGGGGCGCCTCGCCGGCGCCGATGAGCCCGCGGGCCTCGGCGACCTGGCCGCGATAGGCCTCGAAAATGCGCACGAGCGCGTCCTCCATCGCCACCACGGGCTTCCAGTCGAGGTCGCGCATCGTGTTGTCGATCTTGGGCACGCGGTTCTGCACGTCCTGGTACCCGCTGCCGTAATAGGCATCGGCGGTGGTGTCGACGAGCGAGACCTTGGCCGCACTCTCGGCGTACTCGGGGTAGCGGCGCGCGATCTCGAGCATCTTCACCGCGAGCTCGCGCACCGACCAGTTATTGGCGGGATTGCCGATGTTGTAGATCCGGCCGGTGGCCACGCTGTTCGCGTTGGCCACGATCTTCATCAGCGCCGCGATGCCGTCGTCGATGTACGTGAACGCGCGCTTCTGCGTGCCGCCGTCCACGAGCTTGATGGGCTCGCCGCGCACGATGTGGCCCAAGAACTGCGTGATCACGCGCGAGCTCCCCTCCTTGGCGGTATCGATCGAGTCCAGCCCGGCGCCGATCCAGTTGAAGGGGCGGAACAGCGTGTAGTCGAGACCTTGCTGCATGCCGTAGGCGTGGATCACGCGGTCCATGAGCTGCTTGGCGCACGCGTAGATCCACCGGGGCTTGTTGATCGGCCCGAGCACGAGCTCGGAGGTCTCCGAGTCGAACTGCGCGTCGCGCGACATGCCGTACACCTCGGAGGTGGACGGAAAGACGATGCGCTTGCCGTAGCGCACGCACGCCCGCACGATCGGCAGGTTCGCCTCGAAGTCGAGCTCGAACACGCGCAGCGGATCGCGGACGTAGGTGGCGGGCGTGGCGATCGCCACGAGGGGAAGCACGACGTCGCACTTCTTCACGTGATACTCGATCCACTCGCGGTTGATCGTGATGTCACCTTCGAAGAAGTGAAAGCGCGGCGCCTGCAGGAGATCGCCCAGGCGATCCGTCTGCATGTCCATGCCGTAGATCTCCCAGTCGGCGCCGGCGATCACGGCCTGGGACAGGTGGTGGCCTATGAAGCCGTTGACGCCGAGGATGAGGACTCGTTTCATTGCGGGACCGGCAGGGCGGGGACGCCCGCATTCTACCTGCCGGCGCCGGCGGCACCCGTCGGGGCGCAACGGGCTCGGTGGCGGGAGGCCCCGCCGTACGCGCCGCTCGTGCCCGTCAGCGGCGCGGCGCCCGGGACGTTCGCGCCATCGCCTTGTCGATGGCGAACGGAAAGAAGTGCACGAGGAACATGAGCAGATACAGGTAGAGCGCGGCGCGCGTGCTGAAGAACGCGACGATCATAGACAGCACCGGCACCATGGAGAACACCAGCAGGCGGCGGTGGATGTAGTGCACCACCTCGGGCGTGAGGGTCTCCTCGCGCAGCGCCGGACGCCGCGCGACATAGTTGATGTTGACGAGCAGCGACCACGACAACAGGAGCTGGTTCAGCCCGAACATCACGGCCGGGGCCCGCAGGCCCTCGTAATCCATCAGCAGGTTGGTCGTGAACGGCACCAGCGTCACCAGCAGCATGAAGGCAAGGTTGATCCACAGCACGCCCCGATCCACGTGCCTGATGAAGTGGAACTGGAGATGGTGCGCGACCCAGTACATGCCGAGCACCACGAAGCTCACGATGTACACGGTGAAGGTGCGCTCAATCTCGAGCAGGTGAGCGATGAGGTGCGCATCGGAGGAGATCGCCTCGGTCCCGTCGAACTTGAGGTCGAGGACGAGGATCGTCATCGCCACGGCCATGATGCCGTCGGTGAGGGCTTCCAGACGACCCTTCTCGAGCCCGGCCGCCGCGAGCTTGTCGAGCGCGTTGGGCTCGTGCGCGCTCATGGCGCCGGGGCTTGGGTTGCGGCACGCACGGGCAGCGGCCGCGGGACGCGCAGGGCCTGCGCCGCGGCAGTCGGGTCGAGCCGTTGGCCATCGAGCTCGACATCGAGCAGGGCAACCACGCCCCCGGCGCCGCACAGCGCCTCCAGGCGGCCATCGCGACAGCGCAGGCTCGGCGTGCTTGCTGACGCGTCGCCGTCTTCGACCACGCGCGCGCGCAATACCCGCAGCCGGTGCCCGTCGAGGTCCGCGAAGGCGCCTGGATACGGCGGCGCGACGGCGCGTACCAGGTCGTGCACCCGGCGCGCCGACCACGACCAGTCGATGCGGCCGTCCTCCGGCGTGCGGCCGCCGAAGTAGGAGCCGGCCGCGAGGTCGAGCGGCGTGCGCGGGGCGGTGCCGGCGAGCAACGCGGGCAGCACGCGATCGAGGGTGATCTCGGCGGCGACGGTGACCTTGTCGAAGACTTCGCGCGCGGTGTCGTCGGGGAGGATCGGCACGGCCGTCTGGTCCACGAGATCGCCGGCATCGGGCTTGGCGGCCATGTAGTGCAGCGACGCACCCGTCTCGCGCTCGCCGTGCAGCACGGTCCAGTTCACCGGCGCCCGCCCGCGGTATCTCGGCAATAGCGAGCCGTGCATGTTGAGGGCGCCGCGCGCGGGGATCGCGAGCAGCGCGGGCGCCAGCATGTGGCGGTAGTAGAAGCTAAACACGAAGTCCGGGGCCACCGCGCGCAGCGCCGCCACGGCCTCGGGGGTGTTGGGATCGACGGGCGTGCGCACGCGCAGGCCGTAGTCGGCCGCGACGTCGGCCACCCGCTCGAACCAGATCGTTTCCGCAGGATTGTCCTCATGCGTGACCACGGCCCGCACGTCAACGCCGTGCGCGAGCAGAACCCGCAGGCAACGCGCCCCCACGTTGTGGTAGCCGTACACCACAGCGGTGGCAGGCGGGCGTGCCGTCACGGCAGCTCGCGCGGGACCGGAGCACTCTCCCGCAGCGCGTCGCGCTCGAGCACGGCGCGCACCGTGTAGCGCGGACGATCGCGTACCTGCTGGTAAATCCGGCCCACGTACTCGCCCACGAGGCCCACGCCGAAGAGCACCACGCCGATGAGGAAGAATTCGAGGATGTCGCGATCCCACAGCGCGGCCCAGCCATCGCCCGTGAGGAGGCGCTGGATCACCACGATTGCGTAGAGGAGCAGGCTGCCCGCGGCCACCAGCATCCCGAAGAGCGAGAAAAGTTGCAGGGGAACGAGCGAGAACCCGGTCACGAGGTCGAAGTTCAGCCGGATGAGCTTGTACAGCGAGTACTTGGATTCGCCCGCGGCCCGCTCCTCGTGGGCCACCACCACTTCTGACGGGCTGCGCGCGTAGGTGTAGGCAAGCGCTGGGATGTACGTGCTGACCTCGCGGCTGGCTGCCACGGCGTCCACGATGTCGCGGCTGTAGGCCCGCAGCATGCAGCCCTGGTCGGTCATGCGGATGTGCGTGATGCGCTCGCGCAGCCGGTTCATCGCGCGGGAGGCCGCGTGCCGCCACCAGGCGTCGCGGCGGGTCGCCCGCACGCCGCCGACGTAGTCGTGTCCGTCGTCCATCGCGGCAAGCAGAGCGGCGATCTCCTCCGGGGGGTTCTGCAGGTCGGCATCGAGCGTGACCACCCGCTCGCCGCGCACGCGCTCGAAGCCCGCAATGATGGCCGTGTGCTGGCCGCGATTGGCATTGAACAGGACCACGCGCGTGACGTCCGGACGCGCGAGGTACTGGTCCTTCAGGATGGCGGCGGAGCGGTCGCGGCTGCCGTCGTCCACGAAGATGACCTCGTAGGGGACGGCCAGAGCGTCGAGGGCGGGATACAGGCGGCCGAAGAGCGCGGCGAGCCCGGCTTCCTCGTTGTAGACGGGAATGACGACCGAGAGCTTGGGAGTCACGTGAGAAGCGGCCCCGGCGTCGCCTGCCTAGCGACGGTGCGCGGCCAGCACCTCGGCGCACGCGGTGCAGACACGGTCGACGTCGGCCTCGGTCATCGTCGGGAAGAGGGGAAAGGTCACGGTGGTGTCCGCGATGTGCTCGGTGTGCGGCAGGTCGCCGCGATGATAGCCGAAGCGCGCGAAGGCCGATGTGAGGTGGGCCGCCTCGTACGAGATGCCCGTGCCGATGCCCCGT
The DNA here is from genome assembly GCA_937958295.1 of uncultured Pseudomonadota bacterium. Lineage (GTDB taxonomy): Bacteria > Pseudomonadota > Gammaproteobacteria > Burkholderiales > Casimicrobiaceae > VBCG01. The sequence goes on from CALFEY010000385.1 coordinate 9,478, forward strand.
GCCTCGAGCTCCGCGCGGAACTGCGCGCGCGTGATGCGCAGGCGGTCGAGCGGCAGGAGCGGGGCGAACATGTTGAAGCTGTGGCCGTCCTCGTCGCCCGGGTAGCCCGGATGCGGCAGCGTGAGCGGCGGATCGGTGCGCAGCGTGTCGAAGTAGCGGCGCGCGAGCGCGCGGCGTCGGGCATTGAAGGCCGGGAGCTTGGCGAGCTGGCGCAGGCCCACGGCGGCGTTGACGTCGGGGAGGTTCGCCTTGCCGGCCACCTCGAGCACGTCGCGAGTGCCGTCGGGGAGCCGCGCGATCCCGTGGAAACGCAGCGTCTCGACGATCTTGGCCTCCCGCTCGTCGTTGACCACGAGCGCGCCGCCTTCGATGGACGTGATGTTCTTGTTCGGGTGGAAGCTCCACACCACGAGGTCGCCGAAGCTGCCGATGGCCCGGCCCCGCCACGTGGAGCCGATGGCGAGCGCGGCATCCTCGATCACGCGCAGGCCGTGCTTCTTGGCCAGGGCGTAGAGCGCCTCCATGTCGCAGGGCAGGCCGCCGAAGTGCGTGGGCATGATCGCCTTGGTCCGCGGGCCGATGCGGGCGGCGACCCGCGCGAGGTCGACGTTGCGCGTGCCGGGCTCCACGTCCACGAAGACCGGCACGGCGCCCACCTTCACGATCATGTTGGGTGCGGCGAAGAAGGTCATCGATGGCGTGATGACCTCGTCGCCCGGGCCGACGCCCGCCAGGCGCAGCGCGATCTCGAGCGCAGCCGTGGCGGAGGACACCACGCGCACGATGCGCTCGCCCGCGAGCGCGCCGAGCGCTGCCTCGAAGGCCTTCACCTTGGGGCCGCTCGTGATCCAGCCGGAGCGGAGCACGGCGGCCACGTCGGCGATCGTGTCCTCGTCGAGGGTGGGGCGGGCGAAAGGGAGGTAGGGCAGGTCGGCCATGATCTTTGCAGTCTATCCGCGGGCCACGAGCCACACGCCCACGATGATGAAGCCGATGCCGAGCCACTTGGTCAGCGTGACGCTCTCGCCGAAGATGTAGTGGGCGGCCACGGCGTTGATGACGTAGCCGAGAGAGAGCATGGGATAGGCCACCGACACCGGCACGCGCGACAAGCCCATGATCCATACCACGAGGCTCACCATGTAGCACGCCACGCCGATCACGAAATGGCCCTGGGTGCCCATGCGCCAGAAGGTGTCGAACCAGTTCTCTCGCGTGAGGGAGATCACGCCGAGGGCGTTGGTCCCGGCCTTGAGCAGGAGCTGGGCGCCGGCGTTGAGGAGCACGCCGGTCATGAGGAAGGCGAAGGCGGTGAGGGTCATGGTTTTGAGGGGAGCTAGCGGCGGGCGACGAACACGCGGCGGGGATCGCGGACGAGCACCCGCATGGGCACGCCATGTTTTGCCAGATCGGCGGCCGTGTCGTGGGAGAAGAGGGCATAGGCCTGCGGAGCGGCTTCCCACGCGGCGAGCCAGCGCGTGAGGTCGTAGCCCTTGGCGGGCTCGGCGTCCAGGCCGAGCGCCATCTCGTCGCGATACTCCACGAGGGGCGTGGGTCGCTGCAGGTAGAAGGGCAGGGTCTGGTCGTAGCTGCCGATTTGGTACACGGGATAGGCGGGGTCGAGCGGACCGCCGTTCGCGCGGGTGGCCGCGGCCAGGAGCGGCGCGGCGGAGCGCACCACGGCGAAGGCGTCGTTGCCCACGAAGGCGATGGACAGGCCGATGAGCGAGGAGAAGGACAGCGCGGCCACCCCCCACGTGCGCGTCGCGGCCGTGCCGCGGCGGAAGAAGGCGGTGGCGAGAATGCCCCCGAGGGAATAGGCCGCGATGGCGCCCAGCACCCAGGGCCCGAAGGCGCGGTAGATGGGAAGCGGCGTGGACTCGCTCGCCCAGCCTTCGCTCCAGCGGTCCCAGCCCACGAGGTAGGCCAGCACGAACGCCGTGCCGCCCACGGCCAAGGGCAGGGCGATCAAGGTGAGGGCGCGGGTGGACATGCGGGTGAGCTCGAAGCCGATCACGAGCGCCAGCGCCGGGAACATCGGCAGGATGTACGACGGCAGCTTGGACCCCGACAGGCTGAAGAACACGATGATGAAGCTCGCCCACACGAGGCAGAAGCGCGCCCACGAGAAGCCGTTGGCATTGCGTGGTGATGCCAGCACGCTGCGCGGCAGCGACACTAACCACACGAGGAGCCAGGGCATGATCCCGAGCACGAACCAGGGCACGAAGTACCACCACTCGCCTGTGCGGTTGTGCGTTTCGGACAGGAAGCGCTGGAAGTGTTCGTGGACGAAGAAGAAGCGCGCGAACTCGGGATTGCGCGCCGAGACCACCAGGAACCACGGCGCCGCGATGGCCATGAACACGGCCGTTCCGGCGAGCGGATGGAGGCGCTTCCACGGCCCGAGGTCGCGGGTGAGCGCGCTGTAGAGCACGAGCGTGGCGCCCGCCACGGCGGGGGCCACGAGACCCTTGGTGAGGGTGGCCGCCGCCAGCGCGGCGTAGCAGGCGAGCATCGCGTTGCGCACCTGCGGCCGGGCGAGGCCGTCACGTTGCGCGAGGAGGAAGGCGCACAGCGCCACCGTCATCCAGAAGGCCAGGAGCCCGTCGAGACTCAGAAGGTGCCCCATGCCCACGTGCCACACGCAGCCCAGGAGCACGAGCGCGGCGTAGGCGCCTGCCTCGGGTCCGGAGAGCCGCGCGCCGGCAAAGCCCACCACCAGCACGGCCAGGAAGCCTGCGAGCGCGGTCGGCAGGCGCGCCGTCCACTCGTTCACGCCGAACGCGCCGAAGGTGATTGCCCCGAGCCAATACTGCAGCGGCGGCTTTTCGAAGTACTTGAGGTCGTTGAGCCGCGGCGTGACGAAGTCGCCGCTCGCGGCCATCTCGCGCGCGATCTCGCCGTAGCGCCCTTCGTCGGGGTGCTGCAGGTGCCGAGAGTCGAGCGGTGCGAACCAGGCGATGGCGGCCACGAGAGCCATCAGCCACCAAGCGCTGCGGGGAAGGGAGGCGAGCATCGGCGGGGAGGAAGCCCTTCGGCGCAAAATCATGCCGGGCGCCGCGCATTCTACCGGACGCCCCGCCCTTTCCCTGCCGCCCGCGTCCCGTGTGAGCGGCCGCAACGGGCGGATTTGCTACCATCCCACGGCTCATCCCTCACGCGCGAAATGCGCCGCGTCATGTCAACGCCCCTCGCCCTGTACGACAACTTCACGCGCACGCTGCGTCCGTTCGAGCCGCTCGATCCCAAGGCACCCGTGGGCCTGTACACCTGCGGCCCCACGGTCTACGACTACCAGCACATCGGCAACTTCCGCACGTTCCTGTTCGAGGACGTGCTGAAGCGCGTGCTGCGTTGGAACGGCTTCGCGGTGCGTCACGTGATGAACATCACCGACGTGGGCCACCTCACCTCCGACGCCGACACCGGCGAGGACAAGATGGAGAAGGGGGCGCGCCGCACGGGCATGTCGGCGTGGGACATCGCCAAGCTGTACACCGAGGACTTCATCGAGCAGCTCGCCCGCCTCAACATCGAGGACGCGACGATCCTGTGCCGGGCCACCGACCACATCCCTGAGCAGATCGCCTTCATCGCCGACATCGAGCGCAACGGCTACACCTACGTCACCTCCGACGGGGTGTACTTCGACACGGGCAAGCAGGACGACTACGGCTATCTCGCGCGGTTGGACATCCACGGCCTGGAGGCCGGGCGCCGCGTGGAACTCGGCGAGAAGCGCCTGCCCACCGACTTCGCGCTGTGGAAGTTCAGCAAGCCAGAGGAGAAGCGCCAGATGGAGTGGGACAGTCCCTGGGGACGCGGCTTCCCGGGCTGGCACATCGAGTGCTCGGCCATGGCGCAGAAGTACCTCGGCGACTACTTCGACATCCATTGCGGGGGCGAAGACCACATTCCGGTCCACCACACGAACGAGATCGCGCAGACGGAAGCGCGCGTGGGCACGCGCCTGGCCAACTTCTGGCTGCACGGGTACTTCCTGCTTCTCAACGACTCCAAGATGGCCAAGTCGGCGGGCGAGTTCCTGCGTGTGCAGACGCTCATCGAGCGCGGCTACGATCCGCTCGTCTACCGCTACCTGTGCCTCACGGCCCACTACCGCACGCAGATGAGCTTCTCGTGGGAAGCGATGGACGCCGCGGCCACGGCCCTCGACCGCATGCGCAACGGCTTTTTCGCCTTGCCCCAGGACGCCTCGACCGCCGCCGACGCGGCGTATCTCGCCCGCTTCACGCAGGAGATCAACGACGATCTTAACGTGCCGCGCGCGCTTGCCGTGGCGTGGGAAGTGCTCCGCGGCGACCGGCCGCCTGCGGTCAAGCGGAGCACGCTGCAGCGCTTCGACGAGGTGCTCGGCCTGCGCCTCGCGCAGTGGAAGCCCGTGGAGCACGACGTCCCCGCGGCCGTCACCGCGCTGGCGGAGGCGCGTGCGGCCGCTCGCAAGGCGAAGCAGTGGGCCGAAGCCGACCGGCTGCGGGGCGAGCTCGCCGCAGCCGGCTGGGAGATGGAAGACCAGCCGGACGGTTATCGACTGAAGAAGCGGCCCTAGTCGACGGGACCGCTTCATCCGGCCGGCGGAGGCTTGACCCCGCCTTTTTCGCGCTTCGTCGCGTGCCCGTTGAGGCGCGGACGGCGCCCCCCTACGATCTCGTCCACGCCATCCGCTCGCCCTTGCAAGGCGGTGAATCCAAATCCGGATCCCGCTGCATCCAAGGGGGACAAGCGCCAAGAAAACGCCAGCGCACTTCGAGTGACGAGACGAGGGAAACACCATGAACTACACGACGATCGAATTCCGCCCCAGCAAGCGCGACCGCGCGATCAAGCCGATGCTCGGCGCCCTCGCGGCGCTCGCCACCGTGGCGACCCTGGGCCTCCTCGTAGCCGGCCCGGTCGCGCTCAGCCCCGGCAGCGACGCCACTGCGGTCGCGCGCCGCGCCGCGCCTGCCCCCATCGAGGTGGCGATCGTGCCGGCTTCCATCGAGGTGGTGGGCAAGCGCACGCGCGTCGCGCGCCAGGACCAGGGCGGCTTCGTGCCCACGACCTTCCGCGCCCGCTGACCCCCACGCCAGGTTTTGTCCCCCAACGGCCGGCACCGCGAGGTGGCCGGCCTCTTTTTTGGGAACGCGTGCCGGGCGGCCGCTAGTAGAACCGCTCGACGCGGCCGGTGTACAGCACGGGCCCCTGTGGGGCACCCGTCGTCGAGCCGCCGGATTGCTCCAGGCTGACCGCAAGGGCGGGCACATTGGCGAAGGCCACGTCGGGCAGCGCCGGCAGTGTGACGCGACCCACGCCGCTCGCCGGCAGCACGCCGAGGGAGCGGGGCGGCGCCCCCTCGGGCAGCATCCAGAGCTCGAGCGCGCGGTCGGCCGGCACGGGCGCGCCGCCGACGGTCTTCACGGTCATCACGCGGCTGTTGCGGTCCAGGGTGGCGAGCAGGGCGGGACGTGCGTCCTGGCCGGCCAGGACCACCACGATGGGCTCGTCGGCCCGCTGTTGCTGCATCCACAGGGTGGTGCCCAGGGCGGCCACGGCCACGAAGCTCGCCACGGCGAGGCCGCGCCACAGGCCGAGCCGGGACCACCAGGGGCCGCGCTCGCTCGGGCGCACCGCGTCGAGCCCGAGCCGCAGCGCGATGCGCTTCCACACGCGCGGCGGCGGCGTGATGGGCGGCGCGGCCTCGGCGAACGGCGACAGCCGCTGCTCCCAGGTGCGAATGGTGGCTGCGACGACGGTGTCCGTGCGCGCCACGTGCGCGAGCCGCGCCCGCGCCCGGGCGGGCATCGTGCCGAGGGCATAGGAAGCGGCCAGCGCGTCGAGGCGCGCCAGGCGGTCGGGACGCGACAGGTTCATGCGTCCCTCCCGAACCCCGCGCGGTCGAGGCAGCTCTTGAGGCGCTCGAGCCCGCGCCGCACCCACGATTTCACGGTGCCGAGGGGCTGGCGCAGGTGCGTGGCAAGCTCCGCATGCGACAGGCCCTGGTAGAAGGCGAGGGCAATAGCTTGCCGCGGACCGGCGTCGAGCGTCTCGACGCAGTCGCGCACGGACCGCGCCGCGGCGCCGGCGAGGAGCATCTCGCCGGGCGTCATGGCGTCGGAGGGAGGGTCGTAGGCAGCGGCGTCATCGTCGTCGGGCGTGAGCGAAATCGTGTCGATCTCGCGCCGGCGCAACTGGTCGAGGCAGCGATTGCGCACGATGGAGGTGAGCCACGTCATCGGCTGGCTCTTGGCTGCCTCGTACGAGGCAGCGTGGTGCCAGACGTTGACGTACGCTTCCTGGAGAATCTCTTCGGCGGCGGGACCGTCTCTTAGGATACGCAGCGCGACGCCGTACAGATGCGACGACGTGACTTCGTAGAACTCCGCGAATGCGGCCTGGTCCCCCAACGCGACGCGCGCCAGAAGCGCGCCCACGCGCGCATTCCTGTCCTGGGGGGAGGTGACGGCCATCAGCGCTCTTTGCGCCAGAGCACGTCAGGGCGGCCCTCGGCCCGGTTCAGCGCACGGGCCAGCACGAAGAGGAGATCCGACAGGCGGTTGAGGTACACGCGGGCCGGCGTGGTGATGGATTCGCTCGCCGCGGCGGTCACGAGCGCCCGCTCGGCGCGGCGGCACACCGTGCGCGCCACGTGAGCCTGCGCGGCGGCTCGCGTGCCGCCCGGCAGGATGAATTCCTTCAACGGGGCGAGATCGGCATTGAAGTGCTCCACTGCCTCCTCGAGGCGGGTCACGTGCGCCTCCGTCATCGACTCGTAGCCGGGAATGGACAGCTCACCGCCGAGGTCGAACAGGTCGTGCTGTACAGCGGTGAGGCATTCGGCGACCGGCGGCGGCAGGCCCTCGGCCAGCAGCACGCCCAGGTGCGAGTTGAGCTCGTCGACGGCGCCGATCGCGGCGATGCGCGGCGAGTCCTTGGCCGTGCGCGAGCCGTCGCCGAGGCCGGTGGTCCCGGCGTCGCCGGTGCGGGTAACGATTTTCGAGAGGCGGTGTCCCATGGCGGCGTATGTTGCCATGAACCGCAGGCGCCCTTGCGCTGCGTTAAGGATGGGCGACGGGCGGTTTGCTAGGATCGGTCGCGCCAACACCGGGACATTCCGTGGAGGAGCGGAACCATGAATCCCTACGCGCAGGACCTCGATCGCAATCCGGCCAACCACGCACCGCTGACACCGCTGTCGTTCATCGCGCGCACGGCCGAGATATGGCCCGAGCGGCTCGCGGTGGTGCATGGCCGCCGCCGCTACACCTGGGCGCAAACCTATGCCCGCAGCCGTCGCCTCGCTTCGGCGCTCGCGCGCCTCCGCATCGGGCCGGGTGCCACCGTGGCGGCGATGCTCGCCAATACCCCCGAGATGGTGGAGGCGCACTTCGGGGTGCCGATGACGGGCGCGGTGCTCAACACCCTCAACACCCGCCTCGATGCCGAGGCGCTGGCGTTCATGCTGGAACACGGCGAGGCGACGGTACTCCTCACCGACACCGAGTTCGCGCCGGTCATCCGCGCGGCACTCGCCCGGCTCCCGCGCAAGCTGCACGTGATCGACGTGGCGGATTGCGAAGGTCCCGGCGGTGACCGCCTGGGAGAGACCGACTACGAGACCTTCCTGGCGGGTGGCGATCCCGCCTTTGCCTGGGAGCCGCCTCTCGACGAGTGGGACGCCATCGCGCTCAACTACACCTCGGGCACCACGGGCAAGCCCAAGGGCGTGGTGTACCACCATCGCGGCGCGTATCTCAATGCGCTGTCGAACATCGTGGACTGGGGCATG
>CALFEY010000386.1 GCA_937958295.1 uncultured Pseudomonadota bacterium
AGCGTCGTCCCCAAGCGCGGGCGCGGCGAGGCAGGTGCAGAGCTTGCGGAACTGGCCGTCGTTGGCCACGGCCAGGAAGATCTCCGCGCTGCCCACGCGGAACTTCTCGTAGGGCGCGATGTTGGGATGCGCGCTGCCGAGCAGGCGGGGCGCCTGTCCGGACACGAACCAGTTGGCGGCATGTGGCACCAACAGGGATAGGCCCGTGTCGAAAAGCGTGGCCTCCACACGCTCTCCGCGGCCCGTGCGCTCGCGCGCCAGGAGCGCCATGAGGATGCCCGTGCAAGCGGCGTAGCCCGTCAGGTGGTCGACGACCGGCACGCCCACACGCATCGGGCCCGTGTCCGCGTTGCCGTTCACGCTCATGAGCCCGCACGTGGCTTGCAGGACCGCGTCATAGCCCGGCAGTCCGCCCAGGGGGCCGTCGGCGCCGAAGCCTGTGATCGAGCAGTAGACGAGGCGCGGGTAGCGGCGCGCGAGCGCGTCGTAGCCCATGTCCCAGCGCTCCATCGTGCCGGGAAGGAAGTTCTCCACCAGCACGTCGGCGCGATCGAGGAGGCGCAGGAGCACGTCCCGCCCTTCCGGCTGCGCAAGGTCGAGCGCGATGGCGCGCTTGCCGCGATTGATGGCCGAAAAGTACGCCGCATCCCCGGCCTCGTCGAACGGCGGGCCGAGCTGCCGCGTCTCGTCGCCGGTCGGCGGCTCGATCTTGATCACGTCTGCCCCGTGGTCCGCCAGCATCTGCGTGCACAGCGGGCCGGCGAGGACGCGGGAGAGGTCGAGCACCCGCACGCCGTCGAGCGCGCCCATGGCCGTGTATCCCTAGCCGCGCGACGGCAACTCGACGATGCCCGTGCCCAGGACCGACAGCTCGCCGTCCTGATTGTGGGCTTCCTGCTCGATCGCCACCAGATGCCGGCCGTTGTCCACGTACTTGCGCGTGACGCGGCCCTTGACGAAGAGCAGGTCGCCTTCCGGATTGTGGCGGCGGATCTTGCACGTGGCGTTGCGCAGGAAGCCGTCGTCGCCTTGCCAGTTGGTGAGGTGATGCGTGAGCCACGAGCAGCGCTCCGGGCCGTAGTCATAGGCACCCGGCGCGCCCACCTCGAGGGCGAAGTCTTCCTCCCAGTGCACCCGCTCGGGCACGTCGGGAATGCCGAAGCGGTTCTTGATGCCCACGCCCGGATGCGCGTCGATCAGCTTCCACGCGAGCTTGTTCGCGCGGATGTACAGGCCGCCCCAACCCTGGGCGTAGCCGATGAAGCCGGTGACGGTCATCGGTCCCTTGGCCATGGTGGGCAGGTCCTCGCCCTCGCGCACGTCCTCCCAGTAGCGGGTGCGCTTGCCGCGGATCTCCTCGCTCGCGTACAGGTCGTAGATCTTGCGCAGCTCGTCGTCGGTGTAGCGGCGCGGCTCGCGGGCGCGCACTTCCTTGTACTTGGTGCCCTTCTCCCGCGCGTGATCGCGCTCGGTGCGAAAGCACCAGCTGTCGGCGTCGGCCACCTTGTCGCCGTGCTGGTTGAAGAAGTCCACGTGATAGATCTGCTGCACGGCGCGTCCCGCGAAGCGCGTCTCGTGCTCCACGAGGTCCTTGAGGTAGGACTCGGTGGAGATCTCGTCGTTGCGCTGGATGGGCTGGTGCCAGTTCCAGTCGGCCCCCGACCACATGGCATGCACCCCGGGCAGCCCGCCCACGTAGCCGGAGACGATGCGGCTCGTGGCGAAGAGGAAGCTCGGCAGTGCGACGATGCCGCCGTAGCGGGTGGTGGCGGCGTAGTCGGGCTCGCACCACAGCGGGTTGTCGTCGCCGATGCCGTGCGCGTAGTGGCGGATGTTGTCGCGGGTGGCCTCGTGGCACCACGGCTCCGCGGTGGTGCCGATCTTCACGCCGATGCGCTGGCGCAGCTCGTCCAGCCCGGCCTGCGTGATCTTGGGAAACTCGCGCTCGATCGTGCGCGTGCGCGGTGTCTGCGCGGTCAGCATGTCGTTCTCCTCCGGGTGCGATTCAATGGGATGCGGCCAGCGCCGCGAGCTCGCGCTCGCGCAGCACCTTGCGGTGCACCTTGCCGGCAGGGGTCTTGGGCAGCTCGGCCACGAAGGCGACGTGCCGCGGATACTCGTGGGCCGCGAGGCGGGTACGCACGAGGTCCTGGATTTCCTTGACGAACGCGTCGTCGCCGGTGCGGCTTGCGACCACGAAGGCCTTGACGACCTGCCCGCGCAGCGCGTCCGGCACGCCGATGGCGGCCGCCTCACGCACGTGGGGATGCTTGAGGATCGCGTCCTCGATCTCCACCGCGCTCATCGTCCAGCCGGCGGAGATGATGACATCGTCGGCGCGGCCGCCGTGGTAGAAGTAGCCGTCGTCGTCGACGCGCCCGAGGTCCTTGGTGGCGATCCACTGCCCGCTGCGCCACACCTTGAGCTCGCCCGTCTCGCCTGTCGGGCAGGGCCTGCCTTGCGCATCCTGCACCTCGACCTTGCCGCCGGGCACGGCCTTGCCGAGCGATCCCGGCTTGACCAGGAAGTCGGGCGCCCCCGGGTAGTTCACGAGGATCACGCCGATCTCGGTGGTGCCGTACATGCTGCACACGGGGTGGCCGAAGGTGTCGTGCGCGAAGGCGGCAGTCTCGCTGTCGATGGGCTCGCCGGTGAAGGAGAGCTTGTGCAGAGCGTAGCGATAGCGGGGTGCCGCGCCGCTGTTACGCATCATCCGGTAGTGCGTGGCTGCCGCCGACAGGTTCGTGAAGCGATGCTCCGACAGCGCGCGCAACAGGCGCTCGGCGTCGAACTTCCCGGAGAACGCCCCGATGGTGATGCCCAGCGCCAGGGGGGCGAGAGTGCCATGCCACAGCCCGTGACCCCACGCCGGCGACGATGGGCAGAAGTAGCGGTCACCCGGGCGCAGCCCCGTGCCGTATAGCGCCGCGAGCATGAGCGTGACGAGCGAGCGGTGCGTGTGCCTGACGGCCTCCGGTAGCTCGCGCGTGGTGCCCGAGGTGTACTGGTAGATGGCGACGTCGTCGCCGCGCGTGGCGGGGGTGAAGTGCGCGGGATAGGAGGCGAGGGACCGCACGAAGGCATCGTCGGCGACCACCGCCCGCGGGCCGGCGATGTCCTCCGCAAGCGCCGCCTTCTCGGCATTGACCACCAGCACCTTCGGCGCGCAGTCGCTTACCCGCAGGCGTACGCCATCGGGTCCGAACAACGTGAACAGCGGTACGGCGATGGCGCCCATCTTGAGCGCCCCGAAGATCGCCACGTAGAACGCACGCGACGGCTCCAGCATCACGGCCACCCGGTCGCCTGCCTGTACTCCCTGCGCGACAAGGTGGTGCGCAAACTGCGACGACTGGCGGGCGAGGTCGGCGAACGTGAGCACCTCGTCGCGGCCATCGGCGTGTGCGAGGATCACCGCGACGCGGTCGCCGTCGACGTGCCGATCGATGCACTCATGGGCGATGTTGAAGGCCTCGCGGGTCCCGTCGAACAACGCCCACAGCGCGGCGGGCGTGCAATGACGTTGGGCGTCGGCGTAGGAGAGGTAGTCGGTGAGCTTGGACACGGTGCGGGCAAGCGCTCGAGGCAACGGCGTGATGTTGACGGGCCCGATCGTAATTGTCAAATAGAACGATTGATTGTATATAGACAACGATACCAAGGATCTGTAGAATTCGTTCCATCGTCTGCGAAGCTCCCGTGCCGATGCCCGTTACCCGTTCCCCCGAAGCCGCTCCCGCTGTGAGTCCGAGGCGCATTCGCCCGGTCCCTGCGGTGTCGCGGGCGGTGGCGATACTGCGGCTCCTGGGGCGCAGCGCCGAGCCTTTGGGGGTCAAGGCCATCGCGCAGGCCCTGTCGATGGTGCCGAGCACGAGCCTGCACATCCTTCGCGTGCTCGTCGACGAATCGCTCGTGAAGGTGGACGCCACGAAGCGCTACAGCCTGGGCTCGGGCATGGTCTCGCTCGCGCGGAGCGCGTTGCAGAGCAACAGCTTCGCGATGACCGTCCAGCCGATGCTCGACGACATTGCGCAGAAATGGCGTGCCACGGCGATCGGCGTGGAGATCGACGGCCTCGACCACATGATCGTGCTCGCGCTGTCGCATTCGCAGATCCCGTTTCGCTTGCACGTGGACGTGGGCAGCCGCTTCCCGGCGCTCATCAGCGCCACGGGACGCGTGGTGGCTGCCTACAGCAAGGCGCCGTGGAGCGAGATCGAGCAGCGCTTTCGTGCACTGCGCTGGCAGGAGCCCCCCGATCTGGACGTCTGGCACAAGGAGGTCGATCGTGTGCGCAAGAAGGGCTTTGCCCTCGATCGCGGAAACTACATCAGCGGCGTGGCCGTGCTGTCCGTGCCGGTGTTCGACACGCATGGCGCCGTCACCCACACGCTGGTAGCGGCCGGCGTGGCCGAGCAGCTCGATGCGGCCCGCTGCGCGGCCATGGCCGCGGCCATGCAGGCCGATGCCGCGCGCCTCACGGCGCTTCTGCATTCGAAGGCATAATTGCGATGTTCGATCCTGCGCAAGACGGCTGGAAGGCCCGCACGCTGCCCGGATTCTTCGGCACCGTGGGCCCCCTGTGGACGAAGCGCGGCGCGCAGGGATGGGAATACGCGTTGCTCGCGGAGGAGCGACATCACAATCCGGCGGGTATCGTGCACGGTGGCATGTTGTGCACGCTGCTCGATCACGCGCTCTCGGCCATCGGCTGGGAGGCCAACGAGAGGAAGCCTTGCATCACCATTGCCTTCGACGTGCAGTTCCTGGCCCCGGCGCGCGCCGGCGACTTCGTGGTGGCGCGCGGGCAGATCACGCGACAGACGTCCTCGCTCGTGTTCATGCGCGGCTCGCTCACGGTGCGCGATGCCACGATCGTCACGGCCTCGGCCATCCTGAAAGTACAGCGCTCTGCCTGAGCGCCGGAGGATTGTGGTGAGCGCCCTCAAGTCCAAGCTCGACCCGCGCGGCGACGACTTCCGCGCCAACGCCGCGCACATGCGCGAGCTCGTGGCCGACCTCCACGCCAAGACCGCCACGGTGTGGCGCGGTGGCAGCGACGACGCCCGGCAGAAGCACCTCGCCCGCGGCAAGCTCTTGCCGCGCGAGCGCATCGACGCCCTGGTCGACCCCGGCTCGCCCTTGCTCGAGCTCTCGCCGCTCGCGGCCTACGGCATGTACGGCGGCGACGTGCCCGCGGCATCGGTCATCACCGCGATCGGCCGGGTCGCCGGCCGCGAGTGCGTGATCGTGGCCAACGACGCCACCGTCAAGGGCGGCACCTACTATCCCATGACGGTGAAGAAGCACCTGCGCGCGCAGGAGATCGCCCGCGAGAACCGCCTGCCGTGCCTGTACCTCGTCGATTCCGGCGGCGCCTTCCTGCCGGCCCAGGACGATGTCTTCCCCGACCGCGATCACTTCGGCCGCATCTTCTACAACCAGGCCACCATGTCGGGCGAGGGCATTCCGCAGATCGCGGTGGTGATGGGCTCCTGCACGGCGGGCGGGGCCTACGTCCCGGCGATGTCCGACGAGACGGTCATCGTCAAGAACCAGGGCACCATCTTCCTGGGCGGTCCGCCGCTCGTCAAAGCCGCCACCGGCGAGGAAGTGACTGCGGAAGAGCTGGGCGGCGGCGATGTCCACACGCGCATCTCGGGGGTTGCCGATCACCTCGCCGACAACGACTCCCACGCGCTGGCCATCGCGCGCCGCATCGTGGGCAACCTCAATGCGCGCAAGCGGATCGACCTGCCGCTGGCCGAGCCCGTGCCGCCGCTGTACGACCCGGAGGAGATCTACGGCGTCGTCCCGAGCGACACGCGCAAGCCCTACGACGTGCGCGAGGTCATTGCCCGCATCGTCGACGGCTCGGTGCTCGACGAGTTCAAGGCGCGCTACGGCGCCACGCTCGTCACCGGCTTCGCGCACATCCACGGCTATCCGATCGGCATCGTGGCGAACAACGGCATCCTCTTCTCGGAGTCGGCGCAGAAGGGCGCGCACTTCATCGAGCTGTGTGCGCAGCGCGGCATTCCATTGCTCTTCCTGCAGAACATCACTGGCTTCATGGTGGGCCGCAAGTACGAGCATGAGGGCATCGCGCGGCATGGCGCCAAGATGGTCACGGCCGTGGCGTGCGCCAACGTGCCCAAGTTCACCGTGATCATCGGTGGCAGCTTCGGCGCCGGCAACTACGGCATGTGCGGGCGCGCGTACTCGCCACGCTTCCTCTGGATGTGGCCCAACGCACGCATCTCGGTGATGGGTGGCGAGCAGGCGGCGTCGGTGCTCGCCACTGTCCGCCGCGACGGCCTCGAGAAGCAGGGCAAGGCGTGGAGCAAGGAAGAGGAAGAGGCTTTCAAGTCGCCCATTCGCGCGCAGTACGAAACGCAGGGCCATCCGTACTACGCCACGGCCCGCCTCTGGGACGACGGCGTGATCGATCCGGCGCAAACGCGTCGCGTGCTGGCGCTTGCGCTGTCGGCCTCCCTCAACGCCCCCATCGAGAAGACGTCCTTCGGCGTCTTCCGCATGTAGCATGTTCACCAAGATCCTCATTGCTAACCGCGGCGAGATCGCCTGTCGCGTGATCCGCACCGCGCGCCGGATGGGCGTGCGCACCGTCGCCGTGTACTCCGCCGCCGACGCCCGCGCGCGGCACGTGCGCCTCGCCGACGAGGCGGTGCCCATCGGGCCGCCGCCGGCGCGCGAGAGCTACCTCGTCATCCACAAGATCATCGATGCCGCCCGCGCCACCGGCGCGCAGGCGATCCACCCGGGCTACGGCTTCCTCTCGGAGAACGAGGATTTTGCTGCCGCCTGTGCCGCGGCGGGCATCGTGTTCATCGGGCCGCCGGTGGCGGCCATCCGCGCGATGGGCAGCAAAAGCGCGGCCAAGGCGCTCATGGAGAGCGCTCCCGTGCCGCTCGTGCCGGGCTATCACGGCAACGAGCAGGGGGCGACCTTCCTGCAGAAGGAGGCCGACCGCATCGGCTACCCCGTGCTGTTGAAGCCTTCTGCGGGAGGCGGCGGCAAGGGCATGCGCATCGTCGCCGCCTCCGCGGAGTTCGCGAGTGCGCTCGCCTCGTGCAAGCGCGAGGCACTGTCGAGCTTCGGCGACGATCACGTGCTGGTGGAGAAATACGTCACGCGGCCGCGGCACATCGAGATCCAGGTCTTCGCCGATACGCACGGACACTGCCTGCATCTGTTCGAGCGGGATTGCTCCGTGCAGCGGCGTCACCAGAAGGTGCTGGAGGAAGCGCCCGCACCGGGGATGTCGCCCGAGCGGCGGCGCGAAATGGGCGAGGCCGCCGTGGCGGCGGCGCGTGCGGTGGGCTACGTCGGTGCCGGCACGGTCGAGTTCATTGCCGATCAATCGGGTCGCTTCTACTTCATGGAGATGAACACGCGCCTGCAGGTGGAGCATCCGGTCACCGAGATGATCACCGGGCAGGACCTCGTCGAGTGGCAGTTGCGGGTGGCTGCGGGCGAGCCGTTGCCGCTCGCACAGGAGGACCTTGCCATCCGCGGTCACGCGCTCGAGGCGCGCATCTACGCCGAGGATCCGGATCGCGGCTTCCTGCCGTCCACCGGGCGCCTCGTGCATCTCGCCCCGCCGGCGGCATCGCCGCATGTACGCATCGATTCCGGCGTGGAGCAGGGCGACGAGATCACGCCGTGGTACGACCCGATGATCGCCAAGCTCATCGTGTGGGACGACACGCGCGAGCGCGCCCTTGCGCGCATGCACGCCGCGCTCGCCGACTACCGTATCGTGGGCGTGGCCAACAACATCGAGTTCCTGGGGCGCCTCGTGACGAGCCCCGCGTTCGCCGCTGCCGACCTTGACACGGGACTCATCGAGCGCGAGCGCGACGTGCTCTTTCCGGCGCATCGTCCTGCCCCTGCCGTGGCGCTGCAGGCGGCCGCGGTTGCGCTGCTCGATGGCGAGGCGCGCCGCGCGATGCGGCGGGCCGGTGACGGCAGCGATCCATGGTCCCCCTGGGCCGCGGGCGATGCCTTCCGCCTCAACGGGCTCTGGCAGCGCCGCCTCGTGTTCCGCGACGGCGACGTCGAGCGCGCCGTGCTCGTGGAATACGCAGGCGACGGCTATGTCGTTACCGTCGACGACGACCGTGCCCACGTGAGCGCGCGCGTTCGCGACGACGGCGGCCTCGTGTTGTCGGTGGACGGCCGCCGCTGCGAGGCCCACGTGATCGCGCAGGGCGAGCGCCGCCACGTGTTCGTGGGCGGGGCGGCGTATCCGCTGCTCTTCGTCGATCCGCTGGCTGCGGCGGGCGAGGCCCATGGCGTGGATGGCGGCTTTGCCGCGCCGATGCCCGGCAAGGTGATCGCGTGGCTCGCGGATGCCGGCACCGACGTCGCCAAGGGCACGCCGCTGCTGATCCTCGAGGCGATGAAGATGGAGCACACCATCACCGCACCCGTGGCCGGGAGGCTCGAGCGCTTCCGCTTCGCGGTGGGCGAGCAGGTCACCGAGGGGGCCGACCTCGTCGAGTTCACGGCGGCGGCCAAGTGACTGGGCCTGCCATGCCGCCGCGCGTGCGCCTCGTCGAGGTGGGGCCGCGCGACGGTCTCCAGAACGAGAAGCAGGTCATCGCGACCGAAGTGAAGGTGGCACTCGTCGATCGCCTTTCCGCGGCCGGCTTGCCCGCGGTGGAGGCCGGCGCCTTCGTGTCGCCCAAGTGGGTGCCGCAGATGGCCGACAGCGCGGAGGTCCTCTCGCGCATCGCGCGCGAGCCCGGCGTGGACTATCCCGTGCTGGTGCCCAACCTCAAGGGCCTGGAGGCGGCGCAGGCCGTGGGCGTGCGGGAGATCGCCGTGTTCGGCGCAGCGAGCGAGTCCTTCTCGCAGAAGAACATCAATGCGTCCATCGCCGAGAGCCTCGACCGCTTCGCACCGGTGGTCGCCGCCGCGCTCGCCCAGGGCATGAAGGTGCGCGGATACGTCTCCACGGCCATCGCCTGCCCATACGAAGGCGCGATCGCACCGCGCGCCGCCGCGGCCGTGGCAGGTGCGCTGTACGCCATGGGCTGCTACGAGATCTCGCTCGGCGACACCATCGGGGCCGGTACCCCGGCCGCAACGCTCGCCATGCTGGAAGCCGTGGCGGCGGCCGTGCCCGTGCACGCGCTCGCCGGTCACTATCACGACACCTACGGCCAGGCGCTCGCCAACATCTATGCCTCGCTCGAGTTCGGCGTGAGCGTGTTCGACAGCTCGGTGTCGGGCCTGGGCGGCTGTCCCTACGCGAAGGGCGCGACCGGCAACGTCGCCACCGAGGACGTCGTGTACATGCTGCAGGGGCAGGGCATCGCCACCGGCATCGACCTCGACCAGCTGGTGGATGCGGGCGCGTTCATCTGCAACGCCCTCGGCCGCCACTCGGGATCGCGCGTGGCCCGCGCGCTCCTGGCCAAGCGCTCGGGCTAGCCCTCCCGCGGCGGCAAGAGCGGCGAGTCCGGCTCGCGGGCGTCGCCCGCGGCTTTCTCGAGCTCCGCCACCATGCGAGCCACGCGCGTCTCCAGCGCTTCGGTGGTGAGGCTCTCGCGAAAGAGCTCCACGAGTAGCGGGAACGCGAAGGGCGTGGGACGGGCGGGACGCGTGAGCCGGGCGCGGCTGCCGCGCAGGCGGGTGAGCGCGGCGCCCAGCCGCGGCGCCTCGAGACGGCGCTCGAGCACTTCGCGCACGGCCTGCGCGAGCAGCGGATTGTCGCGATCGTATTCGGCGAACACGTTGTAGAGGAGCGCGCTGGAGGCCTGCAGCTGGCGCGACGGATGCGGCTCGCCGGGATAGCCTTGGAAGATGAGGCCTGCGACTCGCGCAATCTCGCGAAAGTGACGGCGGCCGAGCTCGGTCGCGTTGAGCCCGGCGAGGATGTCGCGCTCCACGTCGGCGGCGGCCAGGAGCTGTCCCAGCGTGCCGAGGTCGAGCGCTATCGGTTGCGCGGACAGCAGTCCGAAGCCGTAGTCGTTGGCGGTGAGGCTGAAGGTGGCCGGGTGGTCGCGGGCGAGACGGAAGGAGAAGAGGGTGGCGAGGCCGAAGTGCGCGAGGCGGCCTTCGAACGGATAGAAGAAGAGGCCATGCCCGAAGCGGGTGGCGATGGCCTCCACGAGCCATTCGCCGCGTCCGGGCAGCATCGACCAGCGGCGCTGCAGCTCGAGCAACGGCCGCACCCGGGCGAGCTCCGGCGACTCGTACACGCCGCGCGCGGCATCGGCGATCAGGTCGCGCGTGGCCTCTGCCAGCTCGCTCGTGAGCGCCATGCGTCCCCCCATCCAGCGCGGGACCTTCGCCGACGTGACCGGGGCCGGCTTCACCCAGGCGGTGAGCTCGCGCATGCGGATGAATTCGAGCACGCGGCCGGCAAAGGCGAAGCAGTCGCCGCGCAGCAGCGAAGCCACGAAGCTTTCCTCCACTTGCCCGAGCTTTTGCCCGTTGCGCATCTGCACGGTGACCGAGGTGTCGCTCACGATGGTGCCGATGGACATGCGATGGCGGCGGGCGATGCGCGCGTCGGGCACGTGCGCGATGCCATCGTCGCCGATCACCACGCGACGGTACTCCGGGTATGCATTGAGGCTTGCGCCGCCGTGCACCACGAAGTCGAGCGCCCATTGCCACAGGTCGTCCTCCATCGCCGCGAAGGCATGCGTGTCGCGCATTTCGGCACGCATCTCGTTGGGACGAAAGCCGCCGCCCAGGGCGCAGGTCACGAGGTGCTGAACGAGCACGTCGGGGGCATTCACCACGGGAATGCGCGGCTCGATGCGCCGCGCGTGCGCCGCGCCGCGCGCCGCCGCCGCTTCCACGAGCTCCAGCACCTGCGTGGGCACCACCGTGACCTTCGACACCTCGCCCGGCTGGTGGCCGCTGCGCCCCGCGCGCTGCAACAGGCGCGCCACGCCCTTGGGGCTGCCGATCTGCAACACTTGGTCCACCGGCGCGAAATCCACGCCGAGGTCGAGGCTCGACGTGCATACCACGGCGCGCAGGCGTCCGTCGCGCAGGCCCGCTTCAACCCAGTCGCGCACGTCGCGCTCGAGCGAGCCGTGGTGGAGTGCGAGGGTGCCCGCCCAATCCGGACGCGCGGCGAGCAGCGCCTGGTACCACGTCTCGGTCGCCGAGCGCACGTTGGTGAAAACGAGCGTGGAGCGGGCGCGCTCGATCGCTCGTACCACCTCCTTCACCATCGACAGGCCGAGGTGACCCGCCCATGGGAAGCGATCCACTGCCGCGGGCAGCGCGCTCGCGATCTCGATGCGCTTGCTGTCGAGGCCGCGCACGATGCGCGTGCGCGCCGGCACGGCGTGCGCCGCGCGCATACCCACGAGGCACTCGAGGGCCGTTTCGAGGTTGGCGAGCGTTGCGGAGAGCCCCCAGGTGCGCAGTCCCGGACGCAGTCCGCGCAGCCGCGCGAGTGCGAGCTCGGCCTGCACGCCCCGCTTGCTGCCGAGAAGCTCGTGCCACTCGTCCACGACCACGGCGGCGAGCGAGCCGAAGCGCTCGCGCCAGTCGGCGCGCGACAGCATCAGGGTGAGGCTCTCGGGCGTGGTGACGAGCGCCGTGGGCAGCCGCGCGGACTGGCGGGCGCGCGCCGCCGCCGATGTGTCGCCCGTGCGCACGTCGACCGTCCAATGAGGGTTGAGCGCGGCGGTCGCGCGCTCCAGCGCGAGCCCGGTGTCGCTCGCCAGCGCGCGCAACGGCGTCAGCCACACGAGGGTGAGCGGGGGCGGTGCCTGCGCATGCCCGCGCGGACCCAGCGCGATCGGTCCCACCGCCGCGGCGAACGTCTTGCCCATGCCCGTGGGCGCGTGCACGAGGCCGCTCTCGCCGGCGGCGTAGGCCGTCCAGACGTCTTCCTGGAACGGGAACGGGGTGAACCCGAGGTCGGCGAACCAGGTGCGCGCATTGGCGAACGGGGAGGCTTCCTGCACGGATGCGGACGCGGTCATGCCGCCATCTTAAAGACTGTGGTGCGCGCAGCCGTGCAAGGCGCAGTAGCATGAGAATTGCATGGGGTTACGGCGACACGTCGACATGACGAGGGGAGGCAGCATGCGGCAGTATTCATGGAGGTACCGAGCCTTGGCTCGCCTGGCGGCAATGGGCCTCGGCGCGCTCGCGGCGTCCGCTGCG
>CALFEY010000387.1 GCA_937958295.1 uncultured Pseudomonadota bacterium
TCGGCTTTCCGGGAAGCGCCGGCCCGGCGGAGTGGCCCGGGCACGAAAAGGCCGGCGCGGGGAAGGATGGGCTTCCCGGCGCCGGCCCCGGTGCTGCGGCTACATGCTGTTGATCTTGTTGTAGATCTCGGTGGCGCCGATCTCCTTGGCGTAGTCGGCCATCACCGGGTCAGCGAGCTTCTTCATCTGGGCGCGATCGGCGAACGGGATGCGCTTCAGTCGCCCCGCCTTTTCCATCGCCTCGAGCTTCTTGCCGTCCTCGCTCGACTCGATCTGCCGGCCGTAGGTCCCCGCCTCCTTGCCGGCCTTGACGATTGCCGCCTGCAGGTCGGGGGGGAGCTTGCGGAACGTCTTGCCGGAGAAGGCGATTGGGCGGATCGTGATCGCGTGCTGCGTCATGTTGAGGTTGGGGCCCACTTCATAGAACTTCATCGCCTCCACGCCGGCGGCCTCGTTCTCGCCGGCGCTGATCACGCCGTTCTGGATGGCGTTGTAGATCTCGTCATAGGCGATCACCGTGGGCGACATGCCCACTGCCGCGAACGTCTTGCTCCAGATGGGCGCGCCCTGCACGCGGACTTTGAGGCCCTTCATCTCCTGCAGGTTGCGCACCGGCTTGTTGGCGAAGATGTTGCGCGTGCCGCCGCCGGCGAAGCCGATGAGCATCACGTCGCCCTTGGCCGAGACCTCGTCGGCGATCGGCTTCAGGGTGTCGGCGTCGATCACCTTGTTCCAGTGGTCCACGTCACGGAACAGGAAGGGGGCGTCGATGAAGGGCGCCGCCTTGCTGAACGTGGACATGTGCGCGGGTGACACGATGCCGTAGTCCACGGAAACGCCCTGGTTCATGAACGCGAAGTAGTCCTTCTCGAGGCCGAGCTCGCTGTTCTTGTGCAGGACGAAGTTGATGGGCTTGCCGTAGTACTTGGCCACGAGCTCCTGGAAGCGCACGAGGGTGCGGTTGAAGGCGTGGTCGTCGTTGAACTGAACGGCGCCGTGCAGAGTGATGGGGGCCTGCGCCAGTGCTGCCCCCGATGCTGCCAGGCCGAGCACCAGCGCGCTGCGCATGAGCGCGCGAATCGCAACTCGCATGTCGAATCCTCCTCCGGTCGATGGTAATCACCCGCGGTGCATGGCGACGGCCGGGCGGCCGGCGCCTTTTTTCGCACTCTGGTCAGGTGGTCGGACCAATTGTTAGGGGAGAAGGCAGGGCCTGTCAACGCGCGTCGCGTTGTGCTCTGCATCATTCGTGGAGCGGGAGCGCCGCGGCGAGTCGCCCGCCGCGGGAGCGGCGGCCGCTGGAAGGGCTCAGCGGCCGCCGCTCCCGCGCGGGCCGGTGGCACCCCTCATACGGCGGCGGGTACGAACTGCGCCGCCGACTCGCGGTCGCGGAAATAGTCCGCGAGAAGATCGACGCAGGCGCGGATCTTGGGGGGCGTGCGCTGCCCGGCGACGTAGTGCAGCGTGATGTGCGGATCGAACAGGCCCACTGCCTCGCAGTCGGGCAGCAGGCGGCGCAGCCCCGGCACCTCGCTACCGCGGCGAAGCACGAACGTGGGGATGAGCGCGATGCCGATGCCCGCGAGCGCGGCTTCGCGCAGCGCCTCGTTGTTGTTCGCGCGGAAGTTGCCCTTGACCGTCACGGCGACCTCGCGCGTCCCCTGGCGGAAGCGCCACACGTCGCCCACGGTCACGGGCGAGCGGTAGCTGATGCAATTGTGCCGCCCGAGATCCTCCGGCGTGCGCGGCACGCCGTGCTTGCGCAGGTAGGTATCCGCGGCGCATACGATGGAATGGATAGGCGTGAGCCGACGCACCGCGAGATTGGCCGCCGGAAGCGTGTCGGAGGTGATCGCGATGTCGATGTTCTCGCTCACGAGGTCGACCATGCGGTCGGTCATGATCATCTCGATCTCGAGCTCGGGATGGCGGGCGAGCACTCGCTCCATCGCGGCAACGAGATGCAGGCGGCCGAAGGCGCTGGCACAGGACAGGCGCACGAGGCCGCGCGGCTGCGACGCGAAGAGGCTCGCCGTCACGGCGCCGGCTTCGGCTTCGCGCGAGATGAGCGCGCAATGCTCGAACACCGCATGCCCGGCGTCGGTGAGCGACAGTCGCCGCGTGGTGCGCGTGAGCAGGCGCACGCCGAGCGACTGCTCGAGGCGCGTCACGTGCTTGCTCACCGACGAGCGCGACATGGCGAGGTGCTCGGCCGCGGCGCTGAAGCTCGACAGCTCCACGACCTTGGCGAAGACGACCATGTCGAGCGGATTGTGCATCGTGTTCCAATGATTCGAGCGCAAACGGAAACAAGCATATTCCGCCCGCTGCGTTTATCAAGGGTGCGCACGCGACTATTCTCGTCGTCATGGTGAGCGACGGATACGACGGGCACGGACGGATCGAAACTGGTGCGAAAGATGCACCAATGCGGCGAGCGTGCACCGATGTGAGAAGCGCATGAGCGCCGGGGGTTCGCCGCGTGCTCGGCACTTCCCAGCGGGGCTGTCCCGCCGGGTGGTGCAAGGCCACGTTCTGTACGCGCCCGTGGTGTCCTTCGACCTCGGCAGCCACACGCTCGTGTTCGTCTCGGGGCTGCTCTCGCGCGACGCCGACGGCAACATCGTGGGCCGCGGCGACATGGGGGCGCAGATCGCACGCGTGGGCGAGAACCTCGCCATCGCGCTCGAGGCTGCGGGCGCCACGCTCGCCGATCTCGTGCGCACGCAGACGCTCGTCACCGACATCGAGGCGTTCTTCCAGCACGTGGACGTTCGCCAGCGTTACTTCGGCGCGGCGCTGCCTACCAGCACCACGGTGGAAGTGCGGCGCCTGTCCCACCCCGATTTCCTCGTCGAGATTGAAGCCCTCGCCATCGTTCCCTCGTCCAAGCAAGGAGCCACCCCATGAAGATGACGCCGGTGCATCACCTGCCGATGCTGCCCGAGTACAACAGCCCGTTCAGTGCGGGCTACACCATCGAGGGCGGCAAGCTCCTCTTCTTCTCCGGCTGCGGGCCGGTGCCTCCGTACCACAAGCATCCGCACGATCCGGTGGCCGAGGAGGAGTGGCTCGCCGGCGACTTCCGCGAGCAATGCGAGAAGACCTTCACGCACATGCACCAGATCCTCAAGGCGGCCGGGGGCGACTGGAGCAGCATGCTCAAGCTCAACATCTACCTCACCGACATGACCCAGCAGAACATCCTGAACGAGATCTCCAAGCGTACGTTCGGCCCGGGCAACCCGCCGGCGCGCACGCTCGTGGCCGTGCCCGAGCTCGCGCATCCGAAGATGATGCTGGAGATCGAGGGCGTGGCCGCCATCGCCTGAACCCACGAAGCCGAGAAGCGAAGCAACGACGGTCCCGCCGAGGGCCGCGCAAAGGAGGCCTAAGCAACACCGCCATGCACTCTTGGAAGGACTTCGCCATGACGCACGCCTCCCGTTTCCGCCCCGCGCGCCGCTCGCTGCTCAAGGCCGGCGCCGCCGGCCTCGCCGCTGCCGCCGTGCCCTTTGCCGCCAACGTACGTGCGCAGTCGGTCCCCGTGATCCGCTACGCCACCGGCGGCGGCATCGGACCCAACGAGATCCAGACGGTGATCTTCCTCGACTGGATGCAGAAGAACGTCCTGCAAGGCTACGGCAAGGCCTACACCGTGGACATGACGTTCACGCGGGGCACCCCCGAGGCGGCCACGCTCCTCGCCGCGGGTCAGGCCGACATGGCCACGCTGTCGTTTGCCGTGTTCGCCAACACTCTCGTGAAGGACGCCGTCCCGGGCGGCCTCACCGTGGTGGCCGACAACTATCAGGACGGCCGCGCCGGGTACGCCAGCATGAGCTACTTCGTGCTCGACAGCTCGCCGATCAAGACGGTGGCCGACCTGCGCGGCAAGAAGATCGCCATCAACGCCTATGGCTCTGCCGTGGATCTTGCGCTGCGTGTCCGGCTCAAGAAGGAAGGCATCGATCCGCGCAAGGACGCCCAGATCGTGGAGATCGGCTTCCCGAACATCGCCGCGGCCATCCGCGAAGGCCGGGTGGACGCGGGTGTGCTCATCCTGCCGTTCATGGCCAACGAGGAGGCCAAGGGCGGCCTGCGCGTGGTCTTCAACGGCGGCGAGTCGTTCGGCGAGTTCGCGCCCATCTTCCACGTGGTCACCAACAGCTACTTGAAGGCGCAGCCAGCGGCGGTGAAGGCATTCCTCGCGGACTATGTGCGCGGCCTGCAGTGGCTCTACGACCCCAAGAACCGCAAGCAGGCCGTGGAGATCACCGCCGCGTTCACCAAGACGCCGGCAGCGGCGCTCGACGCCTACTTCATGACGAAGGGCGACTACTACCGCGATCCGCACGCCTGCGTGAGCCCTGCGCTCATCCAGCGGCCCATCGACGCGATGTACAAGGAAGGGCTGCTGCCCAAGCCCATCGACGTGGCGGCCAATACCAACCTCTCTCTGCTGCCGTTCGGATGCAAGGTGTGAAGGCGCCGCTCATCCGCATCGCGGGAGTGTCCAAGCACTATCGCTCCCGCGGCAGCCGCGTCACGGCGCTTGCGCAGGTCGACCTCGACATCGCGCGCGGCGAGTTCGTGTCGATCGTCGGCCCCTCCGGCTGCGGCAAGAGCACCCTGCTCTACATCCTGGGCGGTTTCCTGCGAGCCGATGAGGGCGCGATCGAGATCCGCGGCCGGGGCATCGAGGGGCCGGGCATCGACCGCGGCGTGGTGTTCCAGGAATACGCGCTCTTCCCGTGGCTGACCGTGGAGCAGAACATCGCCTACGGCCTCGTGAACGCCGGCATGGAGCGCAGGCAGCGCGACGAGACGGTGCGCCACTATGTGAGCCTCATCGGCCTGCAGGGCTTCGAACAGCGCTACCCGCGCGAGCTCTCCGGTGGCATGCGGCAGCGCGTGGCCATCGCGCGCACGCTGGCTTGCGAACCGGACATCCTGCTCCTGGACGAGCCCCTCGGCGCACTCGACGCCCTCACGCGCGAGACGATGCAGGACGAGCTCCTGCGCCTGTGGCAGGGCACCGGCAAGACCGTGCTGATGGTCACTCATGACGTCAACGAGGCGGTATTCCTGTCGCAGCGCGTGGTGGTGATGTCGAAGCGTCCCGGGCGGATCGTGGACAACTTCGCCATCGATCTCGACCGCTCGCGTCCGCGCGAGGAGCTCATGGTGAGCGATGCCTACAACGAGATGCGCAACCGGGTGTGGCTTGCGGTGCGGCGCGAGGCGATGGCGGCTGCGGCGTGATGCTCGGGCTGCGCGCCTTCGTCCTGCGCTGGAGCTCGCTCGCGCTGCTGGTGGCGGCGTGGGAGCTCGCTGTGGTCACGCGCGTGGCCGATCCCCAGTTCGTGCCGGCGCTGCACGACGTGGCCCGTGCGCTGCTCGACCTCGCCTTCGAGAAGGACCTCTGGGAGGGTCTTGCCGTGTCGACCATGCGCGCGCTCGTGGGCCTCGCCCTGGGCACCGCGGGCGGCGTGCTGATCGGTACGCTCATGGCGACGTCGGCGCGGGCGAACGCCTTCCTCGGACCGCTGGTGGCCACGACCTACTCGCTGCCCAAGGCCTCGCTGGTGCCCCTGTTCCTGTTGTGGTTCGGGGTGGGCAACACCACCAACATCCTCACGGTGTTCCTGGCCACGCTGCTTCCCGTGGTGGTGGGGACGTACCAGGGGGTGAAGAGCGTGCCGCAGGTGCTCGTGTGGAGCGCACGGGCGCTCGGTACGTCGCCGCTCGCCATCGTGCTGCGCGTGCAGATCCCCGGCGCGCTGCTGCCGATCCTCACCGGCGTGCGCGTGGCGCTGGGCTTCTCCTGGGTGCTCACGCTGTCGGCGGAGATGATCGCGGCCAAGACCGGCATCGGCAAGCTCATCTTCGTGTACGGTGAGAGCGGCGCCTATGCCTACATGTTTGCGGGCATCGGCATGATCCTCGCGGTGGCCTACGCCGCGGATCGCTTGCTCGTGGCAATCACGGCGAGGCTCCTGCATTGGAACGACGGCATCGCCGCCCACCGCGAGGGCACCGCGTGACGCCGCAAGCGGTGAAGAGCGCACCGATGCCGCCGTCGCCGTGGCGCAACGGCATTTCGCAGGCGATGTGCGAGGCCCTCGTGCGGATCCTGCGGTTCCTGCTGCCCCTCGCGCTGGTGGTGGCGGGCTGGGCCATGCTGTCGGCCAGCGGCCTCGTGCGTCCCATCTTCCTTCCGTCGCCGCTCGAAGTGGCGCGCCAGCTCGCGGTCCTGCAGGAGGAAGGGGAGATCCTGGGGCCGCTATGGACGAGCATCTATCGCGCTTTCGCCGGCCTCGTCCTGGCCGTGGTCGTGGGCGTGCTCGCAGGCCTTGCCATGGCCCGCAGCCGCCTCGCCTACTGGGGGCTGGACCCGCTCGTGGCGCTGGGCTTTCCCGCGCCCAAGATCGCCTTCATGCCGATCTTCATCCTCTGGTTCGGCATCGAGGACCTGTCCAAGATCCTGCTCGTGGCGTTCACCTGCGTCTTCCCGCTCATCGTGGCCACGTGGCAGGGGGCCATCGCGGTGCCGCGCAACTTCATCTGGTCGGCGCGGGCGATGGGCACCAGCGAGCCGCAGCTCCTGCGCAAGGTGATCTTCCCGGGCACCCTCGTGACCATCATGAGCGGCATTCGCGTGGCCGTGCCGGTGGCGCTCATCACGGCATTCACGGCGGAGATGGTCGCGGGCGGCGGTGGCCTCGGCGGCCAATTGATGTACGCTCAGCGGATGCTGCAGACTCCTACCGTGTTCGTGTACATCGTGCTCATGCTCCTCACCGGCGTGGTCTTCGACCAGGTCCTGCTCGCGTTGCGCCACCGCCTCGTGCCGTGGCTCGCCGAGGACGAGCTCTGAGCCGCGCCCAGGGCGCGGGCACGAACCTTACCGTTGCCCTGCTCGCCGTGTTGTCGTTCGCGAGCGCCGCGTCGATGCGCGTGTGCGATGCGATGCTGCCGCGCTTCGCGCTCGACTTCGGTATCGGCGTGGATCGCGCGGCCGTGCTCATCACGGGCTTCTCCATCGCCTACGGCCTGATGCTCGTGGTGTACGGCCCGCTCGGCGACCGCGTGGGCAAGCTGCGCCTCGTGGTGGTCTGCGGCGTGCTATCGAGCCTGTGGGCCGCGGCCTGCGCGCTCGCCCCCTCGTTCTCGGCACTGGCGGTGGCGCGCGTTCTCGCGGGGGGCACCGCGGCGGGGGTGATCCCGCTCGCCATGGCCTGGATCGGCGACGCGGTGCCCTTTGCCCGCCGCCAGCCGGTCATGGCGTGGTTCATCCTCGGCCAGATCCTCGGTGTGGGATCGGGGCAGCTCGTGGGCGGGGTGGCTGCCGATACGTTCGGCTGGCGGGGCGCGTTCGCCGGCATCGCGGTGTGGTTCGCCGTGGCGAGCGCGCTGCTGTTCGCGCTGTCGCGCAAGCGTGCCGTTCCGGAGGCGGCGCATGCCGGCAACACCGGCTGGCTCGCGGGCCTGCGCACTGTGCTCGGCGCGCGCTGGGCACGCATCGTGACCCTCACGGGATTCGTGGAAGGCGCCGCCGTGTATGCCGCGCTGGCGTTCGCGGCGCTGCACTTCCATCGCAACCTCGGAGTCTCGCTCACGCAGGCCGGCGCGATGGCCATGGGCTTCGGTGCCGGCGGCCTTCTCTACGTCGGCTTCTCGCGTCGCGTCGTGGCCCGGCTGGGCGAGGTCGTGGTCTCGCGCCTCGGCGGCGCGTTCATGGGGCTCGGCTTCATCGCGGCCGCCTTCGCGGGCAGCGCGACCTGGGGCTTCGTGGCGATGCTCGCTGCCGGCATCGGCTATTACCTGCTGCACACCACGCTGCAGCTCCAGGCCAGCCAGATGACGCCGTCCAATCGCGGCGCGGCCATTGGCGTGTTCGCCACCGCGTTCTTCTTCGGACAGGCGGTCGGTGTCGCGGTGGCCGGCTCGCTGGTGGAGCGCACGGGGACCGTGCCGGTGCTCGTGGCGTGCGGCGCGATCATCGTGGTGCTCGGACTCGCCTTTGCCCGGGCGGGCGCGGGGATGATGGCACGGGCGAGCACCGCGGCCTGAAGAGCCAGGCCCGCGCCGCGCCCGGCGCCACGCCGGCCGGCCGTGCGCGCGGCCAGGCACGGATCAGTCGCCGCGCGGGGCGCGGGCGGACGTGGCTCCCCCGCGCCGCCCTTCCACGTCGATCCAAAGATGCGCCGCACCGAGCTCGCCCAGCCATTGCGGGCCCGCCTCGTCCTTGAGCATCGCGATGGTGGCCGCACTTCCCGCGACCACGCAGAGGTCGGCCACGACGGTGACCGACGCCAGGCACCGCGTGGGCCAACCGGTGCGCGGGTTCAGGATGTGGCCGTAGCGGATGCCGTCGATCACCATGCATCGCTCGTAGTCGCCGCTGGTGGCCACGCCGCCGCGATGGAGCTCCAGCGTGTCGGCGAAGTGGCCGGGACGGCGCGGGTCGGCGATCCCGATGCGCCAGGGCATGCCGTCGGCGCGCGGTCCCACGATCGCGATGTCCCCGCCGAGGTTCACCATGCCCTCTGCCACGCCGTGGGCACGGCACAGCGCGGCCGCGCGATCGGCGGCGTACTCCTTCACCACACCGCCCAGGTCGAGCTCCATCCCGGGGACGGTGAACTCGAGCCGTCCTTGCGCCCGGTGCACCTTGTGCCATCCCACGCGCGGCAACAGCGTGGCGATCACGGCGGGTTCGGGACGCGCGCCTTCCGCGAATCGCCACGCGCGGCGCAGGAGGCCGGAGGAGATGTCGAACAGGCCGTCGCTCGCTTCCCAACATGCGTGCGCATAGTCGACGAGGTGTGCGGTTTCCGCGTCTATCTCGATGCTGCCGCCGCCATCCGCGGCACGGTTGATCGCCGCGAGCAGGCTGTCCTCGCGATAGCGCGAGTAACGCGCCTCGAGACGCTCGATGTCGGCGACGACCGCGGCGATCGCGCCGTGCACGGCGTCGCGATCGGCCTGTCGCAACACGACCTCGCACGGCGAGCCCATGGCGCGCCAGGCGTGACGATGAAGGTCCGGATCCGGCATGCCCCATTGTCCGATGCGGCGCAGCGCGGAGGCGACCGGCATTGAACATCGGCTGTGGGCGCACCAACGAGCTCGTGCCGGGATGCCTTGCTCAGGCTTGACATTGCACTGCAACAGCGCGACGCTTGCGAAGTCGTGGTTCTCCGCCGTCCCTCCGGACGTCGGGGCTAAGAGGGAATCCGGTGAGCCGCAATGGCGACGCCGGGGCTGCCCCCGCAACTGTAAGCGACGAGCTCGGATCCGCCTGCGTCACTGAAGGCCGCCACAGGCTTCGGGAAGACAGGATCGAGCGAGGACTCGCGAGCCAGGAGACCTGCCCGACAACATTCGTTCCTGGGCGGGGTGTCCCGGTGTGCGCTTGCCAACGGGCGCCTCGGCCACCGTTGCCCCAGCATGCGTCCGCTCGGCCTTTGCCTCCAACCTGTCTTTGGAGAAACGCCGATGCCTTCGCTTTCGCTTCCGCCTGCCGCTGTCGGGATGCACGTCACGAACCGGGTGCTCGGGTGAGCGCGCGAGCGGCGCTCCCGGCGAGCCCCACCCACATGGTCGACATCGTGTTTCCCGGCGATACCAACCATCACGGCACCTTGTTCGGCGGCATCGGACTCGCGCACATGGACAAGGTCGCGTTCATCGTCGCCTCGCGTTTCGCGCGTATCGACTTCGTGACTGCCTCGTGCGAGCGCATCGACTTCGAGGCGCCGGCAAGGCTCGGGGAGATCGTCGAGCTCACCGGACGCGTGATTCGCGCCGGCACCCGGTCGCTTGCCGCGCAAGTGGAGCTGGTGGCCGAGGCCCCGCTCACCGGCGCGCGTCGACGCTGCGGACGCGGCGTGTTCAACATGGTTGCCGTCCCCGCTGCGGCGGCGCCGGCGTGGCGCATGCCGACGCTGGACGATCGGCAGCCCGCACCGCCCCCGGAGCTGCGGATGGTGGGCCTCGTGTTCCCCGAGCACACGAGTCACTACGGCAGCCTGTACGGCGGCAACGCGTTGACCGCCATGGCGAAGGCCGCGTTCGTGGCGGCGACGCGGCACTGTCGCAAGCCGGTCGTGCTGGCCTCGGCCCGCCACGTGGATCTCGAAGGACAGGTGCGCAGCGGCGAGCTGATCGAGGCCATTCCGCGGATCGCTGCCGTGGGCCGAAGCTCGCTGACCGTCTATGTCGCGTTGTGGGCCGAGGACCTGCGTACCGGCGACCGGAGGCTCTGCGGCACCGGCACGTACGTGATGGTGGCCGTCACGGCGGAGCACCGGCCGGTCGCCCTCGACTGGCAACCGCCGCTTGCCGATGCTGCGGTACCGGTGCGCTGACGAAGCCGCGCGCAGCGCGGCGGGCGCGGGCGTCAGAATGCGTATTGCCAGGTCGCGAACAGCGTGCCGCCTCGTGCGAGCTGGTAGCCGTTGGGATCATCGTGCACGGGCTGCAGCCACTCCACGTCGAGGCGGTTGCGCGCGAAGGCTCCGGGCAGGCGATAGCCGAGGCCTACACCCACGTCGATGAAGCGCCCGCCGTAGTTGGCGGCGTAGTCGGTCGGGGCGAGCGGGCGGAACGTGTCCTCGAAGCCACCCTCGATCGCGCCCTGCCACGTGTAGATGCCGCGCAGGCTCGCCGACCAGCCGGCGCCGATCGCGCGGCCTGCCCACGCACTGGCCTGGAAGACGTTGCCCAGCGCATAGCCCGAGTCGTTGCGATCCTGCATCCGCACCGTGCCGGTGGCTTGTGCGCCGAAGCTCCAGTTGCCACTGCCGCCGGTGGCCGTGAGCGCGGCCACGAGGTCCCAAGTGCCGCTGCCCCGTTGCATGCCGTAGTCGGCGTAGCCGCCGACCTGCTGGTGCGTGTCGCGCCAGCGCACACCCACGTCACCGGTGGGGGCCGTGACGCCAAGCGTAGCCACCGTGTGTAACGTGCCGGTGCCCGGGATCGTGGCGAGGGCGTAGAAGCCGGTGTCGCCGAGTCCCGCGGAGCTGTGGTCGTGCAGCGTGTGGTGCTGGTAGATCGCGAGCGCGTCCGGCGCCAGCGCGGCTTCTTCCGCCGGGGTGAGGAGGCCGCGCATGCTCATGGTCATGTCCATGTATTGCGGCATGGCCATCAGCGTGAGCCAGGCGGTCGGGGCGTACATGAGCTCCAGCATGAACATGTTCATGGACATGTTCCCGGGGACCGCGAGGCATGCGTCATCGCCGCAGGCTTGCGCGCGCGCTTGCGCATCGTCGACCTTGCTCGTGCCCCGCCGCAGCGAGCCGCTGCTGCGCGAGCCGGCGTAGCGCAGGGCCACCATGGCGTCGCCGGCGCCGAGCGTGTGCGCGAACATCACGCCTGCGGGGACCGTCGCTTCGTGCGCTTCCCCATGCATCCCGCCGTGCCTTGCATGAGGGTCGGGCGGCGGGGCAAGCCCCGTGCCGTCGAGCGCCACCTGCACCGACGCATTGACCAGATGCGCTTTGAAGTCCATGAACGAGCCGGAACCGCTGCCCTCGAGCGTGAGGCGGCTCGCGCGCTGGTAGTAGGTGTAGCCCAGCGAGAACGTGGCGCCCCGCGCAAGGGACTTGGTCACGCCGATGCCCGCCGACACCGCTCCGAACGCCGCCAGGCGATAGTCGCTCGAGTAGTACGCCGGCAAGAGGCTGCGGTCGAAGGGGACGAGCCGGTCGCGACCGGTGGCGGGGTCGCTCGCTTCCGAGTACTGCCCTTGCGGCGTCACGAGATACGGCGTGTAGAACGACGCGGCGGTCTGCGTGTAGTAGCGCAGCATCGGGGTCACGAGCCAGCCTTGCGGCAGCGGCTGTGCCCATTCCGCCTGCAGGGTGTGCGCCTTGATCCCCCAGTCGTCGCGGTAGTAGGCGTAGTTGAGGTGAGCGCCGGCCTCGACGGACGGCACGAACTGCGCGTAGCGCAGGTTCCACGTCCATTGCCGCCGGATGTCCGGGCGCTGCTCGAGCAGCGAGTTGACGGTGATGTAGTAGACGTCCGGTGACGGCGCGAAGATCTGCTGCGCAGGGTCGATGAACGCCACTTCCACCACGCGATACGGATTGCCGAGGTAGCCCCGGCTCTCGAGGTAGCCGAGGTTGGCGTTGAGCTGGGCATCCGCGCTGAGGATCTGCGTGAGTCCGATCGAAGCGCCCACGTCGCGGCGGCTGCCCGAGAGGATCCTGCGGCCGCCCGCGGCATCGGTGATCTCGCTCGACGTCGAGTAGAAGTTGCAGGCGGCCGTGCCGCACGCGTCGTAGATGTACGGCGTGGCGTCGTGATCGAGCGTGGCGTGGATGGCGCTGGACGCGTAGGTCAGGCCGAGGTTGAGCGAGGTCTGCTTCGCATTGAAATCGAAAAGGGCGCCCGCGCCCGCGAAGCGCGACAGATAGTCGGGCTCGCTCGACACGCCCGCGTTGAAGTTGAACGAGGACTCGGCGCGGTCGTAGCGCAGGTTGCCGTCGACCTGGCGCCGCACCTCCATCGACGCGCCGGAGATCGTGTGCACGAGACGCGGATCGGTGCCTCCCGTGAGGTTGCCGAAGCCATCGGTGCGCATCGGGGCGAGCGTGGCCTTGTCGAGGTAGAGCGGGCCGCCGGGAGCGATGAAGGGCGAGGCGCCCGACACGCCGTCGGGCGCGCTCGGGCGATTGCCCCGCCACTCCCACGGCGCAATCGCGATGGGCGTGGCGCCGGACCAGCTGTCCTGGCGGTAGTTGAGCGTGGCGGCCAGTCGCGCACCGAGCGGACCCCAGCCGGAGATCTGTAAGCTGTCCGCGGCCAAGGGGGCAAATTTGCTCACCGGGCCATCGAGGTTGCGCGCATCCTCGCTGTAGCGGCCGAACTGCAGCACCGCCGCGGCATCGGGCGATGGCGCCTGGGCGTGGACCGGCGGGACCGCCACCCCCGGCAGCGCGAGGGCCGCCGACGTGAGCGCCCGCAGCGCATGCCGGCGAAGCGGTGGACGCGGTTCCACGTGACGGGTCTTCGGGGTCGGGGGGGCTAGTAACAGCCGCATCCGCCGCCGACGGCTCCCGCGCCTTGCATGGCAGCCTCGCGGCTGCTGTATACGTGCTCGCGCAGCGCCGTCTGGCTGGTCGCCAGGTCGAACGCCATCTGCGGCTTGGCGAGATTGCCGCGCTCCCACGCGGGCACGTTCGCGCAGCCCGCCAGCGCGCCGAGCACGAGCGAGCAGGCGAACAGGCGCAGCCCCGCCCGTGCGGCGCGGGTCACTGGTTCTGGCGGAACACCAGCGTGGTGCCGGCGTGCTGACCGCCCCCGTTGGCTTCCGTCATGCAGTGGTACAGCAAGGTGTAGTTGACCGCGCCGCTGCCCGCCTTGGTCACGAAGACGTTGTAGACGCCGTCGCCGCCGTTGACGAACACGAGCGGGCTCGGCGCTGCATCGGCCCCGTTGGCGTCCGTGCTGTTGACCGCGTCCGCGGCGCGGTGCGCCAGCACGCTCGTGGCGACCGTGGAGCGATTCGTCACCTGCACGACGAGCGACTGCGGCGTGCCGGTGCCGTCGTCGCTGCATGTGACCTGGTAGTAATCGGTGGCATGCGGGGTATCGCCCAGCGAGCCGTTCTGCGTATGGGCGAGGGCCGCACTGGCCGCCATGCAGAGTGCGGCTGCCACCGTCATGATCGGAAAGTGCAGACCCTGCCTCATGTTGCGCTCCTTCGACTCTGGTTACTGGGGCACGCAGGCCACCACGCCCACGCCGCTGCCTTCGGGGATCCAGCCATTGGCCACCATCAGCGACCACACTCTGGTGTCGGTCGTGTAGCGATGGTTGGGCGCGTTGCCTTCGCCATCGTTGTACAGGCGGTACAACGGGATGAGACCGGCCGCGCACTCGCCCGCGGCGCTTGCCTGCGCCACGCCGAAGACCTCCCCTTCGAACTGCCAGTTCGCGTTGGCCTTGACCGTCGCGCACTCGGCCGCATCGGCCGTGTAGAAGTGCGAGCTCTTCGGATCGAAGGACGTGCTGAAGAACCGGCACACCGGCGCTGCCGCCGGCGCGGTCGTGGTGTAGACGTGGAACGACTGGCCCGTGCGCTGCCATCCTTCGAACACGCCGTTGTCGAGCTTGGCGAGCTCGTCGGGGATGGCGGTGACGAAGTAGTGGTTGAACGCCGCGTGGAAGTACTCGAAGGCCTTGGTGACGTAGGTCACGGTCGGCGCTGCCGATGCCGGCGCCACGATGCCGCCGGCCCCCACGAAGATCGCGCTGTCGAGCGCGCCGTCGGAGGCGTCCGCCACCGCGATGCGCACCCGGTTCACGGCGCCGGGCGTGACCGCGGCCACGCACGTGAGCACCGTGGTCATGCCGTCGAACTCGGTGTCGCGCGACTTGTCCGCATTGCTCACGTACAGGCCGGCGTTGAGCCCGGCATTGACCGCGTTCACCGCCACCGGCCGACCGCTCACGTTGGCACAGTTGGCGCCGTTGACGAAGATGCCCACTGCGTCGTTGAAGGTGGAGCCGGTGAACTCGTCGTATTCCTCCGAGGCGAACACGTAGCTGATCGCGATGGTGGATTGCGCGGTCGTGAGGTCGAAGGACAGCACCGCGGCATCGTGCGTGGAAGCCGGCGTGACGAGGGCGTCCAGGGCTGCATCGCCGGGTCCCTCGAAGTTGGTGCCGTTGTCGGTGCGCTGGTTGGGGCCCGCGGCATCTGCGACGCGGCCCGTTGACAGAACCACGCCGGTGGCGATGCCGACGCCCGACGCGCCCTGGCTGAAGCTGCCGACCGCCTCGGGGGCGCCGGTGAACGCGGCATTGGTGATGGTGACGCCCGCGCCCGCCAGTGACTGCGCGAGCGCGTTGGCGTCCGCCGAGGCGACCGCGCCGATCTTCGGCGTGACGGCTCCGGCGGTCTTGCTGTGGGCCGGTCGCGCGGCGTGCGCTTCGCCGAAGGCGAAGAGCGCCACCGCGACGGCCACCGCGGTACGGCTGAAATGAGGGGACATGACGATTCCTTTCGCGGTCCGCTCGTTACTTCCAGAAGCCGGGGATGGGGAGGTTCGTATCCACGTCGACCGGATTGGGGGTGACCGTCACGTCGATGCCCGCGCCGCAGGACGCCGGCAGGGGGTTGGTCGTGAGGTTGCGGTTCACCGTGAGGGTGGCGGGCGAGCCGACCCCGTCCACGCTGTACTGCTGCGCCTGCGTGGCATAGTCGGAGCCGTTGGCCGGGATCCACAGGTTGACCTTGCCCGGACGCACCGAGTCCGTGGTGCCGCGCACGCAGATGTCGGCGATGGCGATGCGCACCAGAAGTCGCTTGGCGCAGCTGCTGGCGACGAACTTGGGCGCCACGAACTGGAAGGGGACGCGACCCTGGAAGCTGGGATCGAGCATGCCGTAGGTGGCGGAGAAGCCGATGGCATTGCCGTTGGCGTCGCGCTTGATCTGCTGCTGCTGGAAGATTGCGCGGTCCTGCACGCCACGGACGAGCCCGGCGAGCGTGCCCTGCTCGATTACGGCGGCGAGGTTGGGTACAGCGGAGTTGTCGGAGGCGGTGAGGATGGGCGACACCGTGGGGAACACCACGCTTTGGGCGATCACGGGACGGTTGTCGCCGGAGGAGGCTTCGCAGCCGTGCCCGATGCGGGCGGCGTTATCTTCGGTGACGCTTTCGGTGGCTTGGCTACGGATGGTGGTGTGGGCGTGGGCGGTGATCCCGGCGCCAGCGAAGGCGAGGGCGATGGCCATGCCGGTGAGGGCGGGGCTAAGACGGACAGGCTTGTACATGGATTTTTCCTTGCGATGATCGTGGTGGCGACGAACGCATGCGCTCCTGCGCGCGGTGGCGCGCCGGGTGCCGCGTCCTGCGGGGAGTCGGGTCAGTGCTTGGGCGTTGCGTGGCCGCCGGCCGCCAGGGGCCGTACGACAGCCTGCACGTCCTGCGTCGTGCGCTTGCCCGCCTTGTCGGCGAACGTGAGCGTGAGCGGGACGGTCTGCCCATCCTTCAGCGCCGCGACGTCGAGGAGCATCAGGTGATAGCCGCCGGGCTTCAACTCGACGGGAGCATTCGCGGGCAGCGGCAGCGCCGGGATCGGGCGCATCTTCATGACGCCGTTATCCATGGACATCGTATGGATCTCGGCGATCTTGGCCACAGGCGATGACACGCCGACGAGCGAGCTGTCGCTGCTGCTCGTGATCTGCATGAAGACACCGGTGGCCTTCTGGCCCGGCACCGTGCCACGCACCCACGCATCCTTGACGGTGACGTCCGCGGAGGCGGACATCGCGACGGCCGCGAGGGCAATGCCCGCGGCGAGGGATTTCACTGACATGACGCTTTCCTTCCTGATGACGGCGGGTGCTGCCGATGACGGAGGCACACCCGGATGGCCGCCTTGCGGCGACGACGCTGTCGGATCAGGCGGGGCGCGGAGGGCCGCGGGCGTTGGCGTGGGACAGCGGCGGACTGGCTCGCACCGCGAGCGCGTGCACCTGCGGCGCGACGGGCGCGGCAACGAGCATCGACGGCGCCGGTGCCTGGAGAAGGGCAGTAGCACCGCCTGTGGACGTGCAGCAGCCCGCGCATTGCTTCGCGGACGCAGGGGTGCCCGGGGTCCCAGGGACGGGAGCGTTGGCGGGCACCGTGGTGCAGTAGTCGCTTCCCGGCACGGTGCTGCGCATCATGTGCGCGAACGCGTGCAGCGGCAGCACCGCGCTCACGAACATCGCGAGTGCGGTGATGA
>CALFEY010000388.1 GCA_937958295.1 uncultured Pseudomonadota bacterium
TTTGCGCAAGGCACGTTCCCCGACAAGCCGCTGCGCATGATCATCCCGTTCGGCGCGGGCAGCGGCGTGGACGCCAACGGTCGCTTCTTCGCCGAGCAGCTGGGCGGCGTGCTCGGCCAGGCGGTCGTGGTGGAGAACAAGCCCGGCGCCGACGGCGTGATCGGCATGATGGCCGTGAAGACGGCCCCCGCCGACGGCTACACGCTGCTCCTCGCGAGCAACTCGTCGATGACGGTGAACCCGCTCACGATCAAGGACCTGCCCTACGATCCGCTGAAGGACTTCAAGCCGATCTCGGGCCTCACGCGCGGCATGACGGTGTTCATCGCGCCCCCCGACTCCAAGATCAACAACCTTGCCGACCTCGTGGCGGCGATGAAGAAGTCGCCCGCGCCGATGAACGTGGGCACGTATTCCAGCGGCTACCGCCTCGCCATCGAGTGGTTCGCCGATCTCGCGGGCGTGAAGTTCACGAACGTGCCGTACAAGGGCGCTTCGGCGATGTTCACCGACGTGATCGGCGGTCGCCTCGACTGGGCCGTGACCGACCTCGTGGGCGCCGCGGAGCTGATTCGCACGGGTAAGGTCAAGCCCATTGCCGTGTCGGGCGACGTGCGCTATCCCGAGTTCCCCAACATTCCCACGATCAAGGAGAGCGGCTACCCGGCCTACGTGAACTACACGTGGTCGTCGCTATCCGTACGTGCGGACACTCCGCCCGACGTGACCGCCAAGCTCGCCGACGCGCTGCAGAAGGTGTTCAAGCAGCAGGCCACGGCCGACTTCACCAAGCGTGCCAAGGTGGAGATGATGGCCTTCACGCCGGCGGAGATGGACAAGTTCCAGCGCGCCGAGATCGAGCGCCTGAAGAAGACGGCCGACGCGGCCGGCATCAAGCCGGAGTGAGTGAGTTGCCGCGCTAACCTCTCGGTGGTGCGGTTGGACGGCGGTGGCGACGCTCTCCGCGCGGGGGAGCGCGCTGCGTGCGCTCCCCCCGCCGCTCGACGCAGACCGTAGACGCGCG
Organism: uncultured Pseudomonadota bacterium; assembly: GCA_937958295.1. Taxonomy (GTDB): domain Bacteria; phylum Pseudomonadota; class Gammaproteobacteria; order Burkholderiales; family Casimicrobiaceae; genus VBCG01. The sequence continues at coordinate 1,025 of CALFEY010000388.1, forward strand.
GCAGGAGGCCGCAAGGCCGCGCCAACGAGCGTCGCTCCCGGGCCCCGATGAAGGCGCGAGCCCCCGCGAGGTCTCGACCGGATCAGCCACCGGATGGGTTCACGGCCTGGAATTCCGTGCAAGCCCCGGAACGTCCCCCATCCTCACCCCCCACAAAGTCGAGCGGGCTGCAGTCGCATTGAGCCGGGCATCAGCCCGCCGCCCTCACACCGCGTGCATGAAGCGGGGACGTGCAACTAAAGCCCGATCGACATCCCGCCGTCCATGAAGACGATCTGGCCCGTCATGTAGTCGGCGGCGCGCGAGGACAGGAACACCGCGAGCCCGGCGATCTCCGCCGGCTCGCCCCAGCGCCCCGCAGGCGTGCGCTTGCACACCCAGGTGTTGAACTCGACGTTATCGATGAGCGCGCGGTTCATCTCGGTGGCGAAGTAGCCGGGCGCGATGGCATTCACCTGGATGTTGTGCGGCGCGAGCTCCACGGCCATGCCGCGGGTCATCTGGCGGATGCCGCCCTTGGCCGCGGCGTAGGGAATAACCGTCGCGCGCCCGAACTCCGAGAGCAGCGAGGCGATGTTCACGATCTTCCCGTACTTGCGCTCGATCATGCCGGGCAGCACCGCCTGCGACACCGCGAATGGCGCGGTGAGATTGGTGGCGATCACGTCGTCCCAGTCCTGCGCCTTGAACTCGGGCATGGGGGCCCGTCGCTGGATGCCGGCGTTGTTCACGAGGATGTCGATGCGGCCGTGCTTGGCGCCGACCCCGGCGACGCCGGCGTCGATGGCCGGCCGCGCGGTCACGTCGAATACCGCGACGTCGGCCTTGAGCCCCTCCTTGACGAGCGACTCCGCGGCCTGCTGCAGGTCCTCCGCCTTGCGCCCGTTGAGCACCACGGTGGCCCCGGCCTCGGCCATGCCGCGGGCGATGGCAAAGCCGAGGCCGCGCGAGGCGCCGGTGACGAGCGCGACACGGCCGGTGAGGTCGAACGGGGAGGACGGCTTGACGGGCATGGACAATCCTTGAACGAGGGAAGGCGCGGTCAGGTCGGCAGGCGGGAGCCGATGCCGTAGCTGCGGCGCAGGCGGTCGGCGAGCAGCTTGCCGGCCATCGAGACGATGAAGATGAAGCCGATGTACATCGCCGCCGTGGCGGTGAGGATCTCGATCGGCTCGTAGGCGATGTTCACGATCTTCTGCGACTGGAACATGAGGTCTTGCACGGTGATCACCGACACCAGCGTGGAAGACTTCACGATCACCGTGAACTGGTTGATGATCGACGGCGCCGAGCTCAAGAGCACCTGCGGCAGCACGATGCGGCGGAAGGTGAGGGCGGGGGACATCCCGACCGAGTAGGCGGCCTCGCGCTGCCCCTTGGGGATGGCCTCGATGCCCGCCCGGAACGTCTCGGCGAGATAGCCGCTCGACTGCACGGCCAGCGCGGTGCAGGCGGCGGCGAAGAAGGTGTTGGGCCAGCCGAAGAGCTCGGGCCACACGTAGTTCACCCACAGGAGCTGCACGAGGATCGGCGTGGCGCGGAAGAACTCGATGAGCACGATGGCGATGGGGCGCACCGGCTTCACGTACATGCGCAGGAGGCACAGGACCATGCCGCCCACGATTGCGGCGGCGAACGAGATGAGGCACACCTCGATCGTCACCTGCAGTCCCGCCAGGAGCGCCTCGCGCTGGTTCCAGACCAAGCGATCCCAGTTGTTCATCGCGGCCGGGCCCTAGGTGATCTTGGCGCGCCACCGCTCGGCGACGGCGCGCAATGCGCTGCCCGCCACGAGGACGATCGCGAAGTAGACGAGGGCCGCCCCGGTGTACAGGGGCAGGGGGCGCATCTCCTGCTGGGTGATCATCGAGACGTTGTACATGAGGTCCGGCACGGCGATGAGCGACACGATCGTCGTGGCCTTGAAGAGCGAGATGAAGATGTTGATCGACTCGGGGAGCATGCGCCGCACCACCTGCGGCAGCACGATGCGCCACATGAGCAGGGTCTCGCCCATGCCGAGCGAGCGACCCGCCTCGAGGTGGCCGCTGGGCACGGCCTCGATGCCGGTGCGGAAGGTCTCCGCGAAGTAGCCGCTGTACACGAGCCCCAGGGCGAGCACGCCCGAGGCGAACGGGTTGAGCTCGAAGCGGGTGTGCAGGAGTGTGCCGATGAGCAGTGGCAGCACGAAGTGCACCCACACGATCATCACGTAGTCGGGCGCGTTGCGGAAGATTTCCACGTGCACCGTGCCCACGGCGCGCAGCACCCGGAAGCGGCTCACGCGCAGCAGCGCTGCGCCGAGGCCCACGCCCAGCGCCACCGCCGCAGCGCCGAAGAAGACGAGGAAGTTGACCAGCAGCCCGCGCAGCAGGATGTTCCGGAACTCCCAGAACACCCCGATGTCGAGAATCTCCCGCAGCGAATCGGACATCGAGCGGCGGCCTACGCGTGCACGTGCTTGGAGATGAACTGGCGCAGCCGCTCCGACTTCGGCGCCCCGAAGATCTGCGCGGCGGGGCCGTCCTCCTCGACCAAGCCGTTGTGCAGGAACATCACGCGGTCGGACACGTCGCGGGCAAAGGCCATCTCGTGGGTGACCACGATCATGGTGGTGCCGTCGTTGGCGAGGTCGCGCATCACCGCGAGGACCTCGTCGGTGAGCTCGGGGTCGAGCGAGGAGGTGGCCTCGTCGAAGAGCATCACCTTGGGCTGCATGGCGAGCGCGCGGGCGATGGCCACCCGCTGCTGCTGGCCACCGGACAGCCGCGCCGGATACTCGTGGGCCTTCTCGAGCAACCGCACGCGGCGCAGGCACGCTTCGGCGATGGCCTCGGCTTCCTTGCGGCTCATGCCGCGCACGCGGATCGGCGCCTCCACGACGTTGCCCAGCACCGTCATGTGCGGCCACAAGTTGAACTGCTGGAACACGATGCCCAGGTCGCGGCGGATGCGATTGATCTCGGCCAGCGGACGCGGCCGGCGCGGGCGCGAGCCGTCGCCCCGGTAGCCGATCGACTCGCCGTCGATGAAGATATCGCCGGACGTGGGCGTTTCGAGGTAGTTGATGCAGCGGAGCAGGGTGCTCTTGCCCGAGCCGCTGGCGCCGATCATGCTGAGGACGTTGCCGCGGTGCACGTCGAAGGACACGCCCTTCAGCACGTCGAGCGTGCCGAAGCGCTTGTGCACGTCGACCACGCGGATCATGGGCAAATCGCTCATCGGCAGGGCATCTCGTGGTGGCTCGCGCGGACGTTCGGGGCGGCGCGTCGGCAGGCGACACGACAAGCGTGTGCGCTGCGCGCCGCAAGGGCTCGCGTTATGATCGCTTGGGAAACTGCACATTGGCAAGCGAGGAGAACAACGCGATGCAAGCAACGCCCGCCGTGATCGGCGCCCCCGTCGACGAGATCGACACCCCCGCGCTCGTGGTCGATCTCGACGCTTTCGAGCACAACCTGCGACACATGGCCGCGTTTGCGCGGGAGGCGGGAATCCGCCTGCGGCCGCACGCCAAGACCCACAAGTGCCCAGCCATCGCCCTGCTCCAGATCGAGGCGGGTGCAGTGGGCCAGTGCTGCCAGAAGGTGGGCGAGGCGGAGGCGCTGGTGGCAGGCGGCGTGCGCGACGTGCTCGTGAGCAACGAGGTGGTCGGCGCCGACAAGCTGCGTCGTCTCGCCGCCCTCGCGCGGGTGGCGAACATCGGGTTGTGCTTCGACGACGCCGGGCAGGTGGCCGCGGCCTCGAAGGCGGCTACCGACGCCGGAGTCACCCTCGGCGGCCTGGTGGAGATCGACGTGGGCATGCAGCGCTGCGGCGTATCCACGCCCGAGGCTGCGGTGGCGCTCGCGCAACGCATCGCCGAGGTGCCGGGGCTCGTCTTCCGCGGGCTGCAGGCCTATCACGGCACGGCGCAACACCTGCCGACCCCGGCCGAGCGCGAGGTCGCGATCGGCCGTGCGGCGGCCATCGTGCGGGCGACCGTGGAGGCGCTGCAGGCCGCCGGCCTCGCCTGCGAGTTCGTGTCCGGCGCGGGAACAGGCACCTTCCGCCTAGAGAGCGCGAGCGGGATCTGGAACGAGCTGCAGGCGGGCTCGTACCTTTTCATGGATACCGACTACGCGCGCATCGGCAGCGCGCGCGGCGCGCGCTACGACGAGTTCCGACACAGCCTCTTCGTGCTCGCCACCGTGATGAGCGTGCCCCTGCCCACGCGGGCCGTGGTCGACGCCGGGCTCAAGAGCTACAGCGGGGAGAAGGGGGTGCCGTGGGTGCACGGCCGGCCCGGGCTCACGGTGACCGGCATGTCCGACGAGCATGGCAAGATCGAGCTCGACGCTGGCGCCGCGCCGCTGCACATCGGGGATCGCCTCTGGCTCATCCCCGGGCATTGCGACCCCACGATCAACCTCCACGACGTGTACGTGGGCGTGCGCAACGGGCGGGTGGAAGCGCTCTGGCCGATCACCGCGCGCGGCGCGAGCCGCTGACCGCCGGCCATCGCCGGGGGCCTTCTGAAGCTCACCCTCTCGCAGCTTGAGGCGCTCTTCTGGATCGCGCGTCTCGGCAGCATGCGCGCGGCGGCGGCTCAGCTGTCGATCACGCAGCCGGCCCTGTCCCTGCGCATCCGCGAGCTCGAGGCGGCGCTGGGCGAGCGGCTGCTCAATCGCGACAGCTACCGGGCCACGCTCACCACGCTCGGGGTGGAGGTCGCGCAGCGCGCCGAGCGGATGCTGGACCTTGCGGAGCGCATCGCCGACCGCGACATTCCCGAAGGCGACATCCGCGGCCTGATCCGCATGGGCGCCACGGATACGTTCGCGGCGCACTACCTGCCGTCGCTGCTGGTGGACATCGAGACGCACTACCCCCTCGCGCAGGTGGAGCTCGTCGTGGAGTTCAGCGTGAACCTCTACGCCAAGCTCCTGCGCGGCGAGCTCGACGTGGCCGTGCTGTCCGGCCCCACGCTGTCGCCGCTGCTCGACTACGAGCACCTGCTCGAGTTGCCGCACTTCTGGGTGGGCTCGCCCAAGCGCCTTGGCACCATGAAGGTGGCCACGCCGCAGTCGCTGGCCGGCATGCCGGTGGTCACGCACCCGTCGCCGTCGCTGCTCTACGAGACGATCCATGCGTGGTTCGCCGCGGCGGGCGTTACCCCTGCGCGCTTCAACACCTGCACGAGCCTCTTCATCAGCAAGGCGCTGGCGGTGGAGGGCGTGGGCGTGAGCCTGCTGCCGGTGGAGATCATCGGGCCGGAGCTCGCCTCGGGTTCGCTGCGCCTGCTGAAGGCGCGGCCGGCGATGCGCGACCTGCCGCTCTTCGTGGCGTATCGCCGCGACATCGCCCCCGCCAACGTGCGCCGGTTCGTCACGCGCATCAAGGCGTGCGTGGATGCGCTGCTGCCCTCTGCGGCCAAGCGCAGGCGCTCGCGAACATGATTAGAATTTATTATCGTGCTTTGCAATAAAACAAACTATCACTAAGCTTGTCCCCCCCTCATAATCGATGTCGTCCACTCCCGTGAAGTCTGTCGCGTGCTGACTCGCGTCGTTGCGTCCGATTCGCCGATCGCCGCTGTCCTGGAGCGCGACGTCGCGGCACGGGCGTCCTGGGTGGAGATTGACAGCGCCGCGTTGCGGCACAACTTGCGTCTCGTGCGCGCCCTGGCCGGTACCGCGCGGGTGTACGCCGTGTGCAAGGGCGGCGCCTATGGCTTCGGCGCCGGATGGGTCGCGCGCATTGCCGAGGAGGAGGGCATCGATGCCCTCGCGTGCGGCGATCCCGACGACGCTCGTGCGATCCGCACCGCCGGCTGCACCCTGCCGGTGCTCCTGTACGGCACCGTGCAGGCGGCCGCGCTGCCGGCTTTAGCGCCGCTCGACGTGATCGTGACCGCACACGATGCCGCGAGCCTCGCCACCTGCCTCGCGGGCGACCTCGCGTTCAGCCTCAAGTTCGACGTGGGGCTGCATCGCCTGGGCTTCGGCGAGGACGACCTCGACGATCTCCTGCGTGTCGCCCACGCCCATCCGGCGGCGCGCGTGCACGGGCTGTATGCCCACCTCACCGACCTCGACATCGTGGCCTCGCTGGCCACCCAGACGATGCGCTTCGAGGCGATGGCCCGCCGCCTCGAAGACACGCCGTGGCGCGGCCGCGAGCGCATGGTGGCGAGCAGCCGCGCACTGCTGCGCTCACGCAGCCTGGCCTTCGACGCCGTCAACCCGGGCCGGCTGGTGTACGGCCTGCTCGAGGCGCCTTGGCACGAAGGCATCGACTGCCGCTCGGTGCTGGCCGCGATCAAGGCGCGCATCGTGGCCCTGCGCACGCTGCCGGCGAGCGGATCGACGCCGCACGAGAACCTGGCGCAACGCGTTGCCGTGATCCCCTTCGGCTTCTGCGACGGCTACCCGCGCCAGCCGGCGGGCGGCACCGTGCTCGTGCGCGGCAATCGCGTTCCCATCATCGGCCAGCGCCACAGCGAGCACATGATGCTCGATGTCTCCGGCGTGGACGACGTCGCGCTTGGCGACGAGGTGGTGCTGTACGGCACCCAGGGCGCGGAGCGCATCGGCATGCACGAGCTCGCCGCCGCCACGGGCGTGCCCCTGATCGAGCTCATCCCCCGCCTCGCGGCGGTGCCTCGCCGCGTGATCCTTTAGATCTTTGCCCACCGGCGGCCGCGAGGCCGCCCAACCTTGAAGGAGACCTCGATGAACGATGACGTCAACGATGGCAAGCGCGGCTTTCTGCGCACCGCCGCGGCAATCGGCGTAGGCGGCGGCATGCTCGGCAGCGTGATCGCCCCGCGCCAGGCGATGGCGCAGATGCTCGAGACCGGGATTCGCGAAGATTCAAGCCTCTCCAAGATCCGCAAGGAAGGCGTGATGCGCGTGGGCTACTCGCAGACGGGCCCCTGGTTCTACAAGGACGCCAAGACGGGCGAGCTCGGCGGCATCTACAAGGACGCCGTGGAGCGGCTCGCGCGCGAGATGGAAGTCAAGGTGGACTGGAAGGAAGTCACCTTCCAGAACTCCACGGTGGGCCTGCGCAAGGGCGACTACGACCTCTACGGCTCGTCGCTCACCTACACCACGCCGCGCGCGCTCGTGGTCGACTACGTCGGTCCGCTGTGGTCCAAGGGCAGCCTCCTCATGGTGCACAAGGACAATGCCGGCCGCTTCAAGAAGCTCGCCGATTTCAACGACCCCAAGGTCACCTTCTCGGTGGTGGCGGGTGGCAGCGAGGAGCCGCGCATCCCGATCCTCTTTCCCAAGGCCAAGCTCGTCACCACGGCGGGGCAGGTGGTGCTCGCCGCCGAGCCCATCCGCGCCAAGAAGGCCGACGTGTGGATGAGCGGCGACAGCGACGTGCTCCTCTTCGCCAAGCGCAACAACTGGGCCCACGTGTTCGATCCCGCCAACGTCATCGACAAGCGTCCCAACACCTGGGCCGTGCGCTACGGCGATGTCGAGTGGAAGCACTTCCTCGACATGTGGGGCGCGTTCATGGTCGTCAATGGCGAGATGGAGCGGCTGTTCAACCTGCACATGGAGAAGCTCGGGGCGGCCTGATCCCCGCGCTTTCGTTCACTTCGAGTGACCCACGCCTCATGATCGTCGATAGCCACGCCCACGTTTTCCAGCACTGGCAGGGCGCCTGCGGGCATCCCTCGAGCGCCATCCACCTCAAGTATCTGCAGAAGGTGGTCACGCGCCCGGCCGCGCGCACGTTCCGCGTGCGCGACGGCCTGGAGGTTAAGCCCACGATGCTCTTCCGTCCCGGCGACAACACCTGGGCGGGGCTGACCGACGTCGACTTCCGCGTGGGACGCTTCGGCCAGCTCTGCTTCACCCACGAGGGCGATGACTATTACGTCCAGTACCAGCCGGTGAACATGCAGCAGATCGAGTGCCCGCCCGAGTTCATGCTCGCGCAGATGACCGTGGCGGGCGTGGATCACTGCATCCTCCAGGCCGGCGGCGGCTACGGCGCGATGAACGACTTCAATGCGTTCGCGCAGGCGCAGCACCCGGGCAAGTTCACGGCGCTGCTCAACGTCGACGAGGCCACCGCCGATCGGCCGGAGACGCTCGCCGAGGTCGACCGTGCCGTGCGCACGCTGGGCCTGCGCGGGCTGTACTACGCGCAGGACCTTTC
>CALFEY010000389.1 GCA_937958295.1 uncultured Pseudomonadota bacterium
AAGACCGCCGAGCCACCGCCCATCATCGCCGCCGCGCCGACACCGGCCCCCGCCGAGTTCACGGCTCCGCCGTCCGCTCCGCCCGCCCCACCGGTGGAGGTGGTCCCGGCCGCCGCACCGCCGGTCGCCGCTGCGACCGCCGCGCCCGCCCCCGTCACGCCACCGAGCTTCAACGCGGCGTACCTCAAGAATGAGCCGCCACGCTATCCCAATGCCTCGCGCCGGATGTCCGAGCAGGGTCGCGTTCTCCTGCGCGTGCTCGTGAGCGCCGCGGGTGCCCCCGAGAAGGTGGAGCTCGCCACGTCGAGCGGCTTCGAGCGGCTCGACGTGGCGGCGCTGGAAACGGTGCGCACCTGGAAATTCGTTCCTGCGCACCAGACCGGCAAGCCCCTGGCCGCGTGGGTGCAGGTCCCGATCACTTTCTCATTGGCCCGATAGAGCATGGACAGCGCGCAACCCTTAGGCTTCGCCCATTACATTGCCAACGCCGACATCGTCAGCAAGGGCATCTTCCTGGTCCTCTTCGCGATGTCGATGGTGAGCTGGTATCTCATCATCGTGAAGGCCGTGCGCGCAGCGGTCGCGCGCCGCCGTAGCCAGCGCTTCCTGGCGGCATTCTGGGACGCCCCCTCCCTGGACGCCGTCGAGCGCAAGCTCGAGCAGGAGCATCCCGACGAGCCGTTCTCGCACGTGGCATATCACGCGATGGTGTCCTCGCGCCATCACGCGCGCTCCGGCGCCAACCGGCTCAACGAAGCCGGATCGATGGCGGAATTCCTCACGCGCGCGATCCGGCGCGTGATCGACGAGGAAACGGCCCGCCTGGAGTGGGGCTTGAGTGTGCTCGCGTCCGTGGGCAGCACCGCGCCGTTCGTGGGACTCTTCGGGACGGTGTGGGGCGTGTATCACGCGCTGCTCGCGATCGGCGCCAGCGGTCAGGGCACGCTCGACAAGGTTGCCGGTCCCGTCGGCGAAGCACTCATCATGACCGGCGCCGGTCTCGCAGTGGCCATCCCGGCGGTGCTGGGTTACAACTCGTTCGTGCGCAGCAACCGCGTGGTCCTCTCGCAACTCGACAGCTTCGCGCACGACGTGTACTCGTTCCTCACCACGGGCTCGCTATACGTGCGCGAGGTGCCGGCTGCGGACCACGGCCGCCGCGCCCCGCAAGTCGTGCGCGGCGCCGCCTAGCGCGCGGAGAATTGGCATGGCCTTCGGCAGCTTCGATTCGGGCAACAGCACGGGGCGACCCATGGCGGAGATCAACATGGTGCCGCTGATCGACGTGATGCTGGTGCTGCTCATCATCTTCATCGTGACCGCGCCCTTGCTCACGCACGCGGTCAAGCTCGACCTGCCCAAGGCCTCGAGCACGCCCAATGTCACCAAGCGCGAGAGCATCCAGCTCGCCATCGACGGGCAGGGTCGCTATTACTGGAACGGCGAGGCCGTTACCCGGGAGCAGCTCGCGGAGCACCTCCGTCGCAGCGCGCAGGTCGTGCCGCAGCCGGAGATCCACCTGCGGGCGGACCGCACCACGCAATACCAGTCGATCTCCGAAGTGCTGGCGGACTCGGCCAATGCGGGACTCACGCGCATCGGCTTCGTATCGGACCCCTCTCCCAGGTAGACAGCGCGCCGGCGCGATGCAGCCCATTCGCGGTTGCGCGCGTCTACTCCATGTGCCAGCCGTGGCTCGCCACCAGCGATTGCCCGGTGAGGGCATTGGTGGGGAACGCGGCAAAGAAGAGCGCGATGTCCGCGATGTCCGCGAGCGTCGTGAACTCGCCGTCGACGGTGTCTTTCAGCATGATCTTGCGAATGACATCGTCCTCGGAGATGCCGAACTGCGCCGCCTGCTCGGGGATCTGCTTGTCGACGAGGGGCGTACGCACGAAGCCCGGGCAGATCACGTTGGCGCGCACGCCATGCTTGGCACCTTCCTTGGCGATCACCTTCGCGAGGCCGATGAGGCCGTGCTTCGCCGTCACGTAGGGGGCCTTGAGCTGCGAGGCCTCCTTCGAGTGCACGCTGCCCATGTAGATCACCGTGCCGCCCCGCCCGGACTTGTACATGTGCGGCAGGCACGCCTTGGTGGTCAGGAAGGCGCCGTCGAGGTGGATGGCCACACCATCCACGGTGATGTGGCTTGGG
>CALFEY010000390.1 GCA_937958295.1 uncultured Pseudomonadota bacterium
GAGCGCGCCGCCGACGACTACGTCGCGTGCCTGCGCGCCGTCTATGCGCGCGCGCGCTACATCACCGTCAACATCTCCTCGCCCAACACCAAGGGACTGCGCGACCTGCAGGCCGAGGACGCGCTCGCAGCGCTCCTGCTCACGTTGAAGCGCGAGCAGGCCACGCTCGCCGACCGGCACGGCCGCTACGTGCCGCTGGCGATCAAGATCGCCCCCGACCTCACCGACGATGCCGTGCGCGGCGTCGCGCGCGTGCTGCTCGCGCAGGGCATGGACGCGGTGATCGCCACCAACACCACACTCGACCGCAGCGCGGTCGCGGGCATGGCACATGCCGAGGAAGCGGGCGGGCTGTCCGGTGCGCCGCTCTTCGAGCGCTCGACGGCCGTGGTGCGCGTGCTCGCTGCGGCACTCGATGGTGCGCTGCCGATCATCGCGGTGGGAGGGGTGGACAGCGGGGCGAAGGCGCGCGCGAAGCTCGACGCCGGAGCGTCGCTCGTGCAGCTTTACACCGGGTTGATCTACCGCGGCCCAGCGCTCGTGGCGGAGTGCGCGCAAGCGGTGGCAGGATTCACGCCGCGGGCCTCGCGTACACCATGATCTTGCCGGTGGCCTGCGCGGCCACCACGCCCGCCTGGTTGGTGGCGGTTCCCGCGAGCTCGACCACACCGCCCTGATGCGCAGGCTTGGGCACGAGGCCCGTGACCTGCCACGCGAGGGTCAGCGTGTCGCCCGGCCGCACCGGCGCCAGAAAGCGCGCGTTGTGCTCGAGGTAGGCGATGGCAGTGCCATGGAAGTGCATGCCCACCGGACCGCCCATCAGCGCGCTCGTGAGCATGCCGTGGAGGATGCGCCCGCCAAAGCGGGACCGCTTCGCGAACTCCTCGTCGACGTGCAGCGGGTTGAAGTCGGCGACGTAGCCTGCACCGAGCATGAGGTGGGCCTCGGTGAAGGTGACGCTCGACTCGAAGGACTCGCCCGCCGCGAGCTCGTCGAACCAGCGGCCCCGCGCCTTCATGTGCGCGCCGGCAGCGGCTCCCACGGGAAGCCGGCCGCGGTGACCCCCGCCACGAGGTGGGCGAACCCCGCATCCACGTGCGCGGGATCGCCCTTCACGCCAAGCTCGATACGCCGGCCGCCATCGGGTAGGAACGACGGCAGGCTGAAGAGCTTCAGCATGGGAAAGCGCGCCACGTTCTCGTCCATGAGGGCGAGGAGCTGACTCTCGCCGGCCTCGTAGACGGCGATCGCGCGCTCCACCGGCGCAGTCCGCACAAGCGCGGGATAGTGCGTGGCGAGCACCCAGTCGAGCATCGGCCACGCCATCTCCGGAAAGCCCGGGAAGAAGTGGTGGTCGCCAAAGGAGAAGGCCGCCACGCGATTGACCGGATTGGGCACGATGCGACTGCCTTGCGGAAACTCCGCCATCAGCACGCGGTTGGGATAGGCCTCCGCACCCCACTTGGCCTCGAGCTCCGCCACCGCTTCCGGGTGCCGCTCGAGCGGCACCCGCAGCGCCGCCGCGGCCGCTTGCCTCGTGTGGTCGTCGGGGGTGGCACCGATGCCGCCGAACGAGAACACGATGTCGTCGCTCGCGAAGGTCTGCCGCAACACGCCGGTGAGCCGTGCGCGGTCGTCGCCGAGGTAATGCGCAAAGGCGAGCCCGAGTCCACGCCGGGCGAGCGTGGCAATCACGTGAGGCAGGTGCTTGTCCTGCCGCTTGCCCGACAAGATCTCGTCACCGATGATGAGCACGCCAATGGCCATTCGTCAGTGCACGGCCTCGGCTTGCGGCAATCCTTGCTCGATCTTGGCCATCATGCTGGTAAAGGCGCGATCAATGAGCGGCTCGGCCTCGACCACGCGGGCGCGGTCGGCACGGAAGCGCTCGGCGAGCTCCTCGGCCGTCATCGACAGCGCCTTCTGGCCCTGCCGGTTGGTGAACAGGTACGTTCCCCGCAGCGGGCTCACCCAGGCGAGCTTGGCAAAGGCAAGCTGGCCGTCGTCGGACTCGAACTCGATCCACATCCCGCGCTCGAGGCTGCGCGCGATCTCGAGGTAGTCGTCGGCGATGATCTCGCGCTCGGGCTCCGCGGGCTCCGGCGCGGCTTGCGCCATGGCGTCGGCGAGCGCCTCGGCCCTGGCCGCGGCTGCCTCGTCGCCCGCGGCCTTGGCGAGCTCGGCCTGGACGCGCGCGGCCTCCGCCACCGCGGCGGTGGGCGAGGCCACGGTGGCAAGCGACGGCTTGACCGCCGCCGCATGCGCCTCCACGAGGTTCGTCATGAACGTCTCGCGCTCGTCGAACGCCCAACCGCGATTGTGCATGCCGGCCGTGAGGCGCTTCAAAAGCGACGGCAGCAGCGCCACGAGATGGCGACGATCCTCCGGCGAGCGTTTGGGCTGCACGCTCCAGACGAGCTCCTCCAGCGTGCCGATGCCCGAGCTCCATCCCTCGCTCTCCTCGCCCTGCACGAGGTACACGTTCTCGAGCGCGCCCTGCCACCTCGCGCGCAGGAATTGCGCGAGGAAGTTGGGCACGGGGCTCGCATCGATGCGCTTCTCGATCTCCGCCTTGGCCACCACCGTGGCGATCTGCTGGCGATCGCGCTGGTTGACCTCTTCCGCGCCCGACTGGATGTTGTGCTCGGCGGCTGCCTCCTCCTCCGCGAGAAAGCGCACCAGCACCTCGCGCTGCTCGTCGAAGAGCGCGAGGTCGTCGCTGAAGTCGTCGAGGATGGCGTGGACGATGGCCTCGATCTTCTTGTACAGCGGATCGTCGGGGCCCATCGCCGGCGCCCAGCCCAGGCCGGCCTGCGCAAGCTCGTTGACGAGCAGGCGCGCCGGATGCGACTTCTTGGCGAAGAATGCGCCGTCGAGCATCGCCGCCTTGAGCACCGGGATCTGCAGGCGTGCGAGCAGCGCCTTGATCCCGTCGGGCAGGTCCTTGGTCTCGAAGATGAAGTCGAACAGCATCGCGACCATCTCGATGGTCATCGACTCGAGCTGGTTCGCCTTCGCGCCGAGCGGGGATTCCTTGAGGTCGCGCAGGACGTTGTGCAGGCCGTCGGGGATGCCCGAGAACGCGACGTGCGCGCCGCCCACCGCGAAGTCCGACTGCCCGTGCTGCAGGAGCGTGAGGCCTTCGTGCAGGTCCGGCGACGAGATGATGGGCGCGCCCGGGATATAGCCCGAGGGCGTGGGGCGCATCGGGACGAATGCGGCGGCGGGTGCCGCGCCGGGCATGCTGATCTGCGGCAGGTCGCCGTCGCCGAAGGACGGCATCGGCGCCATCATCCCCGCGGCCGGCCCGGGCACCGCCGGGAACGGCGACGGCGACGGCGATGCCGGTGGCGTCGGGGCGGGCGCCACGCTGCCGCCGTACATGCGACGGAACATCGCCATCACGTCCATCTCGGGGGCCGCCTGCGGCAAAGGCGCGG
>CALFEY010000391.1 GCA_937958295.1 uncultured Pseudomonadota bacterium
ACACCGCCACCAAGCGGTTCTTCCAGGATCGTCTGGAGCCGATCCGCTCGCGTCCGTCGTTCAGCGCCGAGGAGCGCAAGCACATCCTCGAGCGCCTCACGGCCGCGGAAACGCTGGAACGCTACCTGCATACCAAGTACGTTGGGCAGAAGCGCTTCTCCGGCGAGGGCGGCGACACGATGATCCCGATGCTCGACCGCCTGATCGCCAAGGCGGGCGCGGCGGGGGTCGGCGAGATCGTGATGGGCATGGCGCACCGCGGCCGCCTGAACGTGCTCGTCAATATCCTGGGCAAGATGCCGTCGAACCTCTTCTCGGAGTTCGAAGGCAAGGCAGCGCAGGACCTGCCGGCGGGCGACGTCAAGTACCACCAGGGCTTCTCTTCGGACGTGTCCACGCCGGGCGGACCGGTGCACTTGACGCTCGCATTCAATCCGTCGCATCTGGAGATCGTCAATCCGGTGGTCGAGGGCTCGGTGCGTGCGCGTCAGCATCGCCGCGGCGATACGCGCGGCGACCAGGTGCTGCCGATCCTCCTGCACGGCGATGCCGCCATCGCGGGGCAGGGGGTGAACCAGGAGTGCCTCAACATGGCGTCCACCCGCGGCTATTACACGGGCGGCACCATCCACATCGTGATCAACAACCAGGTCGGGTTCACGACGTCCGACCCGCGCGATGCCCGCGGCACCACGTTCTGCACGGATATCGCCAAGATGGTCGAGGCCCCCGTGCTGCACGTCAACGGCGACGATCCGGAGGCAGCGCTCCTCGCGGTGGACCTCGCGCTCGAGTACCGGCAACGCTTCCACAAGGACGTCTTCATCGACCTCGTGTGCTTCCGTCGCCTCGGTCACAACGAGGCCGACGAGCCGCAGCTCACCCAGCCGCTCATGTACCGGCGCATCGCCCAGCATGGCGGCACGCGCAAGCTCTACGCCGAGAAGCTCGAGGCGGCGGGCGTGATCACGCCGCAGGATGCCGACGAGATGGTGGCAACCTATCGCGCCGCGATGGACAAGGGCCAGCACACCAACAAGACGGTGCTGTCCAACTACAAGCCGCCGTTCACCGTGGACTGGTCCCCGTACGTCGACCGCCACTGGTCCGACGACGTGGACACGGCCGTGCCCAAGGCCACGCTCGAGGCGCTGTCGAATCGCCTGGCCCTGGTTCCCGAAGGCTTCAAGCTGCATGCGCGCGCCGAGAAGGTGATCGCCGACCGCAAGGCGATGGGCGACGGCAAGGCGCCCCTCGACTGGGGCATGGGTGAAACGCTCGCCTATGCCTCGCTCCTCAACGACGGCTACGGCGTACGCCTCTCCGGCGAGGACATCGGCCGGGGCACGTTCTCGCACCGCCACTCCGTGCTGCACGACCAGAAGCGCGAGCGCTGGGACGAGGGGGCGTACATCCCGCTGCAGCATGTGAAAGAAGGGCAGCCCAGCATCGAGATCATCGATTCCGTGCTCACCGAGCAGGCCGTGCTGGGCTTCGAGTATGGCTATTCCACATCCGACCCGCAGCGGCTCGTAGTGTGGGAAGCGCAGTTCGGCGACTTCGTGAATGGCGCGCAGGTGGTGATCGACCAGTTCATCAGCGCCGGCGAAGTGAAGTGGGGCCGGGTGTGCGGGCTCGTCATGCTGCTGCCGCACGGCTACGAGGGGCAGGGGCCGGAGCACTCCTCGGCGCGTCCCGAGCGCTTTCTCCAGTTGTGCGCGCAGCACAACATGCAGGTGTGCGTGCCGACCACCCCGGCACAGGTGTTCCACATGCTGCGCCGGCAGATGCTGCGCAAGTTCCGCAAGCCGCTCATCGTGATGAGCCCCAAGAGCCTGCTTCGCCACAAGGAGGCGGTATCCACGCTCGATGACCTCGCCAAGGGCGGCTTCCAGTCGGTGATCGGCGAGACCGAAAAGCTCAATGCGAAGAAGGTTACGCGCGTGCTGGCCTGCTCCGGCAAGGTGTACTACGAGCTCCTGTCGCATCGCCGCGAAAAGAAGATCGACAACATCGCGATCATTCGTCTCGAGCAGCAGTATCCGTTTCCGCACGCCGATTTCCGCAAGGCGCTGGAGCACTTCCCCAACGCGAAGGAAGTGGTGTGGGTGCAGGAAGAGCCGCAGAACCAGGGTGCGTGGTATCGCCTGCGTGCCTACCTGCGCGCCGATGCCCCCGACGAGATGGTGCTGGCCTATGCGGGCCGGCCGATCTCGGCATCGCCCGCGGTGGGCTATGCGGCCAAGCACCAGGCCGAGCAGAAGCAGGTCATCGAAGACGCCTTCGCGCCCGAGTTGAAGTCGGGCGAGATGGTGGTGGCCCACTAGCCACATCCGGCGTGCCGGGCAACAACGAACAAGGTCCCCAATGCGTATCGAAGTGAAGGTCCCGCAGCTGCCCGAATCCGTCTCCGAGGCGACGCTCGTGAGCTGGCACAAGAAGGCCGGTGACGCCGTCGCACGCGACGAGAATCTCATCGACGTCGAGACCGACAAGGTCGTGCTCGAGCTGCCCGCTCCAGGCGCCGGCGTGCTCGTGGAACTGGTCAAGCCCGACGGCTCCACGGTAACGAGCAACGAGGTCATCGCGATCATCGACACCGAGGGCAAAGGCGCCGCGCCCGCGCCCAAGGCCGCGGAGGTCAAGCCCGCGCCGGCGGCAGCGGCCAAGGCGGCCCCGGCGAAGTCCGCCGCGCCACGACCACCGCTTGCCGCCGGCCTCCGTGCG
>CALFEY010000392.1 GCA_937958295.1 uncultured Pseudomonadota bacterium
CCGTCGACACTTCGCCGCCGGCCTGCGCCGCCTTGGTGAGAGCCTTGCGCTCGGCGTCGGAAAGGCTCTTCCAGGTCTTCTCGGACATGAACCACCCGGTGAGCTCGTAGGCGTGGTCGGTGGCCGACCAGTAGGGCGCCACTTCGTTGAATTTGAGCGGCATGGACAGGTCAAAGCCGTTGTCCTGCCCTTGCACCGTGCCGCGCGACAGGGCCGTGTAGATCTCCAGCATGCCGAGCGGCGTGACCTGCGCGCCCAACTTCTCGAAGGTGGCCTTCAGGAGCTCGATGTTGGGGATGCGCAGGCGCAAGCCCTTGACGTCCTCCGGCTTGACGATCGGACCCTTGGTGGTCTGCAACGCGCGCGGGCTGCGCTCACCGTAGGCCCCCACGATCCGCACGCCTGTCTTGGCGGCGATGTCGTCGTAGATCTTCAGGAATTCGGGGCTGTTCAGAACCTTCACCGACGATTCCTTGCTCTTGAACAGATAGGGTACGTAGGCGATGTTCATCGGCTCGGCGCCCTTGAGCAGCACGATGGCGCCCAGGCCGAAGTAGCCCATTTCGAGCGTGCCGAGTTGCATGGATGAGTACATCTGATTGATGTCGCCGAGCTGGCCATCGGTGAACACCGAAACCGCCAGCTCCTTGTTGCTCTCGGCGGCCGCCACCTCGGCGAAGCGGTTCATCGCCTTGTGCCAGGGGCTGTTCGAGGCCGCGATGGTGGCAATGCGGATCTTCTTCTCGGCGACCGCCGGCGTGGCAGTCACGGCGAGCGCCAGCGCGCACGCGAATGCGCCGGCCAGCGGGCGCAGGGACGGATACTTCATGGTTGGGCTTCCTCCTGTGGTCTTGTTGTGATGACGCGTACGGGACCGCCGACTACCAGTTCCAGTGTACCGGAGCAGCGCCCGCCACCGGCGAGCGAAAGGCGGCAATCCGGGTGCCGCTTACCGAACCGAGGTACGCTGTGCGCAGATCGGGACCGCCGAAGGCGAGGCTGGTAACGTTGGGCAAGACGCGCGCATGGTTGTCGTAGAGCAGCGCGCGGCCGAGCGTCCCGTCGCGCACCGCCGCCCGAACCGCGTCCATGTGCGCGGGATCGAGGTCCTCCGCTACGATTTGCCAGCTCCCGTCCCGCTGCACTCGGACGATCTTGTTGGCTCCCACGCCGGTGACCCATAGCGCTCCTTCGGCGTCGAGCGTAAGGCCATCCGGAAACGTGTCCTCGTCGAATTGCGCGAATACTTCGCGCGGCCCGAGGGTGCCGTCGTCCGCCAACGCAAAGCGGCACAGCCGGGAGGCGAAGGTTTCGTTGACGTACAGATGACGACCATCGAGGCCGATGCGACACTCATTGGCGGTGAAGATGCCCTCGCCGGCGATGCGTGCCGTGTGCGGACGCAGGACGCTGTCGACGAGTCCCACGTACGCATCGGGGATGTCGGCGCGGAAGCCATGGCGGCCGGCACCCACATGCGAGCGGAACATCACCGTGAACCAGATGCGTTCGCGATGATCCATCCAGACGAAGTTGACCGCCGGCAAGGCCACGCCGTCCACCGTGGTGAGCCAAGGCTCGCATCGCCCGTCTGCGTACAGGCGCCAGATGCCGCCGTCGCCGCCGAGATTGGCGAACAGATACGACCGGTCCCTCAGCAACACGATTCCATTGGGCAGGAAGCGGGCTTCTTCCTTCGTCGGCGCGCACCCGATCGCCGTCTGGCGGCCGTCGGGATCGATGCGGACCACGCCGCCGCGCCAGTCGGGCATGTGCAACGCCCCCGCGCGGGTGGCGAGCACGCATTCCGGGCGCTGCAACCCCTCGCCCACGAAGGTGACGCTCGCAAGGGCCAGGGCAAACCCGGCGGGATTGGTCATGGTGCCTGTATCCCTCCTGCCTCGCCCCGACGCTACAGCAATGCCTTGTAGCGAATGCGGTGCGGCTTGGCGGCTTCTTCGCCCAGCCGCCGCCGCTTGTCCTCCTCGTATTCCGTGTAGTTGCCGTCGTAGAAGTACCACTGCGAGTCGCCCTCCGCCGCCAGGATGTGCGTGGCGATGCGGTCGAGGAACCAGCGGTCGTGGGAGATTACGAGTGCACTACCCGCAAACTCGAGCAGCGCCTCTTCGAGCGCGCGCAGCGTTTCCACGTCGAGGTCGTTGGACGGCTCGTCGAGAAGCAGCACGTTGCCGCCCTTGAGCAGCGTGGCCGCCAGATGGAGGCGTCCCCGCTCGCCGCCTGACAGCGAGCCCACGATCTTCTGCTGATCGGGCCCCTTGAAGTTGAAGCGGCCGAGATAGGCCCGCGAGGGCATCTCGAAGCGACCCACGGTGAGGATGTCCTGGCCGTTGCTGATCGCCTCCCAGGCGGTCTTATCGTTCGGCAGCGATTCGCGGGTCTGGTCCACCACGGCCATCTGCACCGTATGGCCGATCTTGATCGTGCCGCTGTCGGGCTTCTCGGTGCCGGCGATCATGCGGAAGAGCGTGGACTTGCCCGCGCCGTTGGGTCCGATGATGCCTACGATGGCGCCGGGCGGAACGCGGAACGAGAGGTTATCGATGAGGAGCTTGTCGCCGAACTTCTTGGTGACGCCGTCGAATTCGATCACCGCATCGCCGAGGCGCTCGGCCACGGGGATGAAGATCTCCTGCGTCTCGTTGCGCTGCTGGTGCTCGTAGGAGGCAAGGTCGTTGAAGCGCGCGATGCGCGCCTTGCTCTTGGCCTGGCGGCCCTTGGCATTGGCGCGAACCCACTCGAGCTCGGTCTTCATCGCCTTGGCGCGTGCCGCCTCCTGCTTCGATTCCGTGGCGAGGCGCTGCTGCTTCTGCTCGAGCCACAGGCTGTAGTTACCCTTGTAGGGAATGCCGTGGCCGCGGTCGAGCTCGAGGATCCACTCGGCCGCGTTGTCGAGGAAGTAGCGGTCATGCGTCACCGCGATCACGGTGCCGGGGAATTTCTGCAGGAACTGCTCCAGCCAGTCGACGCTTTCGGCGTCGAGGTGGTTGGTGGGCTCGTCGAGCAGGAGCATGTCGGGCTTGGACAGCAACAGACGGCACAACGCGACCCGGCGCTTCTCGCCGCCGGAGAGCGTGGCGATGCTGGCGTCCCAGGGCGGCAGGCGCAGGGCATCGGCGGCGATCTCCATCTGCACGTCGGAGTCGGCACCCGAGGCGGCGATGATGGCCTCCAGGCGCGCCTGTTCGGCGGCGAGCTTGTCAAAGTCGGCGTCGGGCTCGGCGTAGGCGGCGTAGATCTTCTCGAGCGCCTGCTTGGCCTCGAGCACTTCGCCCAGGCCCTCCTCCACAGCCTCGCGCACCGTCTTGTCCGGGTCGAGGCGCGGCTCCTGCGGCAGGAAGCCGACGCGCAGCCCGGGCATGGGCGTGGCCTCGCCTTCGAACTCGCGGTCCTCGCCCGCCATGATGCGCAGCAGGCTCGACTTGCCGGAGCCGTTGAGGCCGAGGACGCCGATCTTGGCGCCGGGAAAGAACGAAAGGGAGATGTCCTTGAGAATCACGCGCTTGGGGGGAATGGTCTTCCCCACGCGGTTCATCGTGTACACGTACTGGGCCATGGGACCTTCGGGAAACGGAAACGGCGAAAACCGCCATTATCGCAGGCGGGCGGCTCGCTCGCGCGAGGGCGAGCCAATCGGTGCCGCGGTGGGGCCATGAAAGGCCGAGGCCCCGCCCGCCTGATTCGTGCGCCTGTCCCGCCGGGCCGCCCGCGGCGTGGCAGCCCTACTTCTGAGCGGTGGGCGCGACGCCCGGCTCGCTCAACGGCGGGGGGACGGCGCCGCGCATCTGCGCCTCGGTGGCGGCGCGCAGCTCGCGCCAGCGCTTCTTGTCGGCATCGTAGCGCGCGTTGACGACCACGACTTCCTTCTGCTTCGCGGCCAGGAGATCGTCCTGGCGGCCGAGCTCGGCATTGATGTTGGCGAGCTCCCGCTCGAGCACCGGGGGCACGGGCTTGTCGCCCAGGGCGGCCTTGCGCTGCTCGACATCGGCCTTGCGCTTGGCGAGCTGGGCCGTGTAGGCCGTGGCGGATTGCACCTGCTGCTCGATCGTGGACAGCGCCCGCTTGCGGGCCAGGTCGATCTCGCTTTCCACGGTGTAGGTGGCAAGGAGCGCGCGATCACGGCGATCGACGAGCTCGCGGTCCTTGGCAAGCTGCTGCTGGCGCGCCTCGTCCTCGGCGATCTTGCGGCGCTGCTCGGGCGTCATGGCAGGTTCGGTGCGCTTGATCGGCACGCCGTATTTGTCGAGCTGAACGTTGCCCTTGTTGATCGCCTCGGGCGGGATCTTGTCGGTGTAGTGGACGACGCCTTTCTCGTCCACCCACTTGTACGTGGCGGCCTGGGTCGCTCCCAAGACGCATAGCAGTGCGATCGCCACCAGTACGGTGGCGCCTGGACGCGCGACGCCCAGGACCGAGCATCGGCTCATTCGGCCTGCCGCTTCGCCTGCGCTGTCGACCCCATCCACGTTCGCTCCCCGATGCTTCATTGGATGCTGGCACCGGCGTTGGGTTCCACCATCGCCACGCCGGCCGCGCCGTAGCGCGCGCGATAGGCGGCCACCGCGGCTTCGTGCTCGCGCAGCTCAGAACGCCCCGCGATGAAGCGCATCAAGTCGACGAGCGTGGCGATCGCCACCACAGGGATGCCGTAGAGCGCCTCCACTTCCTGCACGGCGGAGACCTCGCCGCGGCCCTTCTCCATCCGGTCGAGCGAGATCAGCACCCCGGCCGGAGTGGCTCCCTCGCTGCGGATGAGCTCCACCGACTCCCGCACGGAGGTGCCGGCGGTGATCACGTCGTCGACGATCATCACCCGGCCGCGCAACGGCGCGCCCACCACGAGCCCGCCTTCGCCGTGATCCTTCGCTTCCTTGCGGTTGAAGCTGAAGGGCAGGTTGTGGCCATGGTCCACGAGCGCGAACGCGGTGGCGGCAACGAGGGGAATGCCCTTGTACGCCGGGCCAAAGAGCTGGTCGTAGCCCACTCCGGACTCGATCAGCGCCCGGGCGTAGAAGCTACCGAGGGTGCGCACGCTCTGCCCGTCGTTGAACAGCCCCGCGTTGAAGAAGTACGGGCTCTCGCGTCCTGCCTTGGTCACGAAATGGCCGAAGCGAAGCACGTCGCGCTGTAGCGCGAAGGTTAGGAAGTCCTGGCGGAAGTCGGGCAGATTCATGAATTCATGCGGTTTTTGGCCAGTATACGCCCCACCGCCGCCGCGCGGGCGGGGGGAAGCGCTGGTGTAAACTCGCCGGCTTTTCGCAATGCGCGTCATCACTGTCAACGTCAACGGAATCCGCTCCGCCGAGCGCAAGGGCTTCGCGCGCTGGCTGGCGCGCGTGGAGCCCTGGGACGTCGTGTGCCTGCAGGAGCTCAAAGCGCTGCACGACGACGTGCCCCGGTGCCTGCGCGCGCCGCGCAAGTGCACGAGCCACTTCCACCCCGCGCAGCGAAAGGGCTATGCCGGCGTCGGCGTCTACACGCGCGGCCAAGCCACGTTCACCACGGGTTTCGGCAGCACGGAATTCGACACCGAGGGACGCTACCTCCAGGCGGACTTCCGCGACTTGACGGTGATCAGCGTTTACCTGCCGTCGGGCTCGAGCGGCCCCCACCGCCAGGCATCGAAGTTCCGCTTCCTGGCGGAGTTCCTGCCGCACCTCGCAAGGCTGCGGGCCTCGGGACGCGAGATCATCCTCTGCGGCGACTGGAACATCGCGCATCAGAACATCGACCTCACCAACTGGCGCAGCAATCGGAAGAACTCGGGATTTCTTCCCGAGGAGCGTGCATGGCTCACGCAGGTGTTCGACGAGCTCGGTTTCGTCGATGTCTTCCGCAAGGTGGATCCGCGGCCCGAGCAGTACACCTGGTGGTCCAATCGCGGGCAGGCCTGGGCCAAGAATGTGGGCTGGCGCATCGATTACCAGATCGCCACTCCGGGCATCGCCGCCACCGCGCACACGGCGTCGATCTACAAGAACCGCCGCTTCTCCGATCACGCGCCGCTCGTGATCGACTACGACTTCCCCCTGCAATAAGGCTCCCATGCTGCGCGCCGTCGACCTCACCCTTGCCCGTGGCACCCGCCGCCTCCTGGAGGGCGCGAGCCTCACGGTGCACGACGGCCACAAGATCGGACTCGTGGGCGCCAACGGCAGCGGGAAGTCGAGCCTGTTCGCCGCCATTCGCGGCGAGCTCGCTCCCGACGCCGGCCGCATCGAGCTGCCGGCCGCCTGGACCGTGGCGCACGTGGCGCAGGAGACCCCCGCGGTCGACGCGACCGCCCTCGATTTCGTGCTCGACGGCGATCGCGAGCTGCGCGAGATCGAAGCCGCGCTTGCGGCCGCCGAGGCCGATCCTGTCCATGATGGGGTGGGGGTCACCAGTGCCGACGAGCCGTCCCGAAGCACTGGCGACCCCCCTCAGGGGGCAGCGAGCGTGGGGGTCCTGATAGCGGATCTGCACCACCGCTTCGAAGCCATCGGCGGCTACAGCGCCCGGGCCCGCGCCGCTATGCTGCTCGCCGGCCTGGGCTTCCCCGAGTCGCGCCACGGCGACGCCGTGACGAGCTTCTCCGGTGGCTGGCGCATGCGGCTCAACCTCGCGCAGGCGCTGCAGTCGCGCTCCGACCTCCTGCTCCTCGACGAGCCCACCAACCACCTCGACCTCGACGCCGTGCTCTGGCTCGAGGACTGGCTGCGCCGCTATCCCGGGACGCTGCTCCTCATCACCCACGATCGCGATTTCCTGGACGGCGTGGTCGACGGCATCGTGCACGTGGAAGACCGCAAGCTCGTGAGCTACACCGGCAACTACGAGCAGTTCGAGCGCGAGCGCGCGCAGAAGCTCTCGCTGCAGCAGGCCACCTACGCCAAGCAGCAACGCAACATCGCCCATCTCCAATCGTTCATCGACCGCTTCAAGGCGAAAGCCACCAAGGCCAAGCAGGCGCAGAGCCGGATGAAGGCGCTCGAGCGGATGGAGCTCATCGCCGCGGCACACGTGGACAGCCCGTTCGAGTTCGTGTTTGCGCCGGTGGCGCGCACCGCGCGCCAGCTCGTGCTCCTGGAAGACGCCGTGCTGGGCTACCCCGAGCGCCCGCCGGTGCTGCCCAAGTTCACCTTCAGCCTGCTCGCCGGCGATCGCATCGGCCTCCTAGGCCCCAACGGTGCAGGCAAGTCCACCTTGCTCAAGGCCGTCGCCGGCACGCTCTCGCCTTTGGCCGGTGAAAGGCGCGTCGCCCAGGGGCTGCGTCTCGGCTACTTCGCGCAGCACCAAGTGGAGCACCTGCGGCTGGAGCACTCGCCGCTGTGGCATCTGGCGCGGCTCGAACCCGACGTGCGCGAGCAGGAGCACCGCGACTTCCTCGGCGGCTTCGATTTCCGGGGAGACATGGCGAGCGCCTCCGTAGGCAACTTCAGCGGCGGGGAGAAGGCACGGCTCACGCTCGCGCTCATCGTGCGCCAGAAGCCCAATCTCCTGCTGCTCGACGAGCCCACCAACCACCTCGACATCGAGATGCGCGAGGCGCTGACCGAGGCGCTGCAGGACTACGAAGGCACGCTGGTCGTGGTGGCACACGACCGGCACCTGCTGCGGGCCACCACCGACGTCCTCTGGCTCGTGGCCGACGGCAAGGTGGCACCCTTCGATGGCGACCTCGACGACTATCGCGACTGGGTGCTGTCGCAGAAGAAGCGCGAGCGCGCCGCCGAGGCCGAGGGCCGCGGGGGATCCGCGCCCGCGCGCCCGGAGGCGCCCGTCGACCGCAAGGCACAGAAGCGCGAGGAGGCGCAGGCCCGACAGCGCCTGGCCGACGCGCGCAAGCCGCTCGTCACGCGCCAGACCGCCATCGAGCGCGAGCTCGATGCGATGGGCGCGGAGAGGGCCGCCATCGATGCCTGGCTCGCTACCGACGCCGCCTACGCCGCGGAGGCCAAGGACACGCTCAAGGAGAAGATCGCCCGCCAGGGCGAGCTCACCTGGCAGCTCGCGCGCCTGGAAGGGGAGTGGATCGACAACGCCGAGGCGCTCGAGCGAATCGCCGTCGACAGCGGCGCTTCCTGACGCCTTCGCCCGTCCCCCGGCCAAGCGGGGCTCCGCGTCGGGCTCGGGGATAATGCGCGCCATGTCGTGGCCGCGCAAACGCATCGCCTGGGTGATCGGCAGCATCCTCGCGACGCTGCTCGCCACGCTCGTGGTGCTGAACCTCGTCCCGGCGCAGAAGCGCCTGGAGCATCGCGTGGAGCGGCGCTACGAGACGGGCTCCGACGACTACTATCGCGCGCTCGGCGTGCTGCTCGGCCCGCCGGTGGTTGCCGGCAACAAGGTCGTGGCCCTGCACAACGGCGAAGCCATCTTCCCCGCAATGCTCGCGGCCATCCGCGGCGCGCAGCGCACGATCACGTTCGAGTCGTACATCTACTGGTCCGGAACCATCGGCAAGGAGTTCGCCGACGCGCTGTCCGAGCGGGCACGCAGCGGCGTGCGCGTGCACGTGCTCCTCGACTGGCTCGGCTCGCAGAAGATCGACGAGGCCCTGCTCGACGAGATGCGCGGCGCCGGCATGGAAGTGGAGCTCTACCATCCGCTGTCGTGGTACCACGTCGCGCGGCTGAACAACCGGACGCACCGCAAGATCCTCGTGGTGGACGGCACGATCGGCTTCACCGGAGGCGTGGGCATCGCCGACAAGTGGCGCGGTCACGCGCAGGACGCCGAGCACTGGCGCGACTCCCACTACCGGGTCGAGGGACCGGTGGTGGCGCAGATGCAGGCGACGTTCCTCGAC
Source organism: uncultured Pseudomonadota bacterium (assembly GCA_937958295.1). Taxonomy (GTDB): domain Bacteria; phylum Pseudomonadota; class Gammaproteobacteria; order Burkholderiales; family Casimicrobiaceae; genus VBCG01. Next base: position 8,810 of record CALFEY010000392.1, read on the forward strand.
AACTGGACCAAGGTGAGCGGGAAGGTGCTCCATGGCGCCGACTACCTGCCATCCCCGCGCGAAGACGGCAACGGTCGCGCGCAGATGTTCTCGAGCTCCCCCGACGGTGGCGCGGAGAGCATGCAGCTCATGTACCTCCTGGCCATCGCGGCGGCCACCCGCACGATCGACCTCGCCAGTGCGTACTTCGTGCCCGACCAGCTCACGGTCGAGGCGCTGGTGGCAGCGATGCGCCGGGGCGTGCGCTTGCGCGTGATCGTGCCGGGGCCGATCATCGACACCGACGTGGTCCGCCGCGCCTCGCGCGCAACCTGGGGACCGCTGCTCGAGGCGGGCGCGCACATCCACGAGTTCCAGCCCACGATGTACCACTGCAAGGTGATGATCGTGGACGGGCTCCTCGTCTCGGTGGGCTCCACCAACTTCGACAACCGCTCCTTCCGCCTCAACGACGAGGCCAACCTCAACGTGTACGATTCCGTGTTCGCGAGCGAGCAAACCGCGACCTTCGAGGCCGACCTCGCCCTCGCTCGACGCGTGACCTTGGCCGAGTGGCAGTCGCGGCCGTGGCACGAGAGGGCGATCGAGCACACCGCCTCCCTCCTGGGCGGGCAACTGTAGGGAGCACCGGCATGAGCACCGATCCGCGCCACTTCTCTATGCTGCGTGGCTTCCGCCTGGCCGACTTCCTCACGCTGGGCAACGCCGCGTGCGGCGTGGCGGGTGTCTTCTGCGCGATGGCCTTCGTGCGCGACGGCCGCCTCGCGTGGTTCTACGCCGCCGCCCTGCTCGCCCCGGCCGCGTTCATCTTCGACGTGCTCGACGGCAAGGTCGCGCGCTCGCGACACGCCCACTCCGCCTTCGGCCGCGAGCTCGATTCGCTGGCCGACGTGATCTCCTTCGGGGTCGCCCCCGCCGCGCTGGGCTTCGCGGCGGGGCTCACCGGCGCCCTCGACTGGGCGGCGCTCGTGTATTTCGTGTGCTGCGGCGTGAGCCGCCTCGCGCGCTTCAACGTGACGGCCGATGAACTGGCCGCCGGTGGCGACAAGGTGAAGTATTTCGAGGGCACGCCCATTCCCACCAGCGTGGTGCTGGTGGCCATCCTCGCCGTGGCCGCGTGGCAGGGGCGCATCGGTGACGCGATGTGGGGCGGCGCGTGGGCGCTCGGCCCGCTGCTGCTGCATCCCTTCTCGCTGCTCTACGTGCTCTCGGGCTCGCTCATGATCAGCAAGACGCTGCGCATCCCCAAGTGGTGAGGGGGGCGCGACCGCGGCGCCGCGCCTCCTCTAGCGGCCGCCAGCGTCCAGCAGGAGCTTCTCGATCTCGCGAAAGCCGCGCTTGCGCGCGTGCTGGAGGGAAGTTACGCCTTCGCGATCGGGCAGGTTCACGTTGGCCTTCGCCCGCACGAGCAACGCCACGATCTGCTGGTGGCGCGGGCCGCCATCGCCCAGGATTACCGCCTCGAGCAGCGCCGTCCAGCCAAGCCGGTTGACGTGATCGACCGCCACGCCGGCGTCGATCAGCGTGCGCACGGTCTCCACGTGGCCGCGCTCGGCGGCGGGGATGAGCGCCGTGCCGCCGAAGCGATTGGTGCTCGCGAGGTTCGCGCCGTGCGCGAGCGTCATCCGCAAGATCTGCAGGTGGCCACGCGCGCCGGCATACAGGTAGGGGCTATCGCTGATCGAGTCCTTGGCGTTCACGTCGGCGCCGGCATCGATGAGCACGCGCGCGGCCGCCACCTTGTTCTCGTGCGTGGCCACGAGGAGCGCCGTGCGGCCGCCGGCATCGCGGGCGTCGACGGGCGCGCCGGCTGCCAGGAGTGTCCGCAATGCCGCGACATCGTCGCGGGCCGCGGCGGCATGCAAAGGCAACTCCTGGCGGGAGGCCGTGGGCTGGGCGCTCGCGGTCGTCACGACAAGCATCGCGGCGAGGCACAAAAGCAGGCGGCGGGCAGGAGGCATCGGCACGGGAAACGACGGGACGGCGGGTTGACTTGAGAGGGGTCCGCCCACATCATGCTCATTATGCAGATCCGCTGCCGCTTTCTCCGTTTCCGCCTCCAAGGCGGACAAACGCTCGCAGGCTCCTAGCCCCGAGTTCGGTGCGGCACGCCCCGGGCTCGGGGCACCTTCGCGGCTTCCTCGCTTCCCTGCGTCACGCAAGACCCGCCCTGTTGCGGCGCGCGCGTGCGCACGCTCACTTTCGAAAGGCATTCCATGACTCTCCACGAAACGGCGGCCCGTCCGCCACTGCACATGATCGACTCCGAGGCGCACGTGCTGGCGGAGCTCGCAGCGCGCGTTGAAGAGCGCGCCCCCGAGTTGTCCGCCATGCTGATCGCCGAGGTCGAGCGCGCCATCCTGCACGACGCCGCGGACGTGCCGCCCGACGTGGTGACCATGAACGCAACCGTGGACTTCATCGACGAGGGCGACGGCACCGAGCGCACCATCCGCCTCGTGTTTCCGAGCGACGCCGACATCTCGGCGGGCCGCGTGTCGATCATGACGCCCGTGGGCGCCGCACTGATCGGCCTGCGCCAGGGACAGTCGATCGTGTGGCCCGACCGCGACGGCCACGCGCGCCGGCTCACGGTCGTGAAGGTCGATCAGGAGCCGCGGGCCGCGTGAGGTCCGCGCGGTCCAGATCCAGGGCGGCCTGGGGCAGGACCCGCAGCGTGGGATGCCGCGCGCGCATGGCGTCGGCGAACGTGGCGGCGTCGCCCGCCACGACGATCGCGATGTCGTTCACCTTCCAGTGCTTGCGGGCGAACTCCACCACCTGCGCGGGCGTCACGGCCCGCACCGCGTCGATGGTGCGGGTGATCTCGGCGGGCGGCATGTTGGTGGCCTCGAGCGAGACGATGGCCGCGGCGAGGCTCGACGTGGTCTCGTAGCGGCGGCTCAACGCGCCGATCACCGACAGCTTGCGCGCCTCGAGCTCCTCGGCGGACGCGGCCACCTCGCCCACGCGCTTCACTTCGTCGAGCGTGACGGCCACGAACTCGGCGGCCGATTCGTTTTTGGTCTGCGCCGAGACGCGCCACACGCCCGCGTGGCGGCGAGCATCGAGGCTGCTGCCCACATCGTAGGTCAAGCCGCGGCGAATGCGCAGCTCCTGGTTAAGTCGCGACGAGTAGCCGCCGCCGAGCAGCGCGTTGGCGACCACGCCGGCGTAGTAGTCGGGCGCGTCGCGCGCGATCGTAGGGGCGGCGAGCGCCACCCCGGCCTGCCCGGCGCCTTCCATCCCGATGACCAGTGGCGCGGCCTCGCCGGTGCGGACGTCGTAGCGGGCGGGTGCAGGCAACGGGGCCGCAGGGCGCAACCACGTGCCGAAGGCGGCCAGCGCAAGCGCCTTCGCCTCCGCTGCATCAATGTCGCCCGCGAGGACGAGCGTTGCGTTGTCGGGGCGATACCGCGTGGCATGCAGCGAAATCACGTCGGCTCGCTTGATGCGCGCGAGCGCCTGCGGGGTGCCGCCCGGCGGATGTCCGAATGCGCCGCTGCCGAACGCCACCCGATCCACGGCCATGCGCGCGAGCGAGCCCGGCTCGCCGAGCGCCACGGCGAGGCCATCCTGGGCCTGGCGCCGCGCGCGATTGAGCTCGGATTGCAGGAAGCGCGGGTGCCGCACGACGTCGGCCACCAGTGCCAGCGCGGCGGCGACCTGCGGACGCATGACGGTGATCGCGACTTGCGAGCGGTCCCACCCCGCGCCGCTGTCGAGCACGCCCCCCAACGCCTCGGCAGCCTCGGCGATCTGCGGCGCCGTACGCGTGGCGGTGCCTTTGGTAAGCAGCGCGGCGGTGATGTCGGCAAGCCCGGCCAGCAACGGCGGATCGGTCTCGGCCCCCGAGCGCACGAGGAGCTCCACCGTGACGAGCGGCAACGTCCTGCGCGTGGCCACGACCACCCGCAGGCCGTTGGGCAGGGTATCCACGACGGGCGCCGCCACCACGAGCGGACGCGGCGGGCCCACCGGGGGCGGCATATCGAACGGCTGGGCAACGGTCATGGCGGGCAGCATCGCAAGAGTCAGGGCCACGGCGCGCTTCATGGCGCGCCGGCGGAGGCGTTACGGCCGCCAGCCTTGGTCGCCGCGGACTTGGCCGCACGCTTGCCTTCCTGCGTGTACTCGATAGTGACCCGCTTGCCGTCCAGAACGTACTTGCGCAGCACGCGCTGCACGTCGGCGGCGGTGACCGCGGCGAGCTCGTCGAGGTCGCGATTGGCGTACGACGCGTCGCCGCGATAGACCACGGCGTCGCCCAGCGCCATCGCCTTGCCGATGGGCGTCTCCCGCTCCTCGAGCGCATGGGTCACGAGCTGGAGCTTGACCTTGGCGAGCTCCTCCGCGGCGATGGGTCCCTTGGCCAGCCGCTCGATCTCGCCGTTCAACGCAATGGCGAGCGCGGCGGGTGCACTGCCCTTGGCGCCGATCGCATACGCCACGATCAATCCCGCATCGAGGGTGGGATCGAGGCTGAAGCCCGCCTGCTGCGCGATCTGCCGGCGATACACGAGCGACTCGTGCAGCCGCGACGAGTCCCCGCTCGCGAGGAGCGCGGCCGCGACGCGCAGGGCCGCGGCGTCGGGACTTCGGGCCGGCGGCCCCAGCCACGTGAGTGCTACCGCGGGCAGCGGCACGCTGGGGCCGGTCTCGCGATACGTGACGTCGCGGGTGCGCGGCGGCTCGGCCACCGTGACCCGCGGGATGGGCGTGGACGGGCGCGGGATGGCGCCGAAGTAGCGGTCGATCCAGCCGTCGAGCTCCTTGGAGTCGAAGTCGCCCGCGACCAGGAGCAGCGCGTTGTCCGGCCGGTAGAACGTCGCGTGAAAGGCGCGCACGTCGTCGAGCGAGGCGGCGTCGAGCTCGGCGATATTGCCGATCACGCCGCGGCGATAGGGATGGACGGCATAGGAGCGCGGCGCCAGCGCTTCGAAGAAACGGCCGTAGGGATCGGCCAGCACGTGCTGGCGATACTCCTCCTGCACGACTGCGCGCTCAGACCTGAAGTTGGCTTCGTTGACGTCGAGGTTGCTCATGCGCTCGGCTTCGGCCCAGAGCAGGCGCTGCAGGTGGTTGGACGGCACCACCGCGAAGTAGTTGGTGATGTCCTCGCGCGTGCTCGCGTTGTTGCTGCCGCCCACGTCCTCGGTGAGGCGGTCGAACTGCTCGCTCGCGAGGTGCTTCGTGCTCTTGAACATGAGGTGCTCGAAGAGGTGCGCGAAGCCCGAGCGGCCCGCGGGATCGTCCTTGCCGCCCACGCCATACCACACCTGCACGCTCACGGTGGGGCTCGAGCGATCCTCCACGGCGACCACGCGCAGGCCGTTGGCCAGCGTGCGCTCGCGAAAGTCGAGCGGCGGAATGGACAGCGCAACGGATGCGCTCGGGACTGCGGACACCGCGGGCGCGGCGCCATGGGCGATGGCGGTCATGCAGGCACAGGCGAGGAGAAAGAGGGGTCGACGCATCGAATTCGCTTCGACAGCAAAGCCCAAGTATACGTTCGCCTCGCGGACGGCCTGGGGCCATGCGCGCCGCCGCGCCCTAGGGAACGTCTGCAAAAGGCGCGTCGTGCGGGCGTTGCGCACAAAGCCCGCCTACGCAGGTTCTGCAGAGGTTTCCTAGCCGATGCGCGTGCCCGGCCGGTAGAAGAGGTAGACGGCAAAACCCAGCGTGTCGCGCCCCCAGCGCAGGTAAGCGTCGCGCCAGCGGCGGATGCGGTCGAGCATCGCGGGAACGTCCGGGTCCTGCGGCTGCTCGCGCGCGTAGCGCTCGATCGATCGGCAGTACTTCCACTCGTACTCGTCCCACTCGTCCACGTTGGCGGTGACCGCGTGCATGGGAACGAGGCCGGCATCGATGCCGGCCTGCACGTTGCCGCGATGGTCGAGGTACTGGCCGTGCTCGGCGCCCAGCACGGCGAGATAGTCGGGATGCGCGCGCGTGCGCCAGTAGCCTTCGCCGATGAGCACGTAGCCACCGCCGCGGGTCCAGGCCTTGAGCTGGTTGCAGATGCCGGCGATCCCGCCCGCGATCCCCCCGGCGCCCAGCATCACGGACAGGTGGAACGTCTCCGGATCGGCGCGAAAGTCGCGGATGTCGAGGTCGTCGAGGTGGAGCTTGCCGAGCGCGCCCGTCCACTGCGCGCGCTCGCGCGCCTGGTCGAGCATGAGCGAACTGCGGTCGACGGCCACCACGGTGGAGCCGAAGCGCTCGATGATCCGCAGCGCGAGCTCGGCGCGGCCGCAACCGAGGTCGAGCACGCGCGAGCCGGCGTCCAGCGGCAGGAGGTCGAGGAGGCGCTCGATCTTGGCGCTGGAGATCGGATTGCAGTAGTCGTGATCGCGGTGCGCGATCGCGCTGAATTTGTACGGATTCATGGGCGGCTGCCCGTTTCCCCTGCGGCGTTCCATGGGGCCACACGCAAGAGTAACGCCATTCCGGGCAGCGCGAGCACCGTGCACAGCAGGAAGAAGCTGAACCACCCGAAGTGCTCCACGAGCACTCCGGTGGTGGCGTTCACCAGCGTCCGCGGCACGGCCGACAGGCTCGTAAAGAGCGCGAACTGGGTCGCGGTGAAGCGCGGATCGGTTGCCCGCGCGATGAACGCCACGTAAGCCACCGTGCCGAGCCCCATGCCCACGGCCTCCGCCGCCACCACGAGGCCAAGTGCGTAAAGGCTCGCAGTGCCGAGCGTCGACAGCCAGGCGAACCCCAGGATCACCGCCATCTGGACCACGCCAAAGATCCACAGCGCGCGATTGATGCCGATCTTCACCATCCACAGGCCACCGAGCAAGCCGCCCGCCACGCTCCCCCACAGGCCGGCGTTCTTGGCCACGATGCCGATGTCGGTCTTGGTAAAGCCCATCTCAAGATAGAACGGGGTGGCGAGCGCCGTGGCCATGCTGTCGCCGAGCTTGTAGAGAAAGATGAAGAGCAGCACGAGCGCGGCGTGCTGCCAGCCCGAGCGCGCGATGAACTCCTGGAACGGCAGCACCACCGCATCGCGCAGCGTCTTGGGCGCGGCCCCGGTGGCGGGCGGCTCGCGCACCACCAGCGTCATCACGAGGCCCGGCAACAGGAACAGCGCCGTGATCACGAACACCGACGGCCATGGCATGCGATCGGCGAGGATCAGCGCCAGCGAGCCCGGCACAAGGCTGCTGATGCGATAGGCGTTGACGTAGAAGGAGTTGCCGAGACCGAGCTCGTTGTCGGGCAGGATCTCGCGGCGGTACGCATCCATCGCGATGTCGAGCGACGCCGAGAAGAACGCCACCACCGCGGAGAGATAGGCAATGGTCCAGATCTGGTCCTTGGGCTGCAGGAAGCCGAGGGTGGCAATGGACGCGATGAGCGCCACGTGCATCGCCAGCATCCAGCCGCGCCGCCGGCCGAGCCAAGGCAGCGCGTAGCGGTCGAGCAGCGGCGACCACAGGAACTTCCACGTGTAGGGAAACTGCACCAGCGCGAACAGCGCGATGGCCTTGAGGTCGATGCCTTCCGTGCGCAGCCACGCCGGCACGAGGTTCAGCAGGAGGTACAGCGGCAGGCCGGAGGAGAAACCGGTAAAGACGCAGATCAGCATCCGCCGGTTGAGAACGGCGGCACGCCAGCCGGAGGATGGCGCGACCCCGGCCGGCAAGGGGGCCGCCGCGGGGTCCGCCGCGGGACGCGCGGTATCGGTCATCGCCCGATTGTAGCGAGCGACTCCGCGCGTCCCCGGCGCGGCTACTCGAGCTTGAGGTTTGCTTCCTTCACGAGCCTGGCGTAGCGCGCCGTCTCGGCATCGAGAAAGGCCTTGAAGTCCGCCGGCGTGCTCGCCACACCCTCAGCGCCCATCGCGACGAAACGCTGCTTCATGTCTTCGCTCGCGACGATCTTCGCCACCTCGGCCTGGACCTTGGCCACGACCTCGGGAGGCGTTCCCGCGGGCATCATGAATCCGGTCCAGCTGTCCGCCTCGAAGCCCGGCAAAGTCTCCGCGACGGTCGGCAGTTCGGGCACGAGTGGGACCCGCTTCGTCGTGGTGACCGCAAGCGGCACGAGCTTGCCGGCGCGGGCGTTGGCGAGCGCGGTGGGCAAGGTGTCGAACGCGACGTCGACCGTGCCGCCCAGCAGCGCCTGGTTCATCGGCGCCGCGCCGTTGAAGGGCACGTGCAGGAGGTCGACCTTGGCCAAGAGCTTGAACTGCTCGGTGCCAAGCCCCCCACTCGAATTGGCCCCGAAGGAGGCGAAGTTGATCTTGCCCGGCTGTGCCCGGGCCTTGGCGAGGAGCTCGGGCACGCTCTTCACTCCGAGCTGCGGTGTGGCGAGGAGGATGAGCGGATAGCGGTTGATCTGCGTGACCGGCAGCAGGTCCTTGGTCGGACTGTAGGGCAGGCGGTCGGCCATCGTGGTAGGCGCCAGCGTGATCGCCGTGGGCGAGGCAAGCAGCATGGTGTAACCATCGCCGGTCGCCTTGGCCACGACCGCGGCCGCGAGCGTGCCCGCCGCTCCGGGACGGTTGTCCACCACCACCGGCTGCCCCAGCGCCTGCCCGAGCTTCTCGGCAAGCAGGCGCGCCATCACGTCCGAAGGTCCGCCGGCGGGCGCGCCGACCAGCAGCTTGACGGGCTTGTCGGGCCAGGCCGCCTGGGCGAGTGCCTGCGGGACGACGGCGACCGCGAAGCCGGCCACGAGCGTGGCGCCGACGATCCGCCGGCGCAACGAGACGATGCATTCCATGCTGATTCCTCCTTTGGCGTTGATGGGTGTGCTTCTTCTAGAAGTAGCCGCCGGCCGCGCTGATCTCGGCCACCGACCGGCCTTGGCTCACCCATTCGAAGATGCGGTCCTCGTTGACGAGGATCTCCTGCGCGCGGGCGAGCACGTCCACGGCGATCTCGCGCGGAACGCACACGGCGCCGTCGATGTCGGCCACGATCACGTCGCCCGGACGAACGAAGACATCCCCCACCTTCACCGGGATCTCGTAGTGCGTGATCTGGCAGCGGCCGAGGCTGCCGTTGGGGCTCTTGTAGCGGTAATACACCGGGAAGTTCTTGCCGATGATCTGCGCGGTGTCGCGGATGCCGCCGTCGATGAGGGCGCCCTTCACCCCCTTGCCCGCGACCTTGGCGGTCATCACCCCGCCCCACATCGTGCCGTGGGTGTCCGCGGAGGTGTCCCACACCACGAACGCGTCCTCGCCCACCGCGTCCAGCATCTGGCCGCGGAGGGTCATCTCGCCGGTGACACGCGTGTTGGGCGAGCTCTTCACCGTGAAGGCGATGCCCGCCACGATTCGATCGGGGAAGAGCGCGGTGATGGTGCCCGGGAATGCGCAGTCGAGCAGGCCGTGCTCGCGCAGGACATCACTGACGGTGGCCGCAGGAATCTTCTCGAACTGGGCGAGGAGCGTCTTTACCGGCACCGCGAAAGGCGTGGGCGGCGCGGGCTCGTGGCGGTCCAGCAACTTGTCGATACGGATCATCTTGGGAACGTCGGCGGCGCGGGTCTCGGCCATGGCGGGGCATCCTCGAGCGAGTAAAGGGAGCGGATCGGCGCGACGCACGTTCGCGCACTTGTTTTAATCTCATATATGAGACATGATGTCTCACATGCGAAACGATACCACACCCCTCGATGGCGATGCCCCCGCCCTTCGCCGCGGCCTCGCGCTGCTGCGCGCCATCGCGGCGCGCAGCGACGGCGCCACCATGAGCGAGCTCGCGCAGGCCGTGGTGATCCCGCGAGCCACGGCCTATCGCCTGCTGCGGGCGCTGGTCGACGAGGACTTCGTGGCGGCCGCGCCCGGCACGACGGGCCGCTATGTGCTCGGCCCCGCCGTGGAGGTGCTGCGCGGTGGCGCGAGCGCCGGCCCCCGCCTGGAGGACATCGCGGCGCCGGTCATGGAGGCCCTCGCGGCCTCGCTCGGCGAAACGGTCAAGCTCGTGGTTCGCGATGGACTGGAGGCGCTCACGATCGCGGTGTCGATGCCATCGCGCGACTCGTGCCTCGTTGCGCGCGTGGGCACACGCCTGCCGCTGCACGTGGGGGCATCGCAGCGTCTCCTGCTCGCCCACGCGCCCGAGGCCGTGCGCGAGGCGGTGCTCGCCGGGCCGCTTGCGCGCTTCACCCCGCGCACCCTCGTGTCCCGCGCGCGCCTGCGGCGGGAGTGCGAGATCCTGGCCGGCGAGCGCACCTTCCAGAGCCAGGGCGAGGGGATCGACGGCGTGGGGGCGGCCACGGCACTGGTCGGCCGCGCGGGCATCGAACCGCGTGCCGCGCTGGTGTCGGTGTACGTCTACGCCAACCGCAGCGCCACCCGCCGGGCCGCGACCCTGCGGCAGACGGCCGCCGCCGCCGACGCCATCACTGAGGCGCTCGACGGCCGCAGTGCCCGCCCGACCGCCGCGGGCGCTTAGAGCCGGCGCATCCGGGCCGCGCCATCCGTCCGGGCGGACGAATCGCGCCGCCGGCGGCTACTTCGCGAGCTCGAACGGGAAGACGACCTTCCAGTCGTTCTTCATGTCGATGAGCGTCCAGCCGAGCTTGGGCGCCAGGGTGAGCCCCTGGTCGAGGCGCCCCACGTGGGTGTCGCGGTCGTAGGCGTACTCGCGCACGCCGTCGGTGTGCCACACGAAGGCCGCGAAGCGCTTGTATTGCCGGCTCTGCGGACTGTTGGTGGTGGTCTGCAGCATCGCGAGGTCGCCGTCGGAGTTGCCGAACGCCGCCACCGGCACCTTGCCTATGTAGTGATCGATGCCGATCGCCTTGCCGGGGCCGTCGTCGAGGAGCATCAGCGCAGGCTCCGCCTTGGTCAGCGCGACGCTGTTGTCGAACGTGTACTTGGCCTGGAACGACGTGCCGATGATCTGGTTCGCCGGGATGCCATAAGCGCGCTCGGCGAAGCTGCGCATGAAGTTGAGCGTGCCCCCGGAGACGATGAACGTCTGGTAACCGTTGGCGCGGAAGTAGGCCAGCACCTCGAGCATCGGCTGGTAGACGAGGTCGGTGTACGGCCGCCCGAAGCGCGGATGGCGTGCCGTGGCGAGCCAGTCGGCCACCGCCTTCTGGAACTCCGCCGAGGTGAGCCCGGAATGCGTGATGGCGATCAGCTTGAAGAAGTCCGCTTCCGTGAACTTGGCGATGGCCGCGCGATCGTGGTCGACCACGGCCTTGAACGGCATCTCGTTGCGCCACGGCGGATTGGCCGCCGCCAGCGCCCGCACGCGGTCGAGCGTGAACACCACCTCCGTGTACATCGGATGCTCCACCCACAGCGTGCCGTCGTTGTCGAAGGTGGCGATGCGATCCGCCACGGGCACGAAATCAAGGCTGCCGGGCCGCGTGGTGTCCTGCACGAACTTCACCAGAGCCGCCTTGGTCGCGCTCTCGTTCCACGAGGGCAGCGGATCGGTGACGGGCTGCGGGGTGGCGCAGCCGGCCAGGACGAGCACGGCGAGCAGGCCCGCGAACCAGGCGGCGGCCGCCTCGCGACGCAGGAGGGCAAGACCACGAAAGCGAAGTTCCATCGGTGTCTCCAGCAGCGCGGGTGGATCCCGCTTCGGGTTGCGATTGTAGGCGTACACCCCACGCCTGCCTGACGTCGGGGCGGGATTGCGCCGCACCGCGGCGCACGGGAGAATCGCCTGATGAGATGCGCCCGCTGCAACACGGACCTCGGCCACGGCGCCCTGGTGTGCTCGCAATGCGGCGCCGTAGTGGGCATGAGCTACGGTCCCGCGCAACCCCCCGAGGCGTTTTCCGCGCCCAGGATGTCTGCGGCGCCCTTCGCGGCGCCCGGCGCGGGCGCCATCAAGCCCCTCACTGCGCGCGTGGCCTCCATCCTCGGCTCGCCGCGCCAGGAGTGGCAGGTGATCGCCGCCGAGCCCACGGGCGTGGTGGACATCTACACCCGCTACGTCCTGCCGCTGGCGCTCATCGGCCCCCTCGCGCTCGCGATCTACCAGGTGGCCATCGGCACGCCGCTGCCCCTCGTGGGCGTGGTCAAGGTAGCGCTCGTGGCCGGAATCGCCGCCGCGCTGCTCACCTTCGCCTTCGCGCTGTTGCAGGTGTTCGTGCTGGCCTGGGCGGTGAACGCCTTCGCGCGCAAGTTCCAGGCGGTGCCGGATCGTCTGGCGGCGCTCAAGGTGGTGGCGTACAGCCTCACTCCGGTATGGCTCGTGGGCGTGCTCTACCTCCTGCCGGCCCTCGCCTTCCTGTGGGTCTTCGCAGCGATCTACGCCGTGTTCCTCGCTTTTGTCGGCCTGCAGGTGCTCATGCGCTGCACGCCGCAGCAGGCGCTGGGCTACACCTTCGCCACGCTCGGGGTGGCGTTCGCGTTGTGGGTGGCCACCGGCGCGCTCGTGACGGCCATCATGGGCTTCGGCCCCGTGATGCTCGAGTAGCGTCCGTCAGGCGGCCCGCTGGGGCGCGAGGGTGCCCACCCCGCCGCTCTTGCCGTACACCGCGCCTTCGCACACGAAGTCCTGGGCCACCGGAGGCCGCGCCAGCACCGCGTCGGCAATGTCGTGCATCGTGGCCGGCACCGCGGCCACGCCGGCGCGCGCGCAGGCGTCGCGAATGGCGGCTAGCGCCTGGGTCAGGCGCACGGTGGCCGGATGCCGCGGATCGCTGAAGTCGAAGTGGTTGTGGGTGACGAGGTTGATCACCGGCACCGCGGGGGAGCGCTCCACGAGCTGCGCCACGATGTTGGTGGCGATCGTGTCGTAGGTGAGCTCGTACTGCGCGAGCCAGTCGATGTCGGGTCGCAGGTCGGGGTGCAGCTTGCCGCCGATGCGACCGGACAGCGCGATCGAAAAGTCGGTGGACAGCGGCATCTCCGCGAAGTCGAGATCTCCCTCGAGCTGGCGGAAGCGCGCGTGGCCGCGATGCGGATCCGGCACCGTGCCCGTCCAGTTGGCGCGCATCTCGGGCATCTGGCGTCCGGGCAGCGAGCACGAGCCGCCGCGAAAGCCCAACTCGGCGAGCACCTTGAACACGGCATCGTTGGCCGAGAACGTGCCCGGTCGGAAATACAGCGGCCAGCGACCGATGGCCTCGCTCCACAGCGCCGACGCCTCCGATACGAGGTCGCGCTGGTCGTTCTCCGACAGCCCGCCGTAGTGCTCGAGGTAGCGGCGCCCGCCGTGGCGCGACAGCGAATACTTCCACGGATGCATGTGCAGGCCGATGCACGCGCCCTGCGCCTCCACCTCCTTGAACAGGTCCGGCTGCGCGAGCGCCGGCTCGGGATGGATGAAGTAGGTGATCCCGAAGCCGAACTCGCGCGTGATCGCGGCGATGCCGCGCACCGCGCGCTCGCCCAGAGCCCACGTGTCGGGTCCGGTGGCCGAGGCATGCGTGAGCGACGTGATCGGCTCGCAGTCCATCGTGATGGCGATGTTGATTCGATCCATGCGAGAGCTCCGTCGAGAGAGTGGGGAGTTACGCCGCGGCACGCGGCCGCGGCGACAAGGGATCCGGCGCAGCCGCCGCGGGCAAGTCATCGCGCTGCCACGCGGCGGAGGCGGGCAGGAGCGTATCGAAGAGCGCCGCGCGGGGGAGGCCGCGCGGATTGTCGGCGATCACCACGAGCCGCGAGCGACGATCGTCGTCGGGCCATGCCGCGAGCGTGACAGCGGGATAGGCCACGTTCTGCACGGCCTGCACCACGATCGGCAGCGGCTGACCGACGACATCGAGCACGCCCTTCACGCGCAGCAGCGGGCGCGCCGGGTCGAGGAGCGCGCCGAACCACGCGACGAAGGCGTCCCAGTCGAGCGGCGCCTGCGCGCGCAGCACGCACGCCGCGACCGGCACGCCGTGCATCGCGCGGTAGGTGGGACGCGCCGCGCCCGCGTGTTCGCCGCTGCGGCGCCCGCTCGGCGAACCCACCGGATCGCCGCGACCGAGACGCGCGGCGAGGGCGGACGCCTGCATCGAGCCGCTACCCTCCACCACCGCATCCGGATTGAGCGCGCGCAACCGCTCGCCCAGCGCATGCACCGCCTCGCGCCCGGCGAGATCGCCCTTGGTGAGCACGATGCGGTCGGCGAGCGTGACCTGGCGCACGCCTTCCGGGCGCCGGCACAGCGCTGCCAGGTCGGTGGTGGCATCCACAGTGGCGATCGTGCCCGCGAACACGAAGCGCTCGCGCAAGGCGGGATCGGCGAGCATGGTGTGGACGATGGGCACCGGATCGGCGAGGCCCGACGTCTCGATCACCACCCGGGCGAGCCCGCCTTGCGCAACGCCCGTCACGTGCTCGACGAAGAGCTCGCGCATGGTCTGCACGAGGTCGGTGCGCACCTCGCAGCAGAGGCAGCCGTCGCGCAGGAGCACCACGTGCTCGTCCACGCGGCGGATGAGATGCTGGTCGATGCCCACCGCCCCGAACTCGTTGACCACGATCGCGGTGTCGGGCATGACGCGCTCCGCGAGCAACGCGTTCAGCAGCGTGGTCTTGCCGCTGCCCAGGAAGCCGGTGAGGAGATAGACCGGAACGCGTCGCGCGCCGGTGAGGAGGTCGTCCATGAAAGGGGTCAGGCGAGGGTGTTCTTGTACACCCGCCCCTCCTTCATGATGAGCGGCATGAACTTGCCTTGTTCGGTGAGGAGCTTCACGTCCTCCAGCGGATTGCCGTCGATCACCAGGAGATCGGCGATCGCGCCGGCCTTGACCACGCCGAGCTCACCGGGCATGCGTACCACTTCCGCACCGACCACCGTCGCGCTGTGGATGATCTGCCTGGGCGTGGAGAGCTGCGCGCGCAGCAGGAATTCCTCGGACATGCGCTCCGGCGCACGCGACAGGTCGGTGGCAAAGGCCACCTTCACGCCCATGC
>CALFEY010000393.1 GCA_937958295.1 uncultured Pseudomonadota bacterium
TCGCCACCGCGATGGCGCTGCTCGTCGCGTTGCCGCTGCTGCGGCTCGTCCTCACGAGCGTGCTCACCGAGGGCGGCCTTGCCGTTTCGCCCTACGTCGAGGCCTTTGGCAAGTGGCGGCATGTCGAGGCGCTGCTGCGCTCGGTGGTCCTCGGCGTTGGCGCTGCCGCCCTCTCCGCCGCCGCGGGCGTGACCATGGCGTGGCTCGTGTCGCGTACCGACATGCCCGGCGGACGCTTGATCACGCTGGCGGTGGTGGCCACGTTCGTGATGCCTCCCTACCTCGGCGCGGTGGCGTGGATGCTCCTGGCCGGCCCCAACGCAGGGTGGCTCAACAAGACGTGGCTCGCGCTGGGCGGCAGCGCGCCGCTACTCAACATCTACTCGTTCGAGGGGCTCGTCTTCCTCGTGGCGCTCTACCTTTTTCCCTATCACTTCGTCTTCGCCCGCTCGGCGCTCGACATGGTGTCCTCGGAGCTCGAGGACGCCGCGACGATCCTCGGCGCGCGTCGGAGGACCACTACCTTGCGCATCACGCTGCCGATGATCATGCCCTCGCTCGTCGGCGCCTCGATCATCGTCTTTCTGGAGGCGATCACGCTCTTCGGCACGCCCGCGCTCATCGGCATTCCCGCCGGCTTCACGGTGGCCACCACGCAGCTCGCCCAGTTCTTCGAGTTCCCGCTGCGCGTGGAGGCGGCCGCGGCCTACTCGATGGCGCTCCTCCTTCTCACGGTGTTGCTGCTTGCCTGGCAGCGCTGGTATCTCACTCGTCGCGGCTACACGTCGCTGTCGGGAAAGGGGGGCGAGCGCCGGCCCGTGGAGCTCGGCCGGTGGCGCTTCGCGGCACTTCTCTTCTGCCTTGCCGTGGCGACGCTCGCCGTGCTGGCGCCGGTGGCCGTGCTGGTGCAGGCGGCGTTCAGCAAGGCCTGGAGCGCCGGCTTCTCGCTGTCCAACCTGACCCTCGACAACTTCCACTACATCCTCGTCGGGCACCAGTCCGCCGGCCTGTCGATCCGCAACACCTTCGTCTACTCGGTCATCACGGCGATGCTTGCGATCCTGGTCGCACTGGTGGTTGCGTATGCCAATGCGCGCAAGCTCGTGCCCGGCGCCGCGCTCCTGCAGACGGTGTGCACGCTACCCTTTGCGATCCCGGGAATCGTGCTTGCCGTGGCCTTTTACGCCACCTTTGCGCCGCCCCCGTTCGCACTCTACGGGACCGGGACCATCATCGTGCTGGCGTTTCTCGTGCGCAACCTGCCGATCGCCGTGGTGCAGGCGGCGGCGAGCGTGCGCAGCCTCAACCCCGAGATGGAAGACGCCGCACGCATCCTGGGAGCGAGCCGTCTCACCGTGCTGCGGCGGATCGTGGGCCCGCTGCTGCGCGGCGGCATGATCGGGGCGTGGCTGCTCGTGTTCATCGGTGCCACCCGCGAGCTCTCCACCGCGATCTTCCTGACGGGTCCGAAGACGAAGGTGATGTCCGTGCTGATGCTCGATCTCTCCGAGGAAGGCAACTTCGAGACGCTCGCCGCGCTGGGCCTGCTGCTGCTGGCGGTGGCATGCGTGGTGGTGGTGGTCGGGCAACGCATCGCGGGGCGTGACTTCATGCTCCGGCGAACTTGAACAGAGGGCGAGTCATGGCTTTTGTCGAGCTGGCGGGGATCGAGTGCAGATACGGCGACGTGCGCGCGGTCGAAGGCGTGGACCTCGCGATCGGCCGCGGCGAGTTCGTCGCGTTGCTGGGACCGTCCGGCTGCGGCAAGACCACCACGCTGCGCATGATCGCCGGCTTTCTCAAGCCCTCCGCCGGAAGCCTTCTCCTCGATGGCCGCGTGCTGTCCGGACCCAAGGTGTTCGTGCCCACGGAGGAGCGGGGCATGTCGATGATCTTCCAGAGCTACGCCGTGTGGCCGCACATGAACGTGTTCGACAACGTCGCTTTCGGGCTGCGCTTGCGCCGTCTTGGCGAGACCGAGGTGGCGCGGCGCACCGGCCGCATCCTCGAGATCGTCCACCTGTCGCACCTCGCGCAACGCCTTCCGTCCGAGCTCTCCGGCGGACAGCAACAGCGCGTGGCTTTGGCCCGCGCCATCGTGGTCGAGCCTGCGGTGATGCTCCTCGACGAGCCGCTGTCGAACCTGGATGCGAGCTTGCGCGAGGAGATGCGCTTTGAAATCCGGCGCCTGCACGACGAGTTCGGCATGACGAGCGTGTACGTCACCCACGACCAGACCGAGGCGATGGCCACGGCGGACCGCATCGTGGTGATGAACGGCGGGCGCATCGAGCAGGTGGATACCCCCGAGGAGATCTACAACCGTCCGCGCACGCGCTTCGTGGCGGGGTTCATCGGACGCACCAACCTCATCGACGGCCGCTTCGCGAGCGGCGAGTTCCGCGCGGGCGAGCTCGCCCTGCCGTGGCCGGCGGATGCTGCGCCCGGTGCCGGCGCGATCTCCGTGCGCCCTCATCTGATCGCCATCGAGCCGCGCGGCCAACCGGCTCCCTACCGCTGGCCAGGGCGCATCGCCGCCCGCACGTTCCTCGGCGAGCACTGGGACTACGTCGCGGAGGTGCCGGGCCTGCCTGCGCTATTGCGCGTGAGCGGCGGTCCGCGCGACAGCTACCTTCCGGGCAGCGAAGTGGACCTCGTGATGGTGCCCGCGGCCGTGGTCGCGGTTGCCTAGTTGCCGAACGATCCAGGAGTAGCGCGTGTGACCTCGGCGCCGCGCGCTACGCCACCTTGACGGTGCCCTCGATCGAGTCGTCGAGCGTCTTGCCCGTGGCGGCGCCGATGAGCATCTTGATGCCGGCGATCGTGTCGCCGTGCTTGTTGTCCCAGTAGTAGCCGGTCTCGGGTTCCACCATCAGCACGGTAATGCGCGGATCGTCCACGCCTCCGGTGAACCACGTCTTGATGAGCGGATTCCACAGCGCCTCGATCCGCGCGCGGTCGCGGCTCACCGTGACCCGCCCCGTCAGCTCGAGGAAGTCGGAGTGCTGCGATCCCTGGAAGAAGAGCCGCACCGCGGGATCCCTCGCGATCTCGGCATTCTTGTAGCTGTCGTCGGCCGAGAGGAACCAGAGGCGGCCGAGCTCGTCGACGTCGCGCACGCTCATGGGCCGCGCCCCGTTCGACGGGCCGCTCGGCGAGGCGGTACAGAAGAAGCAGGTACGGTTCTGGTCGACCACGTTCTTGATGCGGGCGATGGCCTGAGTGCCGGAGACGTCCTGGCGGTGCGGCTCAAGTTGCTGGCGATTGATGGAATCCATGGGGAGGAGGCCGAGGTGAGAAAGTGATTTCGATGGTCTCGCGCCCGCGAGCGAGGCGCCATCGGCGCGGCGCCCGACGCGCTGTCAGCCGCACACGGATAAGCGCGGTGCGCGCGCCGCGGTGCGCCGCGCCGCGATTGGGTACCATTGGGGATGGCCTCGCGTCCCGTCCCCGCCCGTTCCGCCGTCGCCGCGCGAGCGCCGTCGCCGGCGGCGGTGCCCGAGACGGGCGAGCACAAGAATCACGACATCTACTTCGTTCCCGGCCTGCGGCGGGGCCTGCTCGTGCTGGAGACGCTCGCGACGGAGGGAAGGCCGATGAGCGTGGGCGAGATCGGCAAGCGCATCGGCTTATCGCGCTCGTCGATGTTTCGCCTCGCCTACACCCTGCAGCACATGGGCTTCGTCGACGAGGTGCCCGAGACCAAGGCCTTGCGCCTGGGCGCCCGGGTGCTCAACATCGGCTATGCGTACCTCGCGTCCCAGTCGCTGATCGAGGTGGCTCGCCCCGAGCTCGAGGCGCTGCGCGACCGCACGAGCGTGTCGTCGCACCTCGCAATCCTCGACCGCCGCGAGATCCTGTACCTCTCGTGCATGCAGACGAAGTCCGGCTTCCTGTCGACCATGAACGTGGGGACCCGCCTACCGGCGTATGCCACCCCGATGGGCTGGCTCCTGCTCGGCGATCGCACGGCGGCGGAGATCGGCGCGCTCTACCCGGAGCGCACGTTCGCGCCCATGACCGAGCAAACGCCGCGCAACACCGGAGAGCTCATGCAGCGGATCGCCGAAGCGGTGGCCGCCGGGCACGCGATCAGCCATGGCGTGGTGGAGCCGGGCGGCAGCTCCATTGCGGCGCCGGTGCGCGACCGCGACGGACGGGTGGTCGCGGCCATCGACGTCTCCGCGCCCGACTCTGCCTTCGATATGGCGCAGTTCCACACGCGCGACGTGAGCGAAGTGGTGGCCACCGCCGGGCGCATCTCCGCGCGCCTCGGCTTTGTCGCCGCGCCGCCCGCCGTGCCGGTGTCAGGCGCGCAGGCTCGCCGGCGCCGGCGCTGAAGGCGCGGCCTTCGCCGGCAGCACGCGCCCGGGATCGAACAATGGCAACGCGGGCTCGCGGCCGAGGATGAGATCGGCCACGAGGGGCCCGATGCACGGGCCGATCGTGTACCCGCCGCGCACGCAGGCCAGCACGAAGGCGTTTGCCACGCCGGGCAGGGCGCCGGCAAGGGGCCAGAAGTCGGACACGTGGGGCTCGTAGCCGGTCCAGCTGCGCAGCACGCGCGCCCGCGCTAGGGCGGGCAGCGCGAAGCGCGCGAGGCGCAGGTTCTGCAGCAGGGTGTCGGCCACGATGCGTCCGCGTCCAGTGTCAGGCGCGCCTTGGCCTTGCCAGCCCCCGCCGATGAGATAGCTACCGTTGGCCTTTTGCTTGAGGGTGAGCAGACCCGTGGCGTGCCCGACGCCGCCATGCAGGGCGAGCGGCGCCGGCTCGGTCACGGTGACGATATTCGTGCGCACCACGATGGGCAAGGTCACGCCCAGCATGCGCGCCACGCCGGCCGTCCAGGCGCCGGTGGCGAGCAGGAGGCGGCGCGCCGTGACGCGGCCGCCCGGCGTGCGCAGCTCGTAGCCGGTGCCGGCGGGTTCGATGGCG
>CALFEY010000394.1 GCA_937958295.1 uncultured Pseudomonadota bacterium
TCAGCGACGAGATCAGCGCGACGATGCCGAACCAGGCGAGCACGATCACCATGAGGCCGGTGGCAGCGGAGTACCCGATGCGCCCCCCCATGGCCTTCCAGCCGGGATGGCCGATGTACACCGCATTGATGAACGGATTGCCCATGAGGCAGCCGATCAAGCTGACCGCGCCGTCGGCAGTAAGCACGCGCGTGGTGGGATAGCTGTCGCCCGCGGCGGCCGCGCTCTCCACGTTGTCCATGGCCTCGACGAGGTCGTAGATGCCGAACGGGATGGCGGTGATGAGGATGAGGCCCAGGAACTCGAAGCCGGCGAAAACGTGACCGAACGCCGGCAGCGGCACCGCGAAGCCGAAGTTCGAGAGCGCCTTGCCGACGTTCTCGACGCTCATGCCGCCCATCGGCACCCCGAAGGCGGTGGAGGCCCAGGCGATCGCCGTCCCCGCGGCGATGGCCACGAGCCCCGCGGGAATGCCGCGCCAGTAGCGCACGCCGCCGAACCAGCTTGCGAGGATGATCGCGAAGCACACGAGCCCGATCACGGGCGTCATGAACATCTCTTCGGCGGGTCGCATCGAGATGAAGGCGATCGACACCCCGGCGAGCGTGCCGAGGAGCGCCGCGCGCGGCGTGATCCTGCGCACGATCGGCGCAATAAAGCCGCCCGCCATCAGTACGAAGCTCTGCACGAAGACCCACACGAGGCCGGCCTCCCAGCCCTTCACCGGATCGCCCGTCTTGAGCGTGATGGGAAGCATGATCACGAAGACCACCACGAACATGTGCGGCACGCTGATGCCCGAAGGCAGCGCGCAGACATCCGTGCGCCCGGTCTTCAACGCGAGGCGAAAGGCGAGCCAAGCGTAGTACAGCGTGGAGAGCGCCATCATGAGGCCCACGGCCGGGAGGATGCGGCCGAACACGAGGTCGTCGGGCATCTTCAGCACGAAGCGCAGGAGGCCCGTGAGCACCAGCATGTTGACGAGGATGTTGGTGCCGAAGCCGAAGAACGCGTTCCAGTCGCCCGGCGTCCACAGCGTGGGCCGGAATGTGGTGGTGGTGGTCGTGGTGGTCATCGCATCGCTCCCAGTGGGGTGTGCCTTCTGCTCTCGCGCCGTCAGGCGGCGAGCGCCGCGAGCAGCCGGCGCGAGTCGCTCACCCAGCCGAAGATGCCGCCCTGGGCCTTGATCATGGCGAGCCCGGCGGCATGAAACTCAGGGAAGTACGATGCGCAGCAATCGCCGGGGACGATGCAGCGAAAGCCGCGGTCGTTCGCTTCGCGCACGGTGGTGTGCACGCACACCTCGGTGGTGACGCCGCAGACCACGAGCGTGTCGATGCGACGGTTGCGCAGGATCTCGTGCAGGTCGGTGGCGTAGAACGCGCCCTTGCCCGGCTTGTCGATCACGGGCTCGCCCGCGATGGGGGCGAGCGCGGCGATGATCGCGTGGCCCGGCTCGCCGCGCACCAGGATGCGACCCATGGGGCCAGGCGCGCCGATGCGCCGCGACGGCGCCCCTCGCTCCACCTTCGCCGTGTGCGCGTCGGACAGGTCGCTGCGATGGCCTTCGCGGGTGTGGATGACGAGCATGCCGCGCTCGCGCGCGTGAGCCAGCACGCGGCCGATCGGTGGGATCGCCGCCGCAAGCAGCGACACGTCGTTGCCGAGCGATTCGCCGAAGCCACCCGGCTCGAGGAAATCGCGCTGCATGTCGATGATCACGAGCGCGGTGGCGCGGGGATCGATCGTGATCGCCTCGGGCTCCGCCTCCACCACGGTGGTGCGCATCGTTCCGCTGTCGTCCCCTCGCGCGCCGGTGCCGGCGGCGTCGACTGCCATGCGCAAGCCTTTGCAAAAAACAAACCAACCTCCGGATTGCCACGGGCGGGCGAATCGATTCAAAGCGTTAGGTCTTGCCGCGACCGCGCGCACGTCGCGCGCGCAACGCGCGGCCGCGCCATCGCGGTGCGCCCGCCTCGCGTTGGTGCGCACCCCACGGATTGGCCGTGGAACGCTACGTGCTTTGCGCCAGTGTCACCCTCACTGACCAGGAGTGCCGCGATGCTCGACAAGACGACGATGAAGTTCTCGCACGTGAAGCCCGGCGACACTGATTTCAGAGGAGAAGGCCTGCGCGACTTCTTCATCTACCGCGATCTCGGCGTGTCCGATGCCACCGCCGGCAAGGTAGTGGCGCAACTCGTGCGCGCGAACTCCGCGCCCGAAAAGGGGACGGGCTGGCACTACCACGGTGCCGATTTCCACATCGTCTACATGATCAAGGGGTGGGCCAAGTTCATGTACGAGGACAAGGAAACGCTGGTATCCGCCGGCGACTGCGTCCACCAGCGCCCCGGGATCGTGCACTACCTTTTCGACTATTCCCCCGACATGGAGTATCTCGAGGTGGTGGGTCCCGCCGATTTCACCTCGGTGGAGGCGGCAGGACCCTGCGCCGTGCCCGATCCCACGCCCTGGAAGTAGTGCCAAGCGCGGGATCGAGCGTGCCACCGGCCCGTCTAGAACTCCATGTCGAGCTCGTCGATCTCCTCGGGCTCGAGCTTGGCGGCGGCCGTCCACTCGATCATCTCCGGCATCGCGAGGATGGACGCGCCGAAGGCTGCGAGCTTGCGGTCGACCTTGACGTCGTAGGTGACGAAGCGCGTGACCACGGGGGCGTACATCGCATCGGCCATGGTGCGCTTCGCGCCGAAGAGGAACGGCCCGCCATAGGTGGCGAGGCACTCCTTCCAGATGGCCGTGATGCGCTCGATGTCGGCCTGCGCGCGGGTCCATACCTTGTGGCCGGGAAACACCCGCTTCAGATTCATCGGCAGCGCCGAGCGCAGGTTGGTGAAGCCCGAATGCATCTCGCCGCAGATCGCGCGGCAGTGCGCGCGCGCCGCCCGATCGGAGGGAAGCAGGCCGGCCTTGGGCTTGATCTCGTGCAGGTACTCCGCGATGGCGAGGGTGTCCCACACCTTGATGACGTCGTGGGTGAGGCAGGGGACGAGGATCGACGGCGACAGGAGCAGGATCTCCTTGCGCGCGTCGGCATCGTCGGGCGGTACCATCAGTTCCTTGAAATCGAGCCCCGCGAACTTCGCGAGGAGCCATCCCCGCAACGACCACGAGGAGTAATTCTTGCTGCTGATCGTCAAAGTCGCTTTGGTCATGAGTGAGCTCTTTCTCCCGGGACGATGCACCGCATTGGTTCCGATCTCCGCGTACGAACGGAAGGATCGCGATGCTCGCCGGTAACTTTGCAAGCGACGTGCCAACGGTCGCCCAGGTCGCGGCGGCACTCGCCGACGTCCCGGCAGGCGTTGCCCTGCCCTCGCCCGCGCCCGTGGCCCTGCCCAACCGTGGCGGGGAGACCACGCCCTTCTCGCCGGACATGGCCGGCCTGCCGTCGGGGGTGATGCTCTACCCTGCCTACCAGGCGCACACCGACCTCATGTGGCCGCTGCACGCCATGGCGCAGTCGGCGCTGCCCGCGCTCAAGCGCTCTCACGTCGCGCCGGGCGAAGACATGGCCCTGCGCAAGCTCGCGGCGGCGTGCGAGGTGTTCGTGCTGGCGCGCCTCACGCACAAGCGTCCGCCGTTTCGCATTGCCTCGGTGACAGTGGGCGAGCGCGAGGTTCCGGTGGTCGAGGAAGCCGCAGCCACCACGCCATTCGGCACCCTCCTGCACTTCAAGAAGGAGATGCCGGAGCCGGGCCCGCGCGTGCTCATCGTGGCCCCGATGTCGGGTCACTTCGCGACCTTGCTGCGCGACACCGTCCGCACCATGCTGCAGGACCACGACGTGTACATCACCGACTGGCACAACGCCCGCGACGTGCCGCTCATGGCCGGCCGCTTCGGCCTCGCCGAGTACATCGAGCACCTCATGCAGTTCATGCGCGTGCTGGGGCCGCAGTCGCACATCATGGCGATCTGCCAGCCGTGCGTGGCGGCACTCGCCGCCACCGCGCTCATGGCCGAAGACGACGATCCGGCCACGCCGGCATCCATGACGCTCATGGCCGGCCCGGTGGATTGCCGCATTGCCCCGACCGAGGTGAACAAGCTCGCCACCGACAAGCCGATGTCGTGGTTCGAGCAGAACCTCATCAGTCACGTGCCGCTGCGCCATCCCGGCGGGCTGCGCCGCGTGTATCCGGGGTTCGTCCAACTCATGGCCTTCATGAGCATGAACCTCGACCGGCACCTCGAGTCGTTCCGCGGGATGTACCACGACCTCGTCACCGACGGGCACGAGCGGGCCGCGGCCACCAAGACCTTCTACGAGGAATACTTCGCCGTGTGCGACCTTCCGGCGGAGTTCTATCTCGAGACCGTGCGCCTCGTCTTCCAGGACTACGCGCTCGCCAAGGGCGAGCTCAAGTGGAACGACCGCAAGGTCAATCCCGCGGCCATCCGGCGCACGACGCTCGTCACCGTGGAAGGCGAGCGCGACGACATCTGCTCGCTCGGGCAGACGCTCGCCGCCCACGACCTATGCCCAGGCATCCGCCCCTACATGAAGTCCCATTACGTGCAGGCCGGCGCCGGGCACTACGGCGTGTTCAGCGGCAAGCGGTGGAGCGGCAGCATCTATCCCGTGGTACGGGAGTCGATCCACGCCGGGATGTAGCTTAGGCGGCGCCGGCCCAGGGGCCGCGTCGCCGTCGCCCCAGCCACCATCCCGCGGCGAGCCCGAGCACGAGGCACGCCAGTGCCGCGAGGATGCCGTTGCGCAGCAGTGTGCTCTTCACCTTGGTGAGCACCGGGTTGTCGAGGTTGTTGGTGCCGAAGTGGATGGCGCGCAGCCGCCATTGCCCGTCGGTGTCGCGCACCATCACCGCGGTCCACCGCGTGACGAAATCGAAGACGTCCCCGTCGTTGGCCTCGTAATGCTCGAGCGCCTTGCCGCGTACCAGTCCCCAGCTCTTGTCCGCGGCAAGGTCGGTGAGCTTGTCGGCCTCGAGCTTCATGGTCATGCGCTTCATGTACGCCTGCGGGCCGAACCACTCCCGGAAGTGCTTTGCGATCTGCCCCCGGCCCGTCATCGTCTCCTGGGTGATGCTCGTGGCCTCGACGTTTTCCGTGAGGTACGGGAGCATCTTGTCGTACTGCCCGGCATTGATCGCGGCGGTCACGTCGGTCAGGACCTTGCGCAACGCCTCGTGGATCTCGTGATCGGGCTCCTGCGCACGGGCGCTCGTGACGAGGACGGCGAACAGCGCCAAGGCGCGGAGCAAGCGGAGAAGATCTGGGTGCATGGGGTTCAGGCCACGGGTCGGTACCAGTCGGGGACGACGCCCCCGGCGGCGTAAGCGGGATCGTGCGGAGGGATCCGGTGGCGGGCGCGCAAGCGTCCAACGATTGCGGGGCGTCCCGCCACAGGCTCCCGTCGGCGGAGAACGCGTCCACGGCCACTTGCGATCCGCGCTCCCGTGCATTCTAGAACTTGGCTCAGATCGAGCTGGCCCATGACCTCGCCGGGCACCTTGGCGAGCTCCATCAGCATGGCCGCCCTCAGGCGAGCGCGATCTGGTCCTTGTTCTGCGCGAGCCAGGCCTCAAAGCCCAGCAGGTGCGGGTTGAGCGCGCGGGACAGAGCGAGGTCGCGGGCGCCGCAGAACTCGCGCTCGAAGTCACGCTTGTACTGGAACATGTTGCCGAGATCATCCGCACCCGGAAAGCCGAAGCCGCGGTAGGTGGCGGGCGAGATCTCGTTGTATTGCACCGGACGGCCGAACACGCGCGTCATCGCGCCGGCCATCTCGTCGCCGGTGAGCTGATCGCCGCAGATGCCCACGTGCTTGCCCACGAGCTCGGCGCCGCGGCGGAACACGCCATAGGCGCAGGCCCCGATGTCCTTGGCAGCGATGCCCGGCAGCTTCGCGCGGCCCATGGGCAGGGTGAACAGCAGCGTGCCGTCCGGACCGGGCTTGGGGCCCATGCCGAAGTGGATGAGGTTGTCCCAGTAGAAGGACGTCAGGAGGTAGGTGGTGGGAACGCCCGCCGCCGCGAAAAGCGCATCCGCCTCGCCCTTGGCGTCGAAGTGCGGCACCTTGTACGTGCCTTCGAGCGTGGGCATGCGCTCGTCGGTGAGCGGCACGCGCTTGCGAGTGTCCTCGAGCGTGGACCAGATCGCGTGGGCCACACCGGCCCGTCGGGCGGCACGGGCGAGGTTACCGGCCTCTGCCAGCTCGCGCTCCGCTGAGGTATGGTCCCAGTAGAACGTCACGCAATACGCGCCGTGCGCGCCTTCGAACGCCCGCACGAGACTTGCCTCGTCGTCGACGTTCGCGGCGACCACCTCGACACCGAGCGCGGCCAGCGCGCGCGCTTTCTCGCTCGCGAGGTCGCGGGTGATCGCCCGCACCGAAAAGCCGCCGGCCGGGTCGGCCAGGATGGCCCGCACGAGCCCATTGCCCTGCGCGCCTGTCGCACCCACGACGGCGATCGTCTTCTTCCCTGCCATGGCGGCCTCCCGGAACTGAATAGCGCGCGATGATAAACGAAGCGCTCCCCGGCCGCCCGGCCGTCCCCGGGTTTGCAATAATGGCACGCCGCCCCCATCTGCGGCTGTCTGCGTCAACGACCTCCGGCCCTCCACGATGAAGTACAAGGACTACTACGCAATCCTCGGCGTGCCCCGCGACGCGAGCGCCGACGACATCAAGACGGCCTATCGCCGCCTCGCGCGCAAGTACCATCCGGACGTCTCCAAGGAGAAGGATGCCGAGGAGAAGTTCAAGGAGATGGGCGAGGCCTACGAAACGCTCAAGGACGCCGAACGGCGCGCGGCCTACGACCAGCTCGGCACCCACCGGCCCGGTGAGGACTTCCGGCCGCCGCCCGACTGGGGCCAGCACTACGCGCAAGGCGGCGGCTTCGCCCCCGGGCAGGGATTCGAGGACATCGACCTGTCAGACCTCTTCGCGGGCCTCGCGGGGCGCCAGGGCGCGCGCGGCGGACGGCGCGCCGACCGGCCGCTGCAGGGCAGCGATTACGAGGCCGTGGTCCGCATCTCGTTCGACCAGGCGTTCAGCGGCACGGAGATCGACCTCGAGCTGTCGGCGCTCGAATGGGACCCCGATGGCGGCATGCGGCGGGTGCCGCACCGCGTGCGCACCCGCATCCCGCGGGGCGTGCAGAACGGCGAGAAGCTGCGGGTGCCGGGCAAGGGCGGCAAGGGCGCCAATGGCGGCCCCGATGGCGACCTCTACCTCGACATCGAGGTCTCGGAGCACCCGCTCTATCGCGTGGCCGGTAACGACATCTACGTCGACCTGCCGCTCGCCCCCTGGGAGGCCGTGCTCGGCACGAGCGTGGACCTGCCCACACCCGCAGGCGCCGTGTCGCTCAAGGTCGCGCCAGGCACGCGCGCGGGCCAGCAGCTGCGCCTTACCAACCGCGGCATGACGCGCGGCAGCGCCAGCGGTCACCTCTACGCAGTGGTGCGCATCGAGGTACCCACCGTGGTCGACGACGAGGCCAAGGCGCTGTACCAGAAGCTCGCGCAGTCGAGCACGTTCGATCCGCGGGCGAAGCTCGCACAGGAGGCGCAACGATGATCGCATCCGGCCACGAAGGCACGCACGAGATCACCGAGGTCACGTTCACGCAGCTGGTCACGGCCTCCGGCCTTAGCGAAACGGAGCTGACCGAGCTCGTGCGCTACGGCGCGCTGGTGCCGCGCAATCCGGCGGCAACGCAGTGGACGTTCGAGACACACTGGATCTTCGCCGCGCGCACGGCCTCGCGCCTGCGCCGCGAGCTCGATCTGGACGCGCACGGGGTGAGCGTCGTGATGAGCTACCTCGAGCGCATCGAGCTCCTCGAGTCGGAGCTGCGGGCCCTGCGCGCGCGCGGCGGCCAGGCCCGTTGACGCGAATGAACGCCACCCGGCGCTAGCGATCGGCATGGTGACCCGGCGCATGGCGCGCCGCACCGCGAGCCGCGAAGAGCTGGGCCTCGCGGCGCGGGAGTACGCCGCGCTCGCCCGCCTCGACACGCCCCTGCGCATCCAGGCGTTCGTCAGCGCGATTCCCGCCAATCACGAGCCGCAGGGCGAGACCCTGCACTCGGTACGCAACGTTCTCCGCCTGCGGGTGGCGCACTGCATGGAGGGCGCGCTCGTGGCGGCCTGCGCGCTGTGGATCCACCGCGAGCCTCCGCTCCTGCTCCACCTCGACTGCGCGCCGCACGACCATCCGCACGTGATCGCGCTCTTCCGGCGCGGCCGCGCCTGGGGCGCGATCTCGAAGAGCAACGGGACCTGGCTGCGCTATCGCGAGCCCGTCTACCGTGACCTGCGCGAGCTCGCGATGTCGTACTTCCACGAGTTTTTCGATCGCGACGGGCGCAAGACGCTGCGCAGCTACGGCCGCCCATTCGACCTGCGCCGCGTCGATCCCGCCGCCTGGGTCACGGCCCCCGGACCCTGCTGGGACGTGCACGACCGCCTCGCGGCGGGTCCCCATCGGGCATTGCTCACGCCGGCGCAAGTGCGGGCACTTTCCCGGCGCGACGCGTTCGAACGGGAGTCGGCAAGGCAGGTCCAGTATCCCGCCTCAGGGTAAACACCGGGGCGCGTGGAGTGGGGGGTGATGCCGCCGGCACCCTGTCCTTCACGATGGAGTACGGCATGACCTTGCATACCCTCGCGATCGCGAGCGACCGCGGCCTGCGGGCGCCTTCGGCGCGCTCCCGACGACACCGTCCGCTCCCTTCTCTTCGCGCCGTCGTGCGCCTCGCCCTGTGGCTACTCGGCACGGCCGCGATACCGGTGGCCGCCGCCGGGTCCAGCGGCGACGGCGCCTCCGCCGCACCGTCCGCACAGCTCGCCGACGCGCCGCGCCGGGAGGTCGGGCAAGACGCCGCGCTGACCTCGCCCGCGCCGCGCGCAGGGCTGTCGCGCACGGCGGTCGTTGCCCGCTATCGCGGCGACTACCTCGCGCAAGCCGCGGTCCCCGCGGGATGGAGCGGCAACGTGGGCCAGTGCGAGGCCGGCACCACCACCAACGCCCATCAGCAGGCCGTGCTCGCCCGCATCAATTACTTCCGCGCGCTGGCGGGACTGCCGGCGGCCACCCTCGATGCCACGGGCGCAGCCGACCTGCAGGCCGCGGCGCTCCTGATGTCCGCGAATGCCGCCCTCTCGCATGCCCCGCCTTCCTCCTGGGCATGCTTCAGCGCGATGGGTGCGACCGGCGCCGCTAGCGCCAATCTCGCGCTCGGCCTGTACGGCGTGGGCGCGATCGACGCCTACATGGACGACAGCGGCAGCAACAACGGCGCGGCGGGCCACCGCCGGTGGCTCCTCTATCCCCCGCGCTCCACCTTCGCCACCGGCGACAGCACCGGCGGTGAAGGCGCGCCGGCGGCCAATGCCCTGGGCGTGTTCGGCGCGCTCACCACGCGCCCGTCCACACCGGAGGGCGTGGCGTGGCCACCGGCGGGCTACGTGCCCTATCAGAACCTGCCCGCCCGCTCCGGGCGGTGGTCCTTCTCGCTGGCCGGTGCCGACTTCACCGCAGCGAGCGTCGCGGTGACCGGACCTTCCGGTCCGCTCGGCGTCGCGCGCGAGCCCGTGAGCACAGGCTACGGCGACAACACGCTCGTGTTCGTGCCGCACGGCGTGTCCTACGACGCACCCGCGAGCGATGCCTTGTACACCGTCACCGTCAGCGGCATCGCCGGCGCGGACGTGTCTTCCGTCACCTATCGCGTGATCGTGATCGACCCGGCCGTGGACGATGGCACCGCGCTCCCGGTCACGGTGGTCGAGTATTACCACCGGCGACTGGACCACTACTTCGTGACCTGGCTGCCGCAGGAGATCGCCGCGCTCGATGCCGGCACGTTCGAAGGCTGGGCACGCACCGGCGAAACCTTTGCCGCGTATGCCACCGTGCAGCCCGGCACCTCGCCCGTGTGCCGCATCTACATCGTGCCGCCGTTGGGCGACTCGCATTTCTACGGACGCGATGCCGCCGAGTGCGCGGCCACCCTCGCCGCGCATCCATCGCTCGTCCTCGAGGCCTCTCCATTCATGGCGCTTGCGGTGCCCGTGGAGGGCGCCTGCCCCACCGGCACGGTCCCCGTCTTTCGCCTGTTCAACGACCGTCGGGACGCGAACCATCGCTACACCACGAATGTGCTCACCCGCATGGCCATGGAGGTCGCGGGCTGGATCGCC
Organism: uncultured Pseudomonadota bacterium; assembly: GCA_937958295.1. GTDB lineage: Bacteria > Pseudomonadota > Gammaproteobacteria > Burkholderiales > Casimicrobiaceae > VBCG01. Next base: position 10,198 of record CALFEY010000394.1, read on the forward strand.
GAAGGCGACGGGGCGGACCGGGTGGCGTACTGCGCACCGCTGTAAGGCCCGCTGCGCGATCCCGAGGGCCTCCCCGCGTGGGGACGAGCGCCGTGTCGCCTTCCGTGCCCGTGCCGTGAGCGAAGTCCGCGCTGCTGCCTGTGCTACCGTGATCGCAGCGGCGCCGTCCCCCGCGCAGCGCTGGAAACGTCGCCACCGCGACCCCACGTTTCAGGTTACGTCATGACGCCCGTCGAGCCCGCCGCGATCACCTCTTCGCCGCCGTTCCACCCGGCGGTCGCGCGCTGGTTCGCCTCCGCCTTCCCGGCCCCCACGACGCCGCAGGTCGAGGCCTGGCCCCATCTCAAGGCGGGCCGCGACGCGCTCATCGCCGCGCCCACCGGCTCGGGCAAGACGCTCGCGGCATTCCTCGCGGCCATCGACGACCTCGTGCGCCAGGGTATCGCGGCACCCTTGCCCGATGCCACGCAGATCGTGTACGTGTCGCCGCTCAAGGCGCTGTCCAACGACATCGAGCGCAACCTCGCCGCGCCGCTGGCCGGCATTCGCGCCGAGCTCGCGGCGCAAGGCCTGCCGGACGTCGACATCCGCACGCTGGTGCGCACCGGCGATACGCCGCAGGCCGCGCGCACCGCGATGCGCAAGCGCCCGCCGCACATCGTGGTGACGACACCGGAGTCGCTCTACATCCTGCTGGGCTCGGAGTCGGGACGACGCATGCTGGCGAGCACGCGTACCGTGATCGTGGACGAGATCCATGCCATCGCGGGCACCAAGCGCGGCAGCCACCTTGCGCTCTCGCTCGAGCGCCTCGCGGCGGTGGCCGACCGGCCGCCCGTGCGCGTGGGACTGTCGGCTACGCAGAAGCCGGTGGAGGAGATCGCGCAGCTCCTGGTAGGCAGCGATCCCGCCACGGGCGCGCCGCGCGCCTGCGCCATCGTGGACAGCGGCCACATGCGGGAGCGCGACCTCGCCCTCGAAGTGCCGGCATCGCCGCTCGAGGCGGTGATGTCGCACGAGGTTTGGGAACAGGTGTACGGCCGCCTGGCGGACCTCGCCGCCTCGCATCGCACCACGCTCGTGTTCGTCAATACGCGGCGCATGGCCGAGCGCGTCGCGCGTCACCTGTCCGAAATTCTCGGCAAGGCGCACGTGATGTCGCATCACGGCAGCATGGCCAAGGAGCTCCGGCACGAGGCGGAGCAGCGCTTGAAGCGCGGCGAGCTCAAGGTGCTGGTGGCCACGGCCTCACTCGAGCTGGGCATCGACATCGGCGACGTCGACCTCGTGTGCCAGCTGGGTTCGCCGCGCTCCATCGCGACGTTTCTCCAGCGCGCGGGACGCGCGAGCCACCAGGTGGGCGGCGTGCCCAAGGCCCGCCTCTTCCCCCTCACCCGCGACGACCTCGTCGAGTGCGCAGCGCTTCTCGAGGCCGTGCGGCGCGGCGAGCTCGACCGGCTGCACATCCCCGTCGCCCCGCTCGACGTGCTCTCGCAGCAGATCGTGGCCGACGTCGCGCTGCGCGAGTGGGGCGAGGACGATCTCTTCGCACTCGTGCGCCGCGCCCATCCGTATCGCCGCCTCGAGCGAGACATCTTCGACGAGGTGGTGCGCGCCTTGAGCGAGGGCTTTGCGACCAGTCGCGGGCCGCGCAGCGCCTACATCCACCGCGACGCCGTCAACGGCGTGCTGCGCGCCCGCAAGGGTGCGCGGCTCACGGCGCTCACGTCCGGCGGCGCGATTCCCGACAATGCCGACTACGACGTGGTGCTCGAGCCCGCGGGCCAGAAGGTGGGCACGGTGAACGAGGACTTCGCGGTGGAGAGCCTCGCCGGCGACGTGTTCCAGCTCGGCAACCTGTCCTATCGCATTCGCCGGGTGGAAGCCGGACGCGTGCGGGTGGAAGACGCCGCCGGACAGGCGCCCAACATTCCCTTCTGGCTCGGCGAGGCGCCCGGGCGCACCGACGAGCTGTCGCGGGCCGTGTCGCGCCTGCGCGAGGACGTGATGGCACCGGTGCCCGCGGACGTGGCCGCGGACCGGCTGCGTGCGGCGGGCGTGGGCACCGCGGCGGGCACGCAGCTCGTCGACTACCTGCGCACCGCGCACGACGTGCTGGGGGCGCTGCCCACGCACGACACCGTGGTGCTGGAGCGCTTCTTCGACGAGAGCGGCGGCATGCAGCTCGTGATCCACGCGCCCTTCGGCAGCCGTGTCAATCGCGCGTGGGGACTCGCGCTGCGCAAGCGCTTCTGCCGCAAGTTCAACTTCGAGCTGCAGGCCGCGGCCACCGAGGACGCCATCGTGCTCTCGCTGTCCACGAGCCACAGCTTCGAGCTCGCGAGCGTCGCCCGCTACCTGCACTGCGCATCGGTGCGCGACGTGCTGATCCAGGCGATGCTCGTCGCGCCCATGTTCGCCGCCCGCTGGCGGTGGATCGCCGGCATCTCGCTCGCCCTGCCGCGCTTTCGTGGGGGCACCAAGGTCGCGGCTCCGTTGCAGCGCATGCGCGCCGATGACCTCATGGCATCCGTGTTCCCCGACCAGGTGGCCTGCGCGGAAAACCTGGCGGGCGAGCGCGAGGTTCCCGACCATCCGCTGGTGCGGCAGACGATCGACGACTGCCTCCACGAGGCGATGGACCTCGACGGTCTCGTGGACGTGCTGCGAGGCCTCGAGTCCGGCGCCATCCGCGTGGTCGCACGCGACCTGCCCCTGCCGTCGCCGCTGGCGCTGGAGATCCTCACCGCCCGGCCCTACGCCTTCCTCGACGACGCGCCGCTCGAAGAGCGACGCACGCAGGCGGTGCTGTCCCGGCGCTGGCTCGACCCGGCATCCGCTGCCGACATCGGCCGCCTCGACCCCGCCGCCATCGAGCGCGTGCGCGACGAGGCGCGGGCGCATGCGGACACCGCCGACGAGCTGCACGACGCGCTCCTTGGCCAGGGCTTTCTCACCGCGGCCGAAGTCGCCGCCACGACACCGGCACCGGCGTTCGCGACGGCATTGATCGCGCAGCGACGCGCCACGTGGCTCACTTTGCCCGACGACGAGCGCACAAGCGCGGCGGAGGGTGCTGGCGCCGGGACGCCCCCTTCCACGATCCTCGTGGCCGCCGAGCGTCTGCCGCTCCTGCGGCGCGTGCACCACGCGGCCGTGGCCGCGCCGCCCCTCGACCCGCCGGCGGAGTTCGAATCGCGCGCGACCACCCGCGATGCGGCGCTGCTCGATCTCGTGCGCGCGCGCCTCGCCGCCGCGGGGCCCGTCACCACGCGCATCCTCGCGCATGACTTGCGGGTGACGAGCCACGACGTCGACGCGGCGCTCGCCGCCTTGGCGCAAGAAGGCGTTGCGATGCGCGGCCGCTACTCGCCCGAGGTCGCAGAAGACGAATGGTGCGACCGCGGCCTTCTCGCCCGCATCCATCGCTACACCGTGAAGCGACTGCGCGAAGAGATCGAGCCCGTCGCTACCCAGGACTTCATGCGCTTTCTCCTCCGCTGGCAGCAGCTTGCCGCAGGCGAGCGGCGGGAAGGACCGGATGCGCTGGATGCCATCGTGTCGCAGCTGCAAGGCTTCGAGGCGCCCGCATCCGCGTGGGAGAGCGAGATCCTTCCGGCCCGCTTGGCCGACTACGACTTCACCTGGCTCGACGAGCTGTGCCTGTCCGGACGTGCGGTGTGGAGCCGTCTGTCGCCACCTGCCGGTGGCGGCGCGGCGTCCGGCCTCGTGCGCAGCGCCCCCATCGCGCTCCTGCCGCGGCGCGCCGCCGCCGCATGGAACCGCCTCGCCGCCGCGCCGTCGGCGCGTCCGGCGCTGTCGAGTCGCGCGCAGAAGATCGCCGATGTCCTGCAGGCCCAGGGCGCCTCCTTCTTCGACGAGCTCGTCGAGGGCACGGGCCTGCTGCGCACGCAGGTGGAAGAGGCCCTCGCCGAGATGGTCGCGGCGGGCGCCGTGACCTCCGACAGCTTCGCCGGGCTGCGCGCGCTGCTCACGCCATCGGAGAAGCGCAAGGCCTTCGGCGGTCGCCGCGGCGCCCGGCGGGCGCTCTTCGGCATCGAGGATGCCGGCCGGTGGGCCCTGCGGCGCCTTGCGTCCCCGGAGCCGCACGTCGCCGCGCGCGGGGCCGGCCACGAGCCTGCGGTGATCGAGCACGTGGTGGACACGCTGCTGCGCCGCTATGGCGTGGTGTTCTGGCGGCTGCTCGCGCGCGAAGCCGCGTGGCTGCCACCGTGGCGCGACCTGCTGCCAGTGCTGCGCCGCCTCGAGGCGCGCGGCGACCTTCGCGGCGGACGCTTCGTGGCGGGCGTGAGCGGCGAGCAATTCGCGTTGCCGGAGGCAGTCACCGCGCTGCGCGACACCCGGCGAACCGAAGGGGCGCGCGAGCTCGTGATGGTGAGCGGCGCCGATCCCCTCAATCTCGTCGGTACGTTGGTGCCGGGTCCGAAGATCCCGGCGCTCACCGGCAATCGCGTGCTCTATCGCGATGGCCTTCCCGTGGCGGCAGTCGCGGGCGGCGAGCTGCGCTGGCTTGCGGAGCTCGCACCTACCGACGCGCTCGCGGCCGAAGAGATGCTCGTGCAGCGGCGCGACGGCTCGCCGCGGCTCGCCTATCTGCGCTAGCGTCCGCGAAACACGGGCGATCGCCGCTCGAGGAAAGCCCGCGCGGCCTCGCGGTGGTCCTCGGTGAAGCGGCAACGGATCTGCCCTTCAGCCTCGGTATCGAGCACCCGTGCAAGGCTGCCGCCATCGGCTTCGTTGAGGTTGCGCTTCATCTGCGCCAGTGCCACACGCGGTCCGCTGGCGAGCGACCTCGCCAAGGCATCGACCTCCGCGGCCAGCGACGGCGCCGGCACCACGCGGTTCACGATGCCGAGTGCCAAGGCCTCGGGCACGTTCACCACCGCATTGGTGAAGTAGAGCTCCCTTGCCTTGGCGGGTCCCACGAGCTTGGGCAAGAAATAACTACCCCCGTAGTCACTTGCATAGCCCACCCGACCGAATGCCAGCGTGAACGACGCGTCCGGACCGGCGATGCGCATGTCGCAGGCAAGCGCGAGGCAGAAGCCGGCGCCGGCCGCAGGACCTTGCACCCGCGCGATCGTGGGCTTCCCCATCTCGCGGAGCAGGCGGGCGATCTCCATGCGCCGGCGCAGCGTGGCCACGGCCTGCGCCGGGGACTCGACGGCGCGGTCGGCCATCTCGTGGATGTCGCCGCCCGCGCAGAAGGCGCGACCCGCGCCCGCGAGCACGAGCGCGCCCACGTCGGGGTCGGCGGCAATGCGCTCGCAACGCGCTAGCAGGCTCTCGAACATCGGGACGGTGATCGCGTTCAGGCGCGTAGGCCGGTTGAGGCAGAGCGTGACCACGCCGTGGTCGAACGTCTCGACGATGTCGTCGTCTTGCGCACGTTCCATCGTCACGCCCCCGTGCGCATCAGGCGCAGGACGTCGGCGGGCGCAAAGCCGAGGACGTCGCGCAGCACGTACGCCGTGTCCGCCCCCTTATGCGGCGCCGCGCGGCGCGACGGGCCCGCGTGACCGTCGATCTTGAACGGCGTGCCCACGTAGCGGGCGGAGGTACCGTCGGGAAAGTCGACTTCGGCGATCATGTCGTTGGCGGCTACTTGCGGGTGCTCCATGATCTGGTCCACGCCATTCACCGGCGACGTGGGCACCCCCGCCTCGTCCAGACGCTGCGCCCATTGCGCGACGGAAGCCGTGGCAAAGCACGGCATCAGGATCTCGTTCAGCGCATCGCGGTGCGTGACGCGCAGCGCATTGGTGGCAAAGCGCGGATCCGCAAGTGCCTCGGCACACCCGAGCGTCTGGCACATCCTCGCGAACACCCGATCGTTGGTCGCCCCCGCCACGAGGTAGCCGTCGGTGCACGCGAAGGCCTGATACGGCGACAGGTTCCCGGCCGCCGAGCCGAGCGGAGGCGAGAGCACGCCGGCCTGAAACCAGTTGGCGGCGTGATGGCCAAGAAGTGCCACGGCAGTCTCCAGCAGGGACAAGCGCACGCAGGTGCCCGTGCCGGTACGCTGGCGCGTGAGCAGGCCCGTGACCACGGCGCCATATGCGGCCATACCCGTGGCCATGTCGATGAACGACACGCCGATGCGCACAGGCCCCTGCCCCGGATAGCCCGTGAGCCCCATCGCGCCCGAGAACGCCTGCATCATGAGGTCGTAGCCCGGCTTGTTGGCGAGCGGCCCGCGCTCGCCGTAGCCCGACAGCGAGAGGTACACGATGCGCGGATTGAGGGCCCGCAGGCGGGGGTAGCCGAGGCCGAGGCGCTCGGCCGTCTCGGGCAGGAAGTTGTGCACGACGACGTCCGCCCAGCGCACGAGGCCCGCCAGGACCTCGGGCGCCGCGGGCGCCTTGTAATCGAGCGTGATGCCGAGCTTGCCACGATTGACGCCACCGAAGTTGGTGGAGATGTCGTTGCCATCCCACAGCGGCGGCCACTTGCGGCACTCGTCGCCATCGGGGGACTCGACCTTGATCACGGTCGCGCCCATGTCGGCCATGAGTTGCGCGCAGTATGGACCCGCGAGCACCCGGCTTAAGTCGAGCACGCGAAAGCCCGCGAGCGGCGCCGTGGCGTTGGGCCCGCCCGCGGATGGTTCGGCTGGTTCCACGCTCATCCTCCGTGGCGTCGCGCAGCCGGCATCCGGCGCGCACCGCGTTTGCAATAAATATCGTATTACGGAATAATTTTACATTGGTGGGCTCGTCACGCCAACCCATCACCCCCAGGACCCCTCCTCACTTCCCCTCCCGAAGCATGCGCAATCCCATGGATCTGACTGGCCGGCACATCATGGTGACCGGTGCCGCGCAAGGCATCGGTCTTGCCATCGCCCGCCTCGCACTCGAGCTCGGCGCCCGCGTTTCGCTTGTCGACGCCAATGGCGGCGCGCTCGCCGCCGCCACCGCCGGGCTCGACGGCGACCGTGCGCACGGCCTGGCGGGCAGCGTGGCCGACCGCGAGTTCGTCGCCGCGGCGGTCACCGCCGCCACGGCGCGCTTCGGTCCTGTGCAGGGCCTCGTGAACAACGCCGGCATCGTACGCGCCGCGATGATCCACAAGATGACCGCCGCCCAGTGGCAGGAGGTACTGGACGTGAATCTCACCGGCGCCTTCAACTGCCTCCAGGCGGTGGGCAGTGCACTGGTCGCGCTCGCCAAGGAAGGCCCGGTGCCGGCGGCGTCGATCGTCAATATCTCCGCCGATGCCGGGCGCAAGGGCACCTTCGGCCAGATCAACTACGGCGCGGCCAAGGCGGGCATGCTGAGCCTCACCATGAGTGCCGCGCAGGAGTGGGCGCGCTACGGCATCCGCGTCAATACGCTTTGCTTCGGCGTGGTCGAGACCGCGATGACGGCGACGATCCGCAGCGAGAAATTTCGCGATACGTATCTCGCGCGCATCCCGCTCGGCCGATGGGCCACCCCGGAAGAAGTCGCCCAGCCCGTGTGCTTCCTGCTGTCCGATGCCGCGTCGTACATCACGGGACAGAACATGTCCGTGAATGGCGGCGCCTTCATGACAGCCTAGGGAGAGCGTGCATGGACTTGCGCTTCAGCGCCGCCGAGGAGGCATTGCGCGACGACGTGCGCGCCTTCGTGCGCGAGAACCTCTCGCCGGAGCTGCGGCAGAAGGTGCGCGCAGGACGGCACGTGGGCAAGGACGAGATCACCGCCTGGCAGCGCGCGCTCAACCGTGCCGGCTACGCCGTGCCGCACTGGCCGGCCGAATGGGGCGGCCGCGGCTGCACCGTCACCGAGCGCTACGTCATCCGCGAGGAGCTCGACCTCGCGCCCGCGCCGCAGCTCGTGGGGCTCGGCATCAACCTCGTCGCGCCGGTGATCCTGGCCTTTGGCACGCGCGCGCAGAAGCAGCGCTTCCTGCCGGGCATCGCCAACACCGACGAGTGGTGGGGACAAGGCTTCTCGGAGCCCAATGCCGGCTCGGACCTCGCCTCGCTACGCACGGCCGCGCGCCGCGATGGCGACCACTACGTCGTTTCGGGGGAAAAGACCTGGACGACCTACGGCCACTATGCCGATTGGATGTTCTGCCTCGTCCGCACGGATCCTGCGGCGGCCCCGCAGGCCGGTATCTCATTCCTGCTGATCGACATGAAGAGCCCGGGCGTGACGGTGCGTCCCATCCGTCTCATCGACGGTGCCCCGCCCGGACGGCACGAGGTCAACCAGGTCTTCTTCGACGACGTGCGCGTCCCGCTGGACCTTCGCGTGGGTCGGGAGAACGAAGGCTGGTCGTATGCGAAATACCTGCTCTCCAACGAGCGCACGGGGTCGGCGCGCGTGGGCATCGCCAAGGAGCGGCTGCGCCAGGTGAAGCGTCTCGCGGCGGTGGACGGGCCGCGGCCCGCGCTGGCCGATCCGCTCTTCCGCGCGCGGGTGACCGCGCTCGAGGTCGAGCTCAAGGCCCATGAGATCACCACGCTGCGCGTGCTAAGCGAGGAGGCACGACGCGGATCGCACACGCCCAATCCGCTGTCGTCGCTGCTGAAGCTCCGCGGCACGGAGATCCAGCAGAAGGTCTCGGAGCTGCTGGTCGATCTGGCCGGCCCGGAGGCGTTGCGACTGCCCGTCGCCGAGGACGCCGAGGCCCGCGAGGCGTTCGCTGCGCTCGAAACAGTGGGCGCCACCTACTTCAACTGGCGCAAGCTCTCCATCTTCGGCGGCTCCAACGAGATCCAGCGCAACATCCTGGCGCGCGCCGTGCTGGGACTCTGACGGCCACCCTCCATGGACTTCGATCCCACTCCCGAACACGTGCTCCTGCGGGACAGTCTGCGGCGAGCCCTCGCGGACCCGCTCGCCCCGGGCGAAGCGAGCCTGTGGCCACGCTGCGTGGAGCTCGGCCTCGCCGCGCTCGATTGCCGCGCGGACGCCGCCGCCGACGAGCTGCAGTGCATGATGATTGCGCAGGAGGAGCTTGGCCGGGCGCTCGCCGCAGTTCCCTTCGTCGCAACGGTCGTGCACGCCGCCGCGCTCCTGCGCGCGGCCGGCACCCCGGCGCAGCACGAGAGCGCGCTCGCGTGCATCGAGCGAGGTGAAGCCACGCTCGCGCTCGCGCTCGCTGAGGAGCGCTCCCGCTACGCGCGTCCCGCGCCCGGGGTGCAGGCCGTGCGGCGCGACGGGACCTGGCAGCTCGACGGCGAGCTCGCCTTCGTGAGCGAAGGCGACCGCGCCGATGGCTTCCTGATCGCCGCCACCCACCAAGGCGCGCCCACACTCCTGCTCGTGCCAGCGAACGCGCCCGGCCTTGCGCGCACCCCCGTCGCGCGCCTCGACGGCCACGGCGCGGCAGACGTGCACCTGCGCGGCGTGATGGTTCCCGACAGCGCCCGCGTGGGTCCCGAGGGCGGTGCCCACCTCTTGCTCGAGAGCGTGGAGCGTATGGGCATCGTGGCCGAGGTCGCCGAGGCCGTCGGCTGCATGGACGCGCTCCTCGCCCTGACGGTGGAGTACCTCAAGACGCGCCGCCAGTTCGGGCGGCCGCTCGGTGACTTCCAGGCGCTCAAGCATCGCGCCGCCGACATGTACGTCGCGGTGGAGCAGGCGCGCAGCCTCATGTACTTCGCCACCCTCTCGTGCGCCATGAACGATCCCGTCGCGCGGGCACGCGCGGTAGCCGCCGCCAAGGTCCAGGCCGCGCGCTCCGCGCGCTTCGTTGGCCAGCAGGCGATCCAGCTTCACGGCGGCATCGGCCTCGCGGAGGAGTACCGCGCCGGACATTACTTCCGGCGGCTCACGGCCCTCGAGCTCGCGCACGGCGATGCCGACGATCACCTGGCCGCACTCGGCGGCATGGGAGGCCTCTTCGCGGCGGCGGATGCGTGATGCATACCTTCGAGACGATTGCCGATCTTGCCGCCGCGACCGGCACCACGCTCGGCACAAGCGACGCCCTGCTCGTGGACCAAGCCATGATCGATGCCTTCGCGGATGCGACCGGCGACCGGCAATGGATCCACGTGGACGTCGAGCGCGCCCGCCGCGAGCTTCCCGGCGGCCGCACCATCGCGCACGGCTACCTCCTGCTCTCGCTGCTGCCGCGCCTCACCGCCACCCTCTACACGGTGCGGCGCCGCTCACGCGGCCTCAACTACGGCCTCGATCGCGTGCGCTTCGTTACCCCGGTGCCCGCGGGATCGCTGGTGCGCCTGGACGTCGCGCTCGACCGCGTACTCAACGTCGACGGCGGCAAGCGCTTCACCTTCACGTCGACCCTGCGCGTGGACGATGCCGCGCGTCCTGCGCTCGTCGCCACCACCCTCGCCCAGCTCTACGACTGATCCGTCGCGGGACGCAACGCCACGAGCGCATCGAGCGCGACGGCCCCCTGTCCGCGGGCGCGCACGAGCACCGGATTGAGGTCCACGCTCGCGAGCCATTCTGCATTCGCCGCCGCGAAGCGCGACACCGCGGCGACGAGCGAGGCAAGCGACTCGACATCCGCCGCCGGTCGTCCGCGCGCGCCGGCGAAGAGCCGGGCTCCCGGCAGCGACTCGATGATCTGCCGCGCGACGTCCGTGGAGAACGGCGCGCGCCGTAACACGGTGGCACGCAGCGTTTCCACGAAGATGCCGCCGAAGCCCACCATCACCATCGGGCCGAAGACCGGGTCGTGCGTGGACCCCACGATCATCTCGATGCCCTCGCCCGCCATGGGCGCAACGAGGACGCCGTCGATCGCGGCCTCCGGCACCGCGCGGCGGACGGACGTCACGATCGCGTCGAACGCGGCCGCGGCTGCGGGCGCCCCTTGCACGCCGAGGGCCACGCCGCCGGCGTCCGACTTGTGCGGCACGTCGCGGGACAGCACCTTGAGCGCGAGCGGCACACCGAAGGCATCCGCGGCCGCAGCGGCCTCGCCCGCGTCCCGCGCGATCGTCTCGGGCAGGAAGGCAACGCCCGCGGCGCGCAGGAGCGCTTTGGAGGCGGCCTCGTCGAGCACGCCACCGGCGGCCGGAGGAGCGCTGGCCGCCGGTGCTACCACGGGCTCGGCGCGCGTCGCCAGCGCGCGGCTCAGCCGCTCCAGCGCGCCGACCGCCGCCACGGCGCGCGAGGGGTCCTCGAACACGAGATACCCCATGGCCTCGTAGCGGCGCCGCACCTCGGGCCGCGCGATCATCGACAGCACGAACAAGTGCTCAGGATGAGCGCGCGCCACGGCGTCGAAGCTCGCGGACAGCCGCTCCATGAGCGCCGGTATCACCCCCGCGCTGCCCACGTAGCACACGGTGGCCGGAAAGCCGCCCTCGCGCAGCAGCGCCTCGAACATCGGCCGCACTGCGGTAGCGTCGTTGATGAACTGGCCGGTCACGTCCAGGGGATTGCGCGGGCTGGCGAACGGCACCAGTGCGCGCAGCCGCGCCTGCGTCTCTTCCGGTAGGGCCGGCACGCGCAGGCCGGCGTCCGCGGCGGCATCGGCCATGAGGATCCCTGCCCCGCCGGACGTCGTGATGAGCCCGACCTCGGGGCGCGCAGGAAACTTGCCCGCCGAGCAGGCGTAAGCCACGTCGAAGAGCTCGTCGACGGAGCGCGCGAGATGTACCGCGAATTCCGCGGCGACCGCATCGAACACGGCGGCGGCCCCGCTCAACGACGCCGTATGCGTGGCAGCCGCGGCGCGGCCGACCTCCGATCGACCGAGCTTCAGAAGGACCACCGGCACCCGGCGCGCACGCGCCTGCGCCAGTGCCGCGACAAAGCGCGGACCGTCTTCCACGCCCTCGACGCAGGCCGCGATCACGCGCGTGTCCGGCGCGCCGGCAAGATAAGCGATGCAGTCGGCGACATCGACGTCAACCTGGTTGCCGGTGGTCACCCACAGGTCGGCCCCCAGGCCGCGCTCGCGCATGAGGGCGAGGCAGTGCGAGCCGAACGCGCCGCTCTGGCTCACCACGCTGATCGCGCCGTGGTCGCCCGGAGTGGCCTCCACGAGGCTCGTGAAGCTCGCCACCACGCCGGCACGCAGGTTGAGCAGCCCCATGCAGTTCGGCCCCACGATGCGCATGCCCGATCGGCGCGCCGTGGCGCGCATACGGGCTTGCCACGCCGCGCCCTCGTCTCCGACTTCCGCAAAGCCCGCGCTCAGCACCACGGCCGCGCGCACGCCGAGGCTCGCGCAAGCATCGATGGCTTCGGCACAGTGGCGGGCGGGCAGCGCGATCACCGCGAGGTCCACCGGCGCACCGATGGCCGCCAGCGAGGAGAACGCCAGCACGCCCTGCACGTGCGGACGCGACGGATTGACGGGATAGAGCGGACCTGCGAAGCCTCGCGCGAGGCACCCCGCGAGGGGCCGCCCGCCAATGCGCGCCGGGTCGTCGGAGGCGCCGACGATCGCAATGGAGCGCGGCTCGAACAGTGCGCGCAAGGACGAAGACGCGGCCCGTTGCGCGGACAGTGCCTCCGTGGCGAGCGCGCCGCTCACGCGGGCTGGTAGTTGATGAGCCTCGCCGCCTCGTCGAGCGAACGCTGGTCGTTACCGATCACCCGGCGCAGCTCTTCCGGCGGACCACCGAGGGTGACGGCGGCGAGCTTGTCGAGGAACATCTGCTTCACCTGCGGCCGCTGGAGGAAATCGTTGTAGGTTGCATTGAGGAGCTGCGTGATCTCCTTGGGCGTGCCCTTGGGCGCCCACGTGCCGTTCGTCGAGGCCGTCACAAAGTCGGGCACGCCCACTTCCGCCAGCGTGGGGACGTCAGGCACCACCGGCGAGCGCGCCGCGGTGGTCACGGCCAGCGCCTTCAGCTTGCCTTCCTTGATATGCGGCAGGAACACGGCGATCGACGACAGCGTCATCTGCACCTCGTTGGTGAGCAGCGCCGTGAGCGCCGGCGCATTGCCCTTGTATGCGATCTGCACGATGTCCGTCTTCGTGCGGAACTTGAGGAGCTCGGTCCAGAGCAGGTCGTTGGGCGCCACCGAGGCGTAGTTGAGCTTGCCCGGATTCTTCCGGGCGTACGCGAAGAACTCCTGCGCGGTGTTGATGCCGAGCTGCGGCGGCACGATGAGCGCGAGAGGCGTCTGGCACACGAGCGCGATGGGCTCGCAATCGCGCATCACGTTGAACTTCAAGTCCTTGACCTGCGCGGGCGTCCACGCAGAGCCGCCCGCGGCGAGCAGCGTGTAGCCGTCGGCCGGAGTCTGCAGGAAGGCTTCCACGCCAATGATGCCGTTGGCGCCGGGCTTGTTGTCGACCACGACCGGCTGCTTGAGCAACGCCTGCAACTCCGCCGCTGTGAGCCGTGCGATGACGTCAGAGGCGCCACCGGCCGGGAACGGCACCACGAGGCGGATCGGCTTGCTCGGATAGTCCGCGCCTCGGGCAATTCCCGAGGCCAGCGCGACCGCGGCGCCGGACAACAGTGCCAGCGCATCCCTGCGTGTCATCGACATGGTGTTTTCTCCTTGGTTGGCATGCGGAGTCGTGCGCTCCGTGAGCGTGGTCCCTCGCGGCGACCACTTCGGGAAGTCTAGCGAGGGGCATCAGTAATGTAAATAATCCCGTAACATGGCATTTATTGACACGATCCCGGCAGACGGCGCTCGCGGCGTCAAGCGTAGCCGCCCGCGCCTTTCAACGCCCCGTCATCTGCCGCAGCAAAGCCCCGGCCGCAGCCACCTTGCGCAGCCCGGGCGCGGGCGTCCACCGCGGGCCGAGCTGCGCTGTCCACGCCTCCACCTGCGCCAGCACGCGTGCGGCGCCGATGCCGTCGGCCCAGAACATCGGGCCGCCGCGATAGCGCGGAAAGCCGAAGCCATGCACCCACGCCACGTCGACGTCGCTGGCGCGCAGGACCCGGCCCTCGTCGACCATGCGGCAGCACTCGTTGACGCTCGCGAAGAGGAGGCGATGCAGGATCTCCTCGTCGCTGTGGCGGCGCGGCGAGACGCCCGAGGCGGCCACGAAGTCGCCGATCACGCGTGCCACGTCGGGATCCGGCAGCGGCGCGCGGCTGCCGGTCTCGTAGCGATACCAGCCCTTGCCGGTCTTCTGGCCGAGGCGGCCCATGTCCACGAGCGTGTCTGCGATAGGCAAAGGGCGGTACAGCGGATCGTCCGCGGTCCGGCGATCGCGCGCCGCACGCGCGATGTCGAGCCCGGCGAGATCGCCGACGGCGAACGGTCCCATCGGATAGCCGAACTCGACCATCACCCGATCCACCTGCTCGGGCAGGGCGCCTTCCTCGAGCAGGATGACCATCTCGGTAGTCAACGGCGTGCGGCTGCGACTGGTGAGGAAGCCCTCTCCGTTGCGGACCACGACGTTGACCTTCGACAGCCGCTTGCCGAGTGCGATGGTGGCGGCAAGCGCCGCGGTGGATGTCGCCCGCGCGCGGACGATCTCCAGCAGCTTCATCACGTTGGCCGGACTGAAGAAGTGCGCCCCGGCGACGCGCTCGGGCGCGCGGGTGGCCGCCGCGATGAGATCGATATCGATGGCCGAGGTGTTGGTGAGAAGGAGGCTGCCGGCGGGCAGTGCGTTTTCCAGCGCCCGGAATACCTCCTGCTTCACGGGCAGGCTCTCGAACACGGCCTCGAGCGCGACGTTGCAATCTGCAAGGTCCGCATAGCTCGTGGCCGGCTCGATGCGCGCGAGGCGCTCGTCCATGGCGGACGGCGGCAGCCGGCCGCGGGCGACCGCGCCGGCGTAGTTGGCGCGCACCCGCTCCAGCCCGCGCGCAAGCGCGCTGCCGCTCGCATCGAGCCAGCGCACGCGTAGTCCAGCGTCGGCACAGGCCATGGCGATGCCCACCCCCATGGTGCCTGCGCCCAGGAGCGCGATGCCAGCGATAGGCGGCAAGGCCGCGGCCGGTGGCAGATCGGGCACCTTGGCCGCCTCGCGCTCGGCGAAGAACGCGTAGCGCAAGCCGCGGGCCTCGTCGGTGTTCTCGAGCGACTCGAAGAGCTCGACCTCGAACCGCAGTCCTTCGGCAAAGGGCCGCTGAACCGCCGCTTCGACGGCATCGATGCAGCGCCATGGCGCGACACGGTTGCGTGCCTCCTTCGCGATCGCCGTCCGCTTGGCCGCGAAGAGGCCGGGCTCGTCGCGCGCCTGTGCGATCTGCGCGTCCCGCTCCGCCGCGCGCGGCAGCGGGCGCCGCGCGGCGATGCCGCGCGCGAATGCGACGGCCTCCGCCCGCAGGCTCGCCGTCGCTGGAATCACCGCATCGAGCAGGCCGAGCGCATGCGCCTCGGGTGCCGGCACGTGCCGACCGCTCACGATCATGTCGAGCGCGGCGCGGGCGCCGATGAGACGCGGCAGGCGCTGTGTGCCGCCCCCTCCCGGGATCGCGCCGATCGCGACCTCGGGCAAGCCCACCTTGGCATCCGCGGTGGCGATGCGGTAGTGACAGGCCAGCGCGTACTCGAGCCCGCCACCGAGCGCATAGCCGTGGATGGCGGCGACGATGGGCTTGGTGGCGGCATCGAGGCGATCGCTCGGCCGCACACCGATGGCAGGACGCGCTACGCCCTTGCCGAAGTGGCGGATGTCCGCTCCGGCGATGAAACTGCGCCCGACGCCGATCAGCACGAGAGCGGCGACGGCAGGATCGGCCTGCGCGGTGTCGAGCGCGGTCACGATGCCGTCACCCACCCCGGGGCTTAGGGCATTGACCGGCGGGTTGTCGATGACGATGACCGCGACGTCGCCCTCGCGCTCGAGGCGCACAAGCGCCGCTGACGCGATCTCGGTGCTCATGCCGGCGTGAACATCGGCACGGCCAGGCCGTTGTCGGCGGTGACGAACACCACGCGCATCGGCTGTCCGACGTACAGCGCGTCGAGGTCGGTGTTGACGATGTTGGTGAGCATCGTGGGCCCCTCGGCGAGCGTCACGTAGGCCATGGCATACGGCACCGGGACGCGACGCATGACGGTGAAGGCGTACAGCGTGCCCTGCCCGCTCGCGCGCTCCCAGTCGGTGCGGTCGCTGAAGCAGTGCGGACACACGACCCGCGGATACCAGTGCGCGCGGCCGCAGGCGTTGCAGCGACGCACCAGGAACTGGCCGCGCGCGGCGGCGTCCCAGAAGGCCTGGGTTTCCGCATTGGGCTGCGGTCCGGGCGGCGGCGTGGCGATGGCGTTCACTCGCGCTCCAGAATGAGGGTGGCGCTGCAGTGCCGGGTCGCGAGGTTGCCGCCGGTACCCTGCGCGAGCGCGAGATGGCAGTTCGGGACCTGCACGGCCGGGTGCGCCTCTGCGCGCAATTGCCGCACCGCTTCGATCACCTTGGTCATGCCGCCGCGGTTGGAAGGATGGTTGTTGCACAGTCCGCCGCCGTCGGTATTGAACGGCAGCCGCCCCACGCCGGAGATGAGGTTGCCATCGGCCACGAAGCGCCCGCCCTCGCCCTTGGCGCAGAAGCCCAGGTCTTCGAGCTGCACGAGCACGGTGATCGTGAAGCTGTCGTAGATCGATACGTAGCGGATGTCGGCGGGCGTCACGCCCGCCTCCGCAAAGGCCGCGGCACCCGAGTGCGCGGCCGCCGAGGTGGTGAGCGCGATATTGCCGCCGTCCTGGCCCTTGATCGCCTCCCCCGCCCCACGCAATCGCACGCGGGGACGCGCAAGGCTGCGCGCGATCTCCGGGCGCGTGACGAGCAGCGCGCCGCCGCCATCGCTGATCACGCAGCAGTCGAGCCGGTGCAGCGGATCGGCCACGAGCGGCGAGCGCATCACGTCCTCCACCGTGACCACGTCGCGAAGCATCGCCCGCGGATTGTGCTGGGCATGATGCGACGCGGCCACTTTGATCCACGCAAGCTGCTCGGACGTGGTGCCGAACTCGTACATGTGCCGCTGCGCGCACAGCGCGTACATGTTGACCACGGTGGGCCGGAACGGGACTTCCCATTGCCGGTCGGGTTGCGCCAGCGATCCCGGCGGCGTGGACGTGCCGATAGATGTCCCTTCGCTGCGCGGGCGGCCGGCCAGGGTGATGAGCGCCACGTTGCACTTGCCGGCGGCGATGGCCTGAGCCGCATGGGCCACGTGCACGAGATACGAGGAACCGCCGGTCTCGGTGGTGTCGACGTGCCGCACGCGCAGGTTGAGGTAGTCGACCATCGACAGTGGGCCGAGGCCGGGCGCGTCGCCGGCGCAGAAGTACCCGTCGACGTCCTGCCGCGAGAGGCCGGCATCCGCCAGCGCCCCGAGCGCGACCTCCGCGTGCAGTTGCGCTCCGGACTTGTCGGGCGCGTGACGGGTGGGATGCTCGTAGGCGCCGACGATGTAAGCGTGGCCGCCGCTACTCATGAGCGCGCCGCGGAATGGAAAGGGTGGGGCACGCGAGGACAGGCACGTTCATGCGGATTGATGAGCGGAGGTAACGGGGAGGCGCGGCGCAGCACCGACGGTTGCTATGGTTGTAGTTATTTCTCACAATATAACATCTTTTTAGATTGACGCGGCAAGGAGCGATGGGCTGCGCATCCGCGACGGGGACACGTTCCCGGCGTGGCCATCGCGCCGCGTCCAACGCCGTTGCGTGCCGTCGCGCGTGGTTGCGTTGACACCGTCCAGCCCGCTGGGCGAACATGCCCCGCCCCCTCCCTCCGCCATGAGCTCCGACGTTCTCGAATCCTTCGACCAGGGCGTCATCACGCTGACGCTCAACCGGCCCGACCGCCTTAATGCGCTCTCGCCGGACATGCTGTCGGGTCTCGCGCAGGCCCTTGCGCGCATCGCCGGCGACACTGCCGCGCGGGTGGTCGTGCTCACCGGCGCGGGACGCGGCTTCTGCGCGGGCGGCGACGTCAAGCGAATGGCCGCGGGTGCGATCGATTACGGCGCGCCCGATGCCACGGCAGTGCTACGCGCCAAGATGGACGTCGCGCGCCAGCTCCACGAGCTACCCCAGCCCACGATCGCCGCGGTGAACGGACCGGCTGCAGGCGCGGGCCTCTGCCTCGCCCTCGCCTGCGACCTGCGCATCGCCGCGGCGTCCGCGCGCTTTGTCACCGGCTTTGCCCGGGTGGGCCTGCCCGGCGATTTCGGCGGCAGCTATTTCCTCACGTCGGTGCTCGGACCGGCGAAGGCGCGCGAGCTCTATCTCACGGGCGACGCCCTCGATGCCGCGGCGGCGGAACGCATCGGGCTCGTGACGCGCACAGTGCCGGATGCGGCGCTGCACGACGAGACGATGACGCTCGCCCGCCGCCTGGCCGCCGGTCCGCCGCTCGCCTACGGATACATGAAGCGCAACCTCGCAGCGGCGCAGTCGGAGCCGCTCGCAAGGGTCCTCGACCTCGAGGCGCAGCACCAGACGGCGGCGAGTCGCAGCGCCGATCATCGCGAGGCGGCGCGGGCCTTCCTCGAAAAGCGCCCCCCTGTGTTCCAGGGTCGCTGAGCCCGCATGGCACGCGCCGCCGCCGTTCCCCCGACGCCGCGGCCGCGTTCGCGCAAGGCCGCGGCACCGGGAGCCACCGCTGGTACCGCGAAGAAGCGCCCGCAGGCAAATCCGGAGAACAGCCTGAAGCGCATGCTCGAGCTCCTCGACCTCTTTACGCCGGCCGCGCCCGTGTGGTCGGCCGAGGCGCTGATGCGCTACACGGGCGCATCGCGCTCCACGGTGTACCGGCACGTGCGGGCGCTGCACGAAGCCGGTCTCCTGCGGCCGGTGGCGAGCGGCAACTACATCATCGGGCCGCGCGTGATCGAGCTCGACCGCCAGGTGCGCCAGACCGATCCGCTTTATATGGCGGGCGAAGCGCCCATGAAGCGACTCGTGAGCGCCACGGGGCACTCGGCGTTGCTGTGCGCGCTCTTCAGCGACTCCGTGATGTGCGTGCGCGAGGAGCTCGCCGCCGACCGTCCGCCCAACCTCTTCGCGCGCGGCCAGCGCCGTCCGCTGTTCACGGGCGCGGCGTCGAAGATCATCCTGCCGTACCTGCCTGCGCACCAGCTGCGCAGCCTCTACGCCAAGCACAAGAAAGCCGTGGCCGTGGCGGGCCTGGGCTCCGACTGGTCGCAGTTTCGCGCCACGCTCACGCAGATCCGCCGTCAAGGTCACCTCGTGACGATCGGCGAGTTCAATCCAGGCCTCCTCGGTCTGTCCGCGCCCGTGTTCAACCACGCCGGTCACATCCTCGGCAGCATCGGCATCTCGGGCGTGGCCGCTGCGTTCCGAAAGGTGGACATGGAGGCGCTGGTCGGCCTCGTGACGACTGCGGCAGCAGAAGTCACCGCGCGCATCGGGGCCATGGACTCGGCCCTCGACCTCGCGCCACGCGCAATCGGATAGCGCGTCGCGGTGCGCTCCCGCGCAGCGGGAGTCCCTTCGTTTGCCAATAATCTCAAATAAAGGGATTATTCAACATTGGCGCCAGACAGTGGCACGGCACGCAGGTGCGGCCGCCACCGTCGGCAAAAATCACCTTCCGGAGTCCCATGCAGATCGAAGGCAAGCGTTTCCTGCTGACGGGCGGGGCCAGCATGATCGGCACCCGCACCACCGAATTGCTCCTCGCGCGCGGGGCGGGCGAGATCGTGCTGTTCGACAACCTGTCCTTCGACAAGCCCGACGGTACCGTCGCCGCGCTGTGCGATACCGGCCGCGTCCGGCTCGTGCAGGGCGACGTGCTCGACCCCGCCGCGCTCGAGCAGGCCTGCGAGGGCATCGACGGCATTTTCGCGCTCGCCGGCTTCATGTCGGCGGGGATCGCCAAGGACCCGGCGCTCGGCCTCGACGTGAACATCCGCGGCACGCATCACGTGCTGCAGGCGTGCGTCGCGCGCAAGGTCTCGCGCCTGGTGTTCGCGTCGTCCTCCGCAGCCTACGGCTACGGTGCCATCCGCGGCGCGATCCGCGAGGACGAGCCGTTTCACTCGGACCGCGTGCCCGCGCCGCCGGCGCTGTACGGTGCGTCCAAGGTCGTCGGGGAGCAGCTGTGCCACCTGTACCGCGCGCAGCACGGCCTCGCCTTCGTGGCGCTGCGCTACTCCACCGTATACGGCGAGCGCCAGCACTACCGCTCCACCAACGCGCTCTACATCATCGAGGCCTACGACCGCGTCGCGCGCGGCGAGCCGCCGATCCTCTATGGCGACGGCGCGGAGACCAAGGACTTCGTATACGTCGGCGACGTGGCCCGCGCCAACGTCCTTGCGATGGCCTCCGACGTGGCCGGCGAAGCCTTCAACATCTCCGGCGGCCGCGAGCTCACCACGCGCTACCTCGCGGAGACGGTGACCCGCCTGGCAGGCGCGTCCATCGCCCCGGAGTATCGCAGCGCGCCCACCACGGGCTTCCGCATCACCACCGAGGGTCCCTTCCACTACGACAATGCCAAGGCCGCCCGTGTGCTCGGCTGGCAGCCCGAAGTGTCGATCGAGGAAGGGATCGCGCGCATGATCGCGTGGCGGCGTTCCGCACCGCCCGCGACCTAGAAGCCGGCGGCCGTATCCGGCCGCCTACTCCACCTTGACGTTGGCGGTGGCCACGACCTTCTTCCACAGCGCGATTTCGTCGTTGACGAAGCTCGTGAACTGCGGCGACGTGTTGCCCACGGTACGCGCGCCCTGCTTCGCGAACGACTCGCGCAACGTGGGGCTCGTCATCGCCTTGGCGATCTCCTGCTCGAGCCTCGTCACGACGTCCTTGGGCGTTCCCGCGGGCGCGAAGACCCCGAACCAGTAGCTCATCCGGTAGTCGGGCAAGCCGGCTTCCGCGAACGTGGGCACGTTGGGCAACGCGGGGCTGCGCTCCTTGCCGGTGACCGCGAGCGGCTCGACCTTGCCCGAGGCGATGAACGGACCGCCCGTGGCCACGCTGCTCATCACGAGGTCCACCCGACCGGCCACGAGCTCGGGGATGGACGCTGCCGCGCCCTTGAAGGGCACGTGCAGCATCTTCGTGCCCGTGAGACTCTGGAACCATTCGATGGGCAAGTGCGACGAGGATCCCAGGCCCGCCGATCCATACGTCACGCCGTCCGGCTTGGCCTTGGCGACTGCCACCAGCTCCTTCACCGACTTGGCCGGGAACCCGTTGCGCGCCATGAGCACGGCGGTGGCGTCGGCGTACTGGCTCACCGGTATGAGGTCCTTCACCGGGTCGTAGGGCAGCTTCGCGTACAGCGCGGGGGTCATCGCGAACGACGTCTCGGTCACGAGCAACGTGTAGCCGTCGGGCGAAGCCTTGGCGACCGCATCGGCGCCGATGGTACCGCTCGCGCCGGTCTTGTTCTCCACCACCACCGGCTGGCCCATCTGCTCGCTCAACTCCTTGGCGAGCAGGCGCGCCGAGGCATCGGTGAACGCGCCTGGCGCGAAGGGAACGATGATGCGGATGGGCTTGCTGGGCCAAGTCGTGCCCTGCGCGAGCGCCGCGGGAGAGTAAGCGACGCTCGCCGCGACAGCGAGCGAGCAGGCGAGAGTGGCGAGGCGAGCGAACATGGGGTCCTCCTTGGACTCGTCGTTATGGCAGGTCGGAGGATCTGACAAAATCCCGCCATTTGCAACATATTATGTTTCTACGTCAGCGTGCCGCGCACTGGAAGGCCTCGCGCAGCGGCGCCAGCGACTCGTCCACGGACGCCAGGAGATCGCGCCGCATGTCGTCGCGCGTGAGGCTCTCCTCCACGGCGAGCATCGCAATGTCCACGCCCGCGCCCACGGCCAGCCCCGCGGCCACGCCCGCGAGGGCGCCCACGCCAGTGCCGAGGCCGGGTACGGCCGAGCCCGCCACCGCCCCCGTGGCGGCGCGGACGCCGGCGCGGCCGACCTAGCGTGACCCGGATGCCCGATCCGGACGTGGTGATCGTCGATGCCGACACGGTGGCCGGCTGGCGACGGGTCACCCCCTCGTTCGAACAGCTCCAGGCCGCGGTGGCCGACCTGCGGGCACAGGCTCCCCGCTCCACCGTCGCGATCGTCGGCGATCCCGCACTGAAGTGGGCGCTGTCGACCGACGACCAACGGCTCCTCGACGACGAGATCAACCACCAACGGCTGGTGCTGGCACCTGCGGGTTCCCGCGGTGGGCACACCGGCTTCATCGCCGAGGCCGTGCGCAAGGGCTCCCGCCGGGGAGTGTCGGTGGTGG
>CALFEY010000395.1 GCA_937958295.1 uncultured Pseudomonadota bacterium
GCACGGTGTGGATCAACGGCTACGGCAGCATGGACCCGGCGATGCCGTTCGGGGGCTACAAGGCGAGCGGCTACGGCCGCGAGAGCGGCATCCACCACATCCAGGAGTACCTGAACGTCAAGGCGGTCTGGATCGACACGCGCTTTTGAACGGCGCGGCGACGGCGTCGCAGGCAAGGCGTCGCGCCGCGCAACGCGGCACACTCAACCAAGGAGGCAACGAACATGAAAGTACAAAGACGGCGGCTGCTCACCATCCTCGCGGCGTCGGCCGCGGTTCCCGCGCTCGTGACCGCCACGCGCGCGAGCGCGCAGCAGTTCCCGGACCGGCCGGTGGTGCTGGTGGTGCCGTTCCCGCCCGGCGGCAATGTGGATACCGTCGCGCGCACCATCGGCGAGCCAATGTCCAAGATCCTCGGCCAACCGGTGATCGTGGAGAACCGGGCAGGGGCGGGCGGCGGCGTGGGTGCTGCGTACGTGGCCAATGCCAAGCCCGACGGGCTCACGCTGCTCGTGGCGCCGCCCGGACAGATCGCGACGCTGCCGCAGATGGTCAACGTGGGCTACACACCCAAGAGCTTCAAGCCGGTGGGCTTCGCCAACAAGACCTCGATGGTGCTGGTGGCGCGCAAGGACAATCCGCGCTTCAAGAACCTGGCCGAATTCATCGCCTATGCCAAGGCCAACCCGGGCAAGCTCACCGTCGCGCACGGCGGGCCCGGCACGCCCAATCACCTCGCCGCCCTGCAGCTCGAGGAAGCCGCCGGTGTGCAGTTCACGATCGTCCCGTACAAGGGTTCGGCGCCGATGGTGCAGGACCTGCTCGGCGGCCAAGTCGACGCCGCCATGGACCAGGTGACGAGCTCGCGGCCGCACTTCGAGACGGCGTTGCATCCTGTCGCGGTCATCGGCCCCAGCCCCGATCCGGGTCTGCCCAACGTGCCTACCCTGCGCGCGGTGGGATTGAAGGAGTTCGACTCGACGACGTATGTCGGGGTGGTGGCGCCGGCGGGCACGCCCGACGCCGTGATCGCGGTGCTGTCCGATGCGCTCAAGAAGGCGGTGCAGCAACCCGCGGTGGGCGCGACCTTCACCAAGGTCGGCAGCGCGCCTTACGCCGGGGATGCCAAGGAGTTTGCGGCGAACGTGCAGCGCGAGAACGACCTCGCCATCGCAATGGTCAAGGCGGGCAAGCTCAAGGCGGAGTAGACCGTCCGTGGGAAGGCGCGCTCACGGCGCCTTCAGCGTGTAGCGGATCGTGAAGTGGGGCGGGTAGAACGTCTGTCCGAACAGGAGCGGTCTCCCGCCCGCGTCGCGGATGGTGTGCGAGCGCACCAGCACCGGCGACGACTTGGGCAGCTGCAGCGCCTTGGCCACGCGCGGCGTGCTCGCCGCCGCGCGCACGGCATTCTCCATTGCGGCGATGCGCAGGCCCAGGCAAGCCTGGAGGATGCGCTGCACCGTGAGCGTCTCGAGCCATTCGCGGCGGATGCCGCTGCCCACGCTCGCCGGCAGGAAGCGCACTTCCACCGCGAGGGGCTCGCCCGACACCACCCGCAGGCGCTCGAGGCGATAGACCGACTCGTCGGCAGGAATGTCGAGCTCGGTGGCGACCTCACTCGTGACGGGCTCCGGGTCGAAGCACAGCAGGCGATACTCGAGCTTCTCCCCACGCGCCAGCACGTGCTCCTCGTGCGACTCGAAGCTCGTGGTGTCCACGCGATCGCCGACGTCGCGCTGACTGACGTAGGTGCCGCTGCCGATGCGGCGGTCGACCAGGCCCTCGAAGGCGAGCTGGTGGAAGGCGCGGGCGATCGTCGCGCGGGTGGTGTGGAAGCGCTTGGCGAGCTCCGGCTCGGAGGGAAGCTTGTCCCCCGCGGCGAAGCGGCCCGACTTGATGCCTTCGCGCACGAAGTCCTGGATCTGGAGGTAGAGCGGGGTGCGGGTCAGCATGAGGGGCCGTCGATTGACGAAAGTTGCATAGTCAACTATGCTAATGCAAAGTGGGGCGGATCGGCAACGCGCCGACCGCGGCATGAGCACGGTTGCCCATGCGAGCCATTCCTAGGAGGATGCATGTCGCTGGTCGATACTCACGTCCACGTGTTCGTCCGTGGCCTTCCGCTCGCGCCGGTCCGCCGTTACGTGCCGGACTACGATGCGACCATCGAGGACTATCGCGCGCAGATGGAGCTACATGGTATTTCGCACGCCGTCCTCGTGCAACCGAGCTTTCTCGGCACCGACAACAGCTTCATGTGCGATGCCCTGCGCCGCTACCCGGCGCAGCTGCGCGGCATCGCCGTGGTGGACCCGGGAATCTCCGAGGAGGACCTGGACGCGCTCGAGCGCGATGGCGTCGTGGGGATTCGCCTCAATCTCGACAGCCTGCCCATTCCCGACTTCGCGTCCGACCCGTGGCCGCGCCTGTTGGCATCGGTGGCCCGGCGCGGATGGCAGGTCGAAGTGCACCGCGAAGGACGCGACCTGCCGCAGCTCGTGGCTCCCCTGGTCGATGCCGGGGTGGCCGTGGTGGTCGATCACTTCGGGCGCCCGGACGACGACCTCGGCATCGACGACCCGGGCTTTCGCTATCTGCTCACCCTGGGCCGCACGCGGCGCGTGTGGGTGAAGGTGTCCGCGCCCTATCGCAACGGATCCAACGGGCGCGGCCTCGCCACCGCGGCCAAGGCCATTCCCCTGCTCGTCGAGCGTCTGGGTGGGGACCGCCTCGTGTGGGGCAGCGACTGGCCGCACACGCGGCACGAGTCGTATCGAAGCATTCCCGTGGCCGCGGCCGAACTCGCGGCCTGGTTCCCTGGCGCCGCAGAGCGTTCGCGCGTCGCGGCGTCGAACCCGCTCGCGCTCTTCAAGTTCTGATGCGCCGAGGGATCCGGTCATGAACGCCTTTGCACATGCGCTGCGGCCGCTCGCCGTGCCCGGCGGCGCGTCCGGCCGCTTCCTGTCGCTACCCGCGCTTGCGGCCGCTGGCCTCGGGCCGATCGGCCGCCTGCCGCTGTCGTTGCGGATCGTGCTGGAATCGCTTGCCCGCCACGCGGGAGAAGGCGAGGGCGGCGCGGCCGCCGCGCGCGCGCTTGCCGCGTGGACCCCGCACGGCGCACGCACCGAGGAGATACCGTTCGTGGTGGCGCGCCTCATCGCGCCTGACGCCTCGGGCATTCCGCTGCTCGCCGATCTCGCCGCCATGCGCGACCGTGCCGCTGCGCTGGGAGTGCCCGGCGAGCGCATCGAGCCGCGCGTGCCGGTGGATCTCATCGTGGACCACTCGCTCGAGGTCGAGAAATCCGCCTCGCCCGATGCGCTCCTGTACAACGCGCGCCGCGACATCGAGCGCAACGAGGAGCGCTACGCCTTCCTCAAGTGGGCCGCGCAGGGCTTCGACGCCGTGAAGGTGATCCCGCCAGGCGTGGGCATCATCCACCAGGTGAACCTCGAGTATCTTGCGCGGGTCGTGCTGCTGCGCGACGGGCTGTTCATTCCCGATACCCTCGTGGGCACCGACAGCCACACGAGCATGGTCAACGGGATCGGCGTGCTCGGCTGGGGCGTGGGCGGCATCGAGGCCGAGGCCGGGATGCTCGGCCAGCCCATCTACTTCCTCACCCCCGACGTGATCGGCGTGGAGCTCACCGGCCGCGTGCCGGCTGGCGTCACGACCACGGACGTCGTGCTCACCGTGGTGGAGCGCCTGCGCGCCGCCAAGGTCGTGGGCAAATTCGTGGAGTTCTTCGGCGACGGCACCGCCGCGCTCGCCGCCACCGACCGCGCCACCATCGCCAACATGGCGCCCGAGTACGGCGCCACCGCAGCGTACTTCCCCGTCGACGAGCACACGCTCGCCTACCTCCGATCGGTGGGTCGCAGCGCGCAGGACGTGGCCACGGTCGAGGCCTACTATCGCGCCCAGGGGATGTTCGGCGTCCCCCTGGAAGGCGCCATCGACTACACCGACGTCATCCGCATCGACCTTGGCAGCGTCGTGCCTAGCGTGGCCGGTCCGCGCCGGCCGCAGGACCGCATCGCGCTCGATCACCTCAAGGCGCGCTTCGAGGAGCTCCTCGTGCAGCCCGTAGCCGCCGGCGGCTTCGGCAAGCAAAAGGCGCCGCGCGGCGGCGAACTGGGTCACGGCGATGTGGTGATCGCGGCAATCACATCGTGCTCGAACACGTCCAATCCGCAGGTGCTGCTGGCGGCCGGCCTCGTGGCCAGGAAGGCCGTGGAGCGCGGGCTGCGCGCAGCGGCGCACGTGAAGACCTCATTCACGCCGGGATCGCGGGTGGTGGGGGCGTACATGACCGCCGCGGGCCTGCAGCCGTATCTCGACGCGCTTGGCTTCCACATCGTGGGTTATGCCTGCGCGACCTGCATGGGCAATTCCGGGCCGCTGCCGGAGGCCATCGAGACGGCGATCAGGCGCGATGACCTCGTGGTGGCCTCGGTGCTCTCCGGCAACCGTAACTTCGAGGCGCGCATCCACCAGGCCATCAAGGCGAACTTCCTCATGAGTCCGCCGCTCGTGGTGGCCTACGCGATCGCGGGGCGGGTGGACTTCGATCCGTCCACCGAGCCGCTCGGCACCGGCGACGATGGCCGGCCGGTGTATCTCGCCGAGCTGTGGCCGACGGCGGCGGAGATCGAAGCGCTCATGTCGCATTCGCGCGATCCGGCGGCGGCCAAGCGGCTCTACGCGGACGTGGCTCACGGTAATCCGGCATGGGATGCGCTGGCCGCGGGCGCGGGGCCGCGCTTCGACTGGCAGGCGGACTCGAGCTACATGCGCCAGCCGCCTTTCTTCGACGGCATCGGGCGCGACGTTTCCCCGGCCGGCGCCATCCGCGGCGCGCGGGCGCTGGCGATCCTGGGCGACTCGGTCACCACCGATCACGTGAGCCCGGGCGGGCAGATCGCGCGCGCCTCGCCGGCGGGCCGGTACCTCGAGTCGATCGGCGTGCGGCCCGCGCAGTTCAACACGTACATCGCGCGCCGCGCCAACCACGAGGTGATGATGCGCGGGACGTTCGGCAACGTGCGGCTGCGCAACCGCATGGTTCCCGGCACCGAGGGCGGCATGACGCTGCATATGCCGGGGCGGGAGACCATGTCGATCTACGACGCCGCCATGCGCTACGCCGCCCACGGCACCCCGCTCGTGGTCTTCGCCGGCGAAGAGTACGGCACCGGCTCCAGCCGTGACTGGGCCGCCAAGGGCCCGAAGCTCCTCGGCGTGCGCGCCGTGATCGCGCGCAGCTTCGAGCGCATCCACCGGAGCAATCTCGTGGGGATGGGCATCCTCCCCTGCCAGTTCGCCGAGGGCGAGAGCGCGGACACGCTCGGCCTCGACGGCACGGAAAGCTTCGACCTACTCGATCTCGACCACGGCGTCACGCCGCGCCAGGGCGCGCGCCTGCGCATCACCCGGGCCGATGGCTCGACCGTGGACACGCAGGTGCGCGTGCGAGTCGATACGCCGGTGGAGGCGAGCTACATCGCACACGGCGGCATCCTGCCGTTCGTGTTCCGCCAGATGATGGGAGACGCCGTTGCAGCCTGAACCATCCCTCACCGCGCGCGTTGCGCGCTACGTGGCCGCCACCGCAACGCGAGAGCTCCCCGACTTCGTGCTCGACGAGGCGCGCAAATGCCTCGTCGACTGGGTGGGCGTCTGCCTCGCCGCGCGCAATGGCGCCGAAGCCAGGATCGTGCGCCAGGTGGTGGACGGCTGGCGCGCGCAGGGCACCGCGCAGATGCTGGGCGGCGGCGCCACGGCGGCCGGGCTCGCCGCGCTGTACAACGGCACGCTGTCGCATGGCCTCGACTTCGACGACACGCACATTCCCTCGGTAGTGCACGTGAGCGGGCCGGTATGGGCGGCGGTGTTGGCGGCCGCCGCCGAGCGGCGCACGAGCGAGCGCGACATCCTGCGGTCGTTCGTCACCGGCTTCGAGGTCGCGGCGCGGCTGGGCGACGGCGCCGGCATCGGCGTGCGCATGAACCAGAGCGGCTGGCACGCCACGCCCACGCTCGGCCGCTTCGGCGCGGCGGCTGCGGTGGCCGCGGTCTACGGCCTCGACGAGCCCAGGGTCGCCCATGCGCTCGCGCTGTGCGGCACGCAGGCCTCCGGCCTCACCGTGTCATTCGGCACCATGGGCAAGCCGCTGCACGCCGGCAAGACCGCGCTCGATGCGGTGCTCTCGGCGGAGCTGGCCGCTGCCGGGTTCGAAGGCGCGGCCGACATCCTCGACCCCCGTGGGCGCTACCTCGCCACCCTGCTGCAGGACCGCGACGCGGCCTTTGCGCTCGCTCCGTTCGACACCGTGTGGGAGATCACGCGCAACAGCTTCAAGCCGTATGCCGCCTGCCAGCTCGCCCACGCGGCCATCACCGGGGCACATCGCGTGCGCTCGCGCCTTGAGTCGCGCCCGATCGAGCGCATCGACGCCTACGTCCATCCCCTGGCCATCACCATCGCCGGGCTCACGGATGCCAAGACGTCCACCGAAGGCAAGTTCAGCACCGCGTTCTGCATCGCACTGGCGCTCGCCGGCCATCCGGTGAGCACCGGCGACTTCAGCGAGGCACGCCTTACCGATCCCGCGCTGCGCGACGTGGCCTCGCGCGTCACGCTGCACCCCGAAGACGGCATCGAGCGCACGGCCACGCGCCTGGAGATCCGCCTCGCCGATGGCGCGCTCGTGGTGGACGACATGAAGGCGGCATTCGGCAGCATCGACAACCCCATGGACTGGGCGGCGCTGGATGCCAAGTTCCTGGGCCTCACGGAGCCGCTGCTCGGCAAGGCCGCGAGCGAGCTCCTCGCCGTGTTGCATCGCTTCGAAGAACCCGGCTCGGCGGCAAGGCTGTTTGCGCTGGCGCAAGGCGACCACGCCGGACGCTAGCATCCGGCCCAAGAACAATCCCGAAGGAGGACATGCAAATGACGACTCGACACCACGGACGGCTCGCGCCCCTGCGGGCGCTCGCGGGCGTGACGGCCCTGGCCATCGCGGCCCTGGGCACGCTCGCAGCACCCGTCTTCGCGCAGTCGAAGTACCCGGACAAGCCGGTCAAGATCCTGCTGGGCTATCCGCCCGGAGGCAGTGCCGACGTGATGGCGCGCCTCATTGCCGAGAACTTCCGCGAGGCCTTGAAGCAGCCCTTCATCGTGGAAAACCGCGCCGGCGCGAGCGGCAACATCGCGGCCCAGGTGGCCGCCAATGCGGCGCCCGACGGCTACACGCTGCTCTTCGGCAATCCGGCGGAGATCGTCATCAACAAGCTCAGCATGAAGGACATGGGCTTCGACCCGGACACCGACTTCGTTCCGGTGGTCCGCGTATTCAACATCCCGCTCGCCCTGGTGGTGCCTGCCAAGTCACCGTTCCAGTCGCTCGGCGACCTCATCGCCGCGGCGCGCAAGAACCCCGGGAAGGTGAACTTCGCATCGGCCGGCGGCGGCAGCCCTGGCCACCTCGCTGCGGAAACGCTCGCCTTCCGCACCAAGACCAATATGACGCACGTCCCGTACAAGGGCGCCGGCCCGGCGCTGGCCGACGTGGTGGGCGGTCACGTGGACTTCTACTTCGCGGGTCTCACCGCCGTGGTGCCGCACCTGAAGGCCGGGACCATCCGTGTGCTCGCGCTGTCGTCGGGCACGCGCTCGCCGCTCCTGCCCGACATTCCCACGGTCGCCGAGCTCGCAGTACCGGGGTTCGACTTCACGCTTTGGGGCGGGATCTTCGCGCATGCCAAGACGCCGCCGGATATCATCGCCTTGCTCAACAAGGAGGCGAACCAGGCGTATCGCCGTTCCGAAGTGAAGGCGCGCCTCAATTCCGAATGGTCGGAGGCCGTGGAGAACACGCCGGCGCAGTTCGCCGCCTTCGTGAAGTCCGAGGTCGCCAAGTACCAGACCGTCGTGAAGGAAGTGGGCTACAAGGGCCAGTGACACGATGACGCAGCATCGCATTCCCGCCGTGTACATGCGCGGCGGCACGAGCAAGGGCGTGTTCTTCCGCAAGGACGACCTGCCCGCGGACGCGGCCGCCCGCGACCGGGTCCTCCTGCGCGTGATCGGCTCGCCCGACGTCTACGGCAAGCACATCGACGGCATGGGCGGAGCCACGTCGAGCACGAGCAAGGTGGTGCTGCTGTCGAAGTCGCTGAGGGAAGACAGCGATGTGGACTTCCTGTTCGGCGCGGTCGCGATCGGCGAGCCGGTGATCGACTGGTCGGGCAACTGCGGCAACCTGACCTCGGCGGTGGGCCCGTTCGCCATCGCGCAAGGGTGGGTGCCGCCGGTGGAAGGCTCCACTCCCGTGCGCATCTGGCAGGCCAACATCGGCAAGCGCATCGTCGCGCACGTGCCGGTCCATCAGGGCGAAGTGGTGGAAGAGGGCAACTTCGAGCTCGATGGCGTTGCCTTTCCGGGCGCGCAGATCCGCATCGAGTTCCTCGATCCCGCCGGGGGCAGCGGCATGCCGCTCCTCCCCACGGGACGCGCGCTCGACCGCCTCGCAGTGCCGGGCGTGGGCACGCTCGAGGCCACCCTCATCAACGCGGGCAATGCAACGATCATCGTGCACGCGCAGGCGCTCGGCCTGGGCGGCACCGAATTGCAGGGCGACGTGAACGGCGACGCCGCGCTGCTCGAGCGCCTCGAGCGGGTGCGGGCCTGCGGCGCGGTGGCCATGGGACTCGCGGCAAGCGAAGCGGAAGCCACGCGGACACGGCCGGCCACGCCCAAGCTTGCGTTCGTCGCCGCGCCCGCGCCGTATCGTGCCGCGAGCGGTCGCAGCGTCACGCTCGGGGACTTCGACGTTCTTGCCCGCATCATGTCGATGGGCCAACTGCATCACGCGCTCACCGGTACCGGTGCCATCGCACTGGCCGTGGCGGGTGCGTTGCCCGGCACGGTGCTTCACTCGCTCCTGGCGAGTGAAGAGGGCGGCGACCTGCGCTTGGGCCATCCGTCCGGCGTGCTGCGCGTGGGTGCGCAGGCCACCGAGCGCGACGGCCGCTGGGAGATCGCGAAGGCCATCGTGAGCCGCAGCGCCCGCCGCCTCATGAGCGGCGACGTGTGGATTCCCGAGGCCACCATCACTTCAAGGGAGCGTGGATGACGACGATTCGCAAGGAATTTCGCAGGAAGGTGGAAGAGCGCCGCGCGCTCGTGATCCCGGGCGCGTTCAATGCCATGAGCGCCAGGATCATCGCCGACCAGGGCTTCGAGGCCGTGTTCCTGACCGGCGCGGGCCTCACCAACATGTACTACGGCATGCCCGACCTCGGCTTCATGGGCTTGCGCGACGTGGCCGAGCATACGGCCCGCATCCGCGACGTGGTGGACATTCCCCTCTTCGTGGACATCGACACCGGCTTCGGCAATGCCGTGAACGTGCGCCACACGATCAAGACGGTCGAGCGCGCGGGCGCGGACGCCGTGCAGCTCGAGGACCAGACGTTTCCCAAGCGGTGCGGCCACTTCGCCGGCAAGTCGGTGGCACCTGTGGAAGAGATGATCGCCAAGATCAAGGCCGCCGCCGATGCGCGCGTGGATCCCGACTTCCTCATCGTGGCGCGCACCGATGCCCGGGCCATCCACGGCTTCGATCATGCCGTGGAGCGGGTGGAGCGCTTCGCCGAGGCCGGTGCTGACGTGCTCTTCGTGGAAGCTGCCGAGGGCTTAGACGAGGTGCGCCGCCTGCCGGGCGCCGTGAGCCGCCCGCTGCTCCTCAACCTCGTGATCGGCGGCAAGACGCCCGCGCTCGACCTGGCGGAGCTCGAGCGCCTGCGCTACGGGATCGTCCTGTATGCCAACGCGGCGCTGCAGGGCGCCGTGGCCGGCATGCAGCGTGCCCTGGGCACGCTCAGGCGGGTCGGACGCCTCGACGAGGATCCCGCCCTGGTCACGCCCTTCGCCGAGCGGCAGCGCCTGGTGGACAAGCCCTTCTTCGACGACCTGGAGAAGCAGTATGCGTCGTGAACGGTGCGTCGCCCGCGCGATGAGGCAAGCATGAGCGCGCGCGCTCGCGTGCTCGTCACGCGCCGGCTGCCCGAGGCGGTCGAGGCGCGGCTGCGCGACGAGTTCGACGCCACCCTCAACGCCGCCGACCGTTCCTTGGGGCCCGACGATTTCGCGAGCGCGGACGTCGACGGCATTCTCACCACCGTCGGCGACGATTTCTCCGCCGCGACCATCGCGCGCCTGTCGACCCGCGTGAAGGTGCTCGCGACGTTCTCCGTGGGCTACGACCACATCGACGTCGCGGCGGCCACCGGTCGCGGGATCGTGGTGACCCACACCCCCGACGTGCTGACCGATGCCACCGCGGACTGCGCGCTGCTGCTCATGCTGGGTGCCGCCCGGCGCGCGAGCGAGGGCATGCAGCTCATCCACGCGAAGGCGTGGACCGGCTGGCGGCCCACCCAGCTACTGGGTACGCACGTGACGGGCAAGCGGCTCGGCATTGCCGGCTTCGGCCGCATCGGCCAGGCGCTGGCCCGGCGCGCCCGCGACGGCCTCGGCATGCACATCCACTACCACGACGTGGCGCCGCGGCCCGCGGCCGAGGAGCGGGGTGCCACCTTCCATGCCTCGCTCGACGCGATGCTGCCGCATTGCGACTTCCTGTCGCTGCACCTGCCCTCGCTGCCCGCCACCCGCGGCATCCTCGACGCCCGGGCCTTGGCGCTGCTGCCGCGGGGCGCGATCGTCGTCAACACGGCGCGTGGCGATCTCGTGAACGACGCGGCACTCATCGCCGCGCTGCGCTCCGGGCACGTGGCGGCGGCTGGCCTCGATGTCTTTGCGGGCGAGCCGCGACTGGACCCTGGCTATCTCGATGTGCCCAATGCGATGCTGCTGCCGCATCTTGGCAGCGCGACGCTCGATACGCGCGAGGCGATGGGCTTTTGCGCGATCGACAACCTGCGCGCGGGCCTTGCGGGCGCTAAGCCGCC
This sequence comes from uncultured Pseudomonadota bacterium, assembly GCA_937958295.1. GTDB lineage: Bacteria > Pseudomonadota > Gammaproteobacteria > Burkholderiales > Casimicrobiaceae > VBCG01. Next base: position 10,980 of record CALFEY010000395.1, read on the forward strand.
CAACCGGGTGGGCTGAACACGCACCGCCCCGCCCGACCGGCGGGGCGGCGGTGCCGATGCCACGCCTCAGGGCGTAGACGCCCGTTGCAAGAACGCATCCTCGGAACGTCGCAGGTCCCGCGACGGCCGACGTGGCAAGGGATGCGGCAAGAGCGCGCGCGAAGAGGGCGTTGCGGGTGAACGTCGAGCCAGTGTTCATGTCGAGCTCCCTTTGAGCAGGTCGGCCTGCCGTTGGATCAGGATGATCCGCGTGCATCGCGCCTGTGCCCAGTGGGCGCCCCGCCGGCTACGCCGCTGTTGCGACCGCGGCGACTTGCATTGCGCCTGCAACGCGGCCTGGCCCTCAGCGCGGGGCCGGGGACACGCGCTCGCCCAACACGCGCGACTCGTAGGAGGGATAGCGCAGCCAACCCATGAAGCGATCGCCTTCGACGATGCCGCGTACCGACAGCGACTGGCCGTCGGGCCCGCGGTAGAAGAACGAGAGCGTCTCGCCCGACAGGGTGGGGGAGAGGAGGGGTTGCGTCTGCCGGTCGAGCGCTACCGTGCCGCCGATGCGCTGGTGGAGCTGGGCGATGTCCACGGTAGCCGTCCACTCGCCGCGCTGCTCCGACAGGCTCCAGCGGCCGGCCGCGTTGGCGGGAACGATCCACAGGAAAGCGTCGCGGTCCGACTCCCCGATCGTCTCGTCGGGCTCCCAGTCGGCCATCTTGAAGGCGTGCGAGACGATCCGCGTGCCGGGCTTGAGCTTCATGAGCTGCGGCATGAGCCGGCGGTTGAGCTCGGGCAGCAGGTAGAGCGTGACCACCGTAGCCGCGCTGAAGTCGTTGGCGAAGATGTCGCCGGTGATGATGCGCACGCGGTCGTCCACGCCTGCGCGCTGCGCATTGCGGCGCGCCAGCTCGGCGAGCTCCGGGTTGTACTCGATGCCCACGGCCCTGGCGCGGAAATCGCGCGCGGCCGCGATGGGAATCTTGCCGTCACCCGCGCCGAGGTCGTAGACCAGGTCGCGGTCGGTGACCTTGGCGGCCTGCAGCATGCGCTGCACGAGCGCGTCGGGCGTGGGGATCCACACCACGTCCTTGCCCGACTGGCCGAAGCGTGGTCGATAGCTGTCGTCGCCGGGGGAGGACGGCGGCGCGGTCTGCGCGGAAGCGAGCGTGGCGACCGCCACGAGTGCGGCAAGGGCGAGGGTCGGGAGCGCGAGGGGCATGGAGACCTTTCGTCACCGCGGCGAGGGGCGGCACCGCGGCCAGTGTAATCGTGGAGCGGCGCGCGGCGGCGCCCCGCCGGGGCGGGGGGACGCCCCTGTGCTATGTTTCGCCCCGATCACGCCCGGGCCGGGTCGTGCCTTGCGCGGCGGGGGCTGCGCGAGGTGGCCGCGGTCCCTTGCCCATAGGCCTTCAATGACCATACAGCGGTTGCAACGCCGGCTCGGCGTGGTGGCGGCGCCCGCGCGAGCGGTCAAGACGATCCTCCTCTTCGCGGCCATCGGCGTCATCGCCTTCGCGATCGCCTACTTCGGCCGCAAGCCCGACCTCTCGCATGTGCGGGCGGCGTTCCTGTCGGGCGCGGAATCGGGCAATTACTACGCCGTGGTGCACAAGGTCGCCGACGAGGCCAAGCGCCGCCACGGCCGCATCGAGAACCTTGCCACCGCCGGCTCGATCGAGAACATCGCGCGCCTCCTCGCCGGCAAGGCCTCGTGCAACGTGCAGTTCGCCCTGGTTCAGGACGGCCTGCCGTGGCCCGCGGACGAGCCCTTCGAGCTCATCGGGCGCCTGCCGCGACCGGAATCGTTCGTATTCGTGAGCCGCAATGCCGATGCCATCAAGCGCGTGCAGGATCTGCGCGGCAAGCGGATCGGCATCGGCCCGAGCGGCAGCGGTACCGCACACGTGGCGCGGCAGATGCTCGCGCAGTTGCCCGGCCTCGACATCAAGGCATCGACCCACCCGATCGCGGAGCAACTCGCGATGGTGGAGAGCGGCGAGCTCGACCTCGCCGCCATGGTGATCGATGCCGATGCCGCCCTGCTCAACGATGCGATCCGCAACCGCAACCTGCAGCTCGTGGACATGCCCGGGGCGGAGGCGCTCGCCCACCGCCTGCCGTTCGCCCGGGTGGGCCGCATCGAGGCGGGGCACTACGATCCGATTCGGCAGCTTCCCCCGACCGACCGGCAGGTGATCCAACTGGACACGCTGGTAATCGGCAACGGCTGCGCGCGCGAGTCGACCACGCAAGGGGTGATCACCGCCTTCGCCTACGTCTTTCCCGACTTTGTGCGGCTGAACCGCGAGCGTCCCAATCTCACGGGACTGCGCCTGTCCACCGCCGCGGCGAGCTATTACAACGACGGCGAGCCCGACGCGGTGGGGGCGTATGCGCCATGGGTGATCGACATCATGCCCACCGCGCGGTGGCTGCAGCTTGCTTTCGCCGTCTCGATGCTCTTCGCCGCGCAGGCGGTGCTGCATCGCTTCCGGCTGTGGCGCGTCGATGCCCAGCGCGTACACCTGGAAGGGGAGGTGGCGGGGCTCTTTCCGCCGGGGATGACCGTGGCGGAGATCGACCGCATGCCGCCGCCCGACGTGCGCGACCCCGCACTCGCGCCGCGCATCGATGCGCTGATCGACGAGCTCGGTGCGTTGTCCCGGCGCTGCCGCAAGCAATCGCTGTCGATGATGGTGCCGATGGGCCAGGAAATGGCCTATCGCTACCAGGAATCGCTGATCGCGGATCTCGTGCACGCGTTGAAGTCGTTCCGGCAGCGACTGGGCGCGTGACGGCACGCGACGGCGGCGCCACTTCGGGCAAGGACCGCCCCGACTACGGGAGGGCGGCGTAGGCGGTGGCGATCCGTGCGGCGAGCCGTGCGTTGCTGCGCAGGAGCTCGACGTTGCTGTGGAGGCTGTCGCCTCCCGTGAGCGCATTCACCCGCTCGAGCAGGAAGGGCGTGATCGCCTTGCCCGTGACCCCCGCGGCGTCGGCGGCGTGCAGCGCCTCTTTCACCGCCGCTTCCACGCGCTCCCGCGGCAGCTCGTGCGCGGCCGCGATAGGGTTGGCCACGACGAAGCCGCCGCCAAGGCCGAGGTCCCATTGCGTGCGCATCACGCGCGCGATGTCTGCGGGCTCGTCGCAACGGGCGTCGACGCCCAGGCCGCTGTCGCGGCTCCAGAACGCCGGGAAGCGATCGGTGCCATAGCCCAGCACCGGCACCCCGTGGGTCTCGAGATACTCGAGCGTCAGGCGCAGATCGAGGATCGCCTTGGCGCCGGCGCACACCACCGCCACCGGCGTGCTGGCAAGCTCCTGGAGATCGGCGGAAATGTCGAAGCTCGTCGCCGCGCCGCGATGCACGCCGCCGATGCCTCCGGTGGCAAAGACGCGGATACCCGCCAGCGCCGCGACGATCATCGTGGCCGCCACGGTGGTGGCGCCGGTTTCGCCGCGGGCGACGCGGATGGCCAGGTCGCGGCGGCTCACCTTGGCTACCGCCTGCCCGGCCCGCGCGAGACGGTCGATGTCGTCGGGCGCGAGGCCGGCCGTGGGTCGGCCGTCCATGATGGCGATGGTCGCCGGAACGGCGCCGTGGGCCCGGACCTCGGCCTCGAGCGCGAGGGCCGTCTGCGCATTGCGCGGCCACGGCATGCCGTGGGCGATGAGCGTGGACTCGAGCGCCACCACCGGCCGGCCGTCGCGCAAGGCGGCGGCCACTTCGGGATGGCACGAGACGCGCAGGGGCATGGTCGGGATGGGCCGCGTGCCGGCCGGCGGCCGCGCCGGCGCTACGTGATCGACGCCTTGTAGATGTTGGCGATCGCGGCGTCGAGGTCCTGATTGAACTGAGCGTCGCTCTGCTGCGCCGTGAGGCCCTCGGTGAGCGCGCGCGAGAAGCTCGCGATCACGCCGTGGTTCTTCGCGAGCAGGGCGTCGGCCTCGTCGCGCGAATATCCGCCCGACAGCGCCACCACGCGCATCACCTTGGGGTGGCGCACGAGATCGGCATAGAAGTCGTCCACCGACGGTAGCGTGAGCTTGAGCATGACCTTCTGGTCGCCGGGCAGGGCGTCGAGCTGCTTCAGGAGGGCGCTCTTGAGGAGCTTCTCGGCGCCGGCCTTGTCGGTGGCGTTGATGTCGACCTCGGGTTCGATGATGGGCATCAGGTCGGCGGCGAGGATCTGCTTGCCGACCGTGAACTGCTGGTCCACCACGGCGTCGATGCCCGCGGCGTTGGCGTGCTTGATCACCGAGCGCATCTTGGTGCCGAAGATACCCTTCGTGCGGGCGCGGGCGAGGAGGGCTGGGAGGTCGGGCATGGCCTTCATCACCTGCGTGCCGTTCACCTCGTCGGCCAAGCCCTTGTCGACCTTGAGGAACGGGACCACCTGCTTGACCGACCACAGGTAGTCGGCGGTGCCTTTGCCCGCGACCTCGCGGTCCATCGTCTGCTCGAACAGGATGGCCCCGAGGATGCGCTCGCCGGTGAACGCGGGGCTCGTGACGATGCGCGTGCGCATCGCGTGGACGAGGTCGAACATCTGCGCGTCGCCGGCGTAGGCGTCGGGCTTGATGCCGTACAGCGAGAGGGCCTTGGGCGTGCTCCCGCCGCTCTGGTCGAGGGCGGCGATGAAGCCCTTGCCGGACGTCATCTTGGTGGCTTGCTGCTGGTTCATGGCGGGTCCTGGTGGGCCGGGCGAAAGGCGTAAGGATAATTCATCCGGCCGGCGCCGGTCTCCCGCCGCCGTGCTTACTTCGGGGCGGTCGGGGGCAGCGTGGGGCCAGGGCCGACCATGCGCAGGGCACCGGCGTCCTGGAGGCGCTTGACCTCGGGCGAGGCGAGGATCGCCTGCTTGGCGGCCACCCGCAGCCGGTCCACTGCCGTGTTGTCGAGCACGAACGACGTGGGCAGCGTATTGAGATAGGCCCGCTCCGCCTTGTCGGGCACGGCGTCGAAGGACACTTCGATCACGCGGATGTTGATCTCGGGCGCGCGCATCACGGGCTGCAGCTTCTCGGCAAGTGCCGGATACGACTTGATCGCATCGCGCACCTCGCGCAGGGCGGCCCACCGTGCCTGGATGTCCTTGAGCGTTTCCACGGTGTCATAGGAGTAGCGGTCGATCGGCGTGCCCGTGGCCTTCATCAGCACGTCGAAGAGCCCAGGCGGGCTTTCGTGCTTGCTCCAGTCGTTGGGCGGGGTGGCGAGCGAGTTCACGACGAACACGAACACGTTGCGCACGTGGTCGTAGGGCGTCTTCTCGCCCGCCGCATGCAGCGCCTCGAAGGTGGACAGCACGTCGAGCACGCCGCGCATCCCGACGTTGTCCGAGACGCCGCCGTCGACGAGGTGCAGGTATGGCCGCTCCTCGCGATTGGCGAACGCCTGCAGCTCCTGCAGCCGCTTGACCGTGCGCGCCGCCGGCCGCGGCGGATTGGGATTGTCCATGAAGAGCTTCGTCCAGGACGGGGGCTGGAAGCCGCAGGTGCCGCCGTAGTTGTCGATGGTGATCGACGACAGCACCACCGGCACTGCCGACGACGCCGCGGCGGCGCGCGCCAGCCGGATGCTCGACAGGTCGGTGCAGAGCACGTCGAAGTTCTCGGGGTTGAAGATCAGGCGGGTGCCGTCGGCGAGGTCGGTGGCGCTGACGAGGATGCGCGGCCCGTCGCGCTTCAGGTCTTTGAACGTGGACCCCTTGAACAGGATCTCGTCGTAGAAGTTGGCGGCGAGCTCGGAGCGGCCCCAACCCTCCGAGCCCAGTGCCGGCCAGTTGAGGGGATTGATCGCGCGGGTGAGGAGCTCGCCCTGCACGTTGCGCTTGAGGAAGGACGATTCGTACATGTCGAACAGCTTGTCCCCGTACAGGCCGAAGGCCAGCGCGGTGAAGCTGCCGCCGGAGATGCCGGTGATCACGTCGACCGTGTCGAGCACCCGCACGTTGCGCCCGCTCTTGGTGGTGACCTGCATGTCGCGCAGGGTCTCGAGCACGCCGTAGGAGAAGGCGGCGGCGCGTGTGCCGCCGCCGGAGAAGGCGAGGATCACCAGCGTGGCGTTGTCCTCGGCCAGGTCCGACTTGCGCTCGACGCGGGCGGGCTTGGCCGGGTCGATGTGCTCGATGCCGGGATTGGTCGGCCGCGTCGCGCAGCCTCCGAGTACCGCCACGGCGAGCGCCAGGACGGCGAGCCGGCTCAGGAGAGAAGGGATCGCGCGCTTCGATGTCGCCAGCGGTGCGCTCATGGCAGGTCTACCTCGACAATGAGAAAGCGGTTCCAGGACAGAGCAGGGCATTGCGCCTCGTCAAGAGCGAGGCGGCGGGCGTTGCAGGACGCAGGGGCTGCCGGTTGTGTGGGCAGGCGCGACGCGCAGCCTAGGGGACGGCACCCGATCCTTCCATTGTACGAAAGTGCCATCATTCCCAGGCGCGGGCCGCACACCTGGGACCTCCGTACGCGCAGCCTACAACGGCGGCCGCAGTGCGCGCCAGCCGAGCTCCATTTCGAGGAAGGTCGCGAAGGCGAGTGCCCGCTGCTCCGCGTGGCGTGGCGCCACCACTTGTATACCCACCGGCAGCCCTTCCGCGGCGAGTCCGATCGGCACCACCACGGCCGGCCATCCGAGCAACGTGATGGCGTACGTCGCATACCAGGCGGACAGCGTATCGGGCAGCGCGGTACCGTCGATCACGGGAGGGGCGACATCGTCGCGGCGCATCCCCACGTACTGGCACGCGGGCAGCAGCAGCAGGTCCGACTCGACGAAGAAGTCCTCGTTGTCCCGCCACGACTGCGTACGCAGCTTCGCGGCGGCGGCGATGTCGGCGAGCGACAGGGTCCGCGCCCATTGCATGAACTGGGCGAGCGGCGGGTTGTCGAGGGCGAGCACGTCGTCGGTCACGTCGGGCATCGAAGCGAGCGCGCGCAACGCGCGCAACGGGCGGATCGCCGCGAGGGCGGTGTCCACCCGCGGCGACCGCTGGCGCAGGGTGAGGCCGGCCGCGCCCAGGTCCTGCATGGCACGGTCGAAGCACGCTCGCACCGATGACGAGACCGTCATCGCGCCCGCGAGGTCGCAGGTGTAGGCGATGCGCAGGCGATCGGGTCGCGGTAACCCGTCGACATCGCGGTCGCGATAGTCCTCCACCGTGGCGAGCCAGGCACGCAGATCCCGCGGCGAGCGGGCGAAGGCGCCCACGACGTCCATGGTGTCGTCGACCCAGCTCGAGCGATCCGCGGGCACGCGCCCGGCGGTGGGCCGGATGCCGAACACCCCGTTCCATGCCGCGGGGCCGCGCACGGAGCCGCCCAGGTCGGTGCCGAGCGCCAGCGCGCACATGCCTGTGGCCACCGCCACGGCCGACCCGCCGCTCGAGCCGCCGCTGCCGAAGGCGAGGTTCCACGGATTGAGGGTTGTCCCCGCCAAGCGGCTCGTGGTGCTGGGAAACGCGGCGTAGGGCGGGGTGTTGGTCTTGCCGAGCACGATGCAGCCCGCATCCCGCATCCGCTGCACGGCTTGTGCATCGCGGACAGCAGCCGGCAGGTGCGCATTGGCGCTCGCGCCGAGGGTGGTGCGCATGCCGGCCACATCGATCACGTCCTTCACCGCCACGGGTACACCTTCGAGCGGCAGCAGCGCGTGGCCCGCCTCGCGCGCGCGATCGCGGCGCAAGGCTTCCACGCGCGCATTCGCCTCGTCGAGGTGGATGAAGGCGTGCAGCGGTGGATCGCAGTGACGAATGCGCTCCTGCGCTGCGGCTGTCCAGGCAACCGCCGACAGGCGTCCCGCGGCGATGGCGGCGATCGCGTCGACGGCCGGCAGGAAGGCCAGGTCGGCGTCGGTCATCGGGCTGACGCGGGCGTCGGGTCGAGCACGACCGCATCGTGCGCGGCGAAGGCCACAGCCACGCTCGCGCCCGGTGCGAGGTGCACGCCGCCAGGCACCTGGATGCGCAATCGCTCCGGGCCGCACTGCACGAAGCAATCGTGGAAGGCCCCGGAGAAGACGATGTCGGTAAGCTGCCCTTCGAGCAGATTCTCGCCGGGCGCGCGGGTCCACGGCGGCGCGACCTGAAGGCGAAGATGTTCCGGCCGCACCATCACGACAGCCTGCTCGCCTCGAGTGACGGCCGTGCGCGCGGTGGCCCGGATGACGGCGCCGCGGTCGAGGCGCAGCACGGCGGCGCCGGCACCGCCGCTGGCCTCGTGCACGCCATGGAGGATGTTGGCAAGGCCCACGAAGCGCGCGACGAACTCCGTGCGCGGGGTGGTGTAAAGCGCCTCCGGCGGGGCGATCTGCTCGATCCTGCCATCACGCATCACGGCCACCCGGTCGCCCAGCGCGAACGCCTCCTCCTGGCTGTGGGTCACGTAAAGGCCCGTTAACCCGACCTCGCGATGCACCCGTCGCAGCTCGAAGCGCATCGATTCCCGCAGCTTGGCATCGAGGTTCGATAGCGGCTCGTCGAAGAGCACGATCGACGGGTTGGCGGCGAGCGAGCGCGCCACCGCGATGCGTTGCTGCTGGCCGCCGGAGAGCTCCGCCGGGAACCGCGCCTGGAGGCCTGACATCTCCACGAAGGCAAGCAGCTCCGCCACGCGCGCGGCGATGCTGCGCGGCGGGTCGCCGCGCAGCTCCAGCGCATAGCCGATGTTCTGCGCGATGGTGAGGTGCGGCCACAGGGCGTAGCTCTGGAACACCATGCCCATGCCCCGCTGCTCGGGGGGCACCTGCCGCTCCGCGGAGGCGATCTCGCGTCCCCCGAGGCGGATGCGTCCGCCAGTGGGGGACTCCAGGCCGGCCACGATGCGCAGCGTCGTGGTCTTGCCGCAACCGCTCGGACCGAGCAACGCGACGAGTTCGCCCTGGGCGAGGGCGAGATCCACGCCGTCCACCGCGGCCACGCCGCCGAACGTCTTGCGCAGTCCTTCCACTTCGAGGAGGGGCGCGGCCCCCCCTCCCTGCGCCGGGCCCTCAGCGGGCATCGATGGCCTTTTGGAAGCCCTTGATGATGTCGGCGCGGTGCTCCGTGATGTAGGTCGTGTCGACGGGGACGAGCTTCAAGTCCGATGTCTTCTTGCCGTCGGGGAACTTGATGTCCACGGCCGAGTTCACGGGCGCGAGCGAGACGTGCTTGGCGATCGCCTCCTGGCCGGCAGGGCTGATCATCCAGTCGACGAGTGCGGTGCCCACGTCCTTCTTCTTGCTCTTGTCCATCACGGCCGCCGAGACCTGACCCGTGGCCACGCCTTCCGCCGGCCAGGTCCACCACACCTTCTCGCCGCGCTTGATCGGGTCGTTCACGTAGAACTGCAGCTGGATGCCCACCGGCCGCTCGCCGCTGATCACCTGGTCGCGGATCGGGCCGTGGCCGCTCACGTACTGGGGCTTCAGCGCATTGAGCTTGGTGAAGTACTCCCAGCCGAACGGCGGCTTGCCTGCGAGATGCTGGGTGATGAGCCAGAAGAAGTTGTGGACGCCCGCCGAGCTCTGCGGGTTGGCCATGATGATCTTGTTGGTCCACTTCGCATTGAGCAGGTCGGCGAAGGACTTGGGCGCGTCGGCGTCGCTCACCACGTTCCTGTTGTACATGATCACGTACAGGAGGAGGCCCGTGGGCACGACGCGCTTGTAGTCGTCGGTCTTGACGCTCGCGAGCACGTTGTCGAAGTTCTTGGAGTTGACCTCGGCGAAGATGCCCTTGTGGCGCTTGGCGAGCGCTTGCAGCTGCGGCTTATCGAGCCAGAGCACGTCGGCCTTCGGCTGGCCGCTCTGCTGCTCGAGGTTGATCTGGGCGATGAGCTCCTCGGTGGGGCCGTAGAGGATGTTGAACTTCACGGGCTGGGGGTAGGTCTTGGCAAAGGCCGCCGTGACCTGCTCCGCCTGTTCCCGCGGGATGCCCGAATAGATGTTGACCTCCGTGGGCTGCTGCGCCACGGCAGGTCCTGCTGCCACCATCGCCGCCAGACCCAAGGCAGCGCCCAGCGTTTGCCAAGAGGCCCTTCCGCTACGTTCCGTCTTCATCACGAGATCTCCCTGTATGCGCGCGACCCGCGCGCTTGTGACCGCCACCGTTCAACTTCCGCTACGTCTCTTCCAGCGCTGGCGTCCGGCTACGAAGGACTGGGCCACCGCCAGTAGCACGCCGATCACGGCGAACATGACCACGGCCATGGCGGCCGCGCCCGGAAAGCCGCCTTCGCCGTCCCACCGATTGAGCAGGGCCGTGGCCGCCACCTGCGTGTCGACCGAGCGCAACATGATCGACATCGACAACTCGGGGAAGCACAGCACGATCACCAGCAGGCCGATCGACACCAGTGTGCCGCCGAGGAGCGGTGCCTCGATGTCCTTCACCACCCGCCAGCGCCGTGCGCCCGCCATACGGGCGGCTTCACCGAGGTCGGGCGCGATCTGCACCAGCCCGGCCTGAACGCCGCGCACCCCGAACGAGACGAAGTGCGCCACGTAGGCGATCCACAGGATGGCGAGCGTGCCGGGCAGTCCCAGGAACTGGAAGGGCGGGTTGAGGTAAGTGACGAGCACCGCCACGCCGAAGGCCGTTCCGGCAAGGCCAAGGGGCAGCACAGCGATGTAGTCGAGGATGACGCGCCCGCGCACCCGCGTGCGCTCGAGGAGATAGCCCACGACGAGGCCGAGCAGCACGACCCCCACGGCCGAGGTCAGCGAGAGGATGGTGCTGTTGAGGAACGCATGGCGCGTGACCTCGTCGGAGAGGAGGACGGCGTAGTTGGCGCCGGTGAGATTGTCGAGCGAGAAGCCGCGCGACATCGCACGCAGGAACGACGCGACCACGAGCGCGCCGTAGGGCAGGACGAAGCCGAACAGGGCATAGAGCGCGGTGAGCGCGACCAGGGCGTGGCGCCAGCGGCCGCAGTCGACGAGCCCCTGGCGCGCGCCGCGTCCCCCGAGCGTGACGTAGCGGCTCTGCGCGCGCATCGACTGGTGGTAGACGAAGACGGCCGCGACGGCGATGACGGTGGCGGCCACGGAGAGCACCGCGGCCTGCTTCAAGTCGTAGGTCACGAGCAGGGCGCCGCGAATGGCGATCGCGAGCACGTTGACTCCGAGCACCTGGGGCGTGCCGTAGGCCGCGAGGGTGAGGGTGAAGGTGAGGATGAAGCCCGAGAGGATGGCCGGGCGGATGAGCTTCAGCGTGACCCGGCGCGCGGTCTGCAACGGTCCCGCGCCGGCGAGCCGGCTCGCTTCCTCGACGCTCGCATCGATGCTGCGCAGCGCGGGGGTGATCTGCAGAAAGCACAGGCCGATGCCCATGGGCAACGTGAGGAACACGAAGCCCCAGGGCCCGTAGATGTCGAAGGGGCCGGTGGACTGCTCGAGGGAGAGCAGGGCGCGCAAGGCCTTGTTGACGAGCCCCATGTTGGGTCCGAGCAACAGCGCATAGGCGAGGGCCACGAGGAAGCCCGGGCTGATGATGGAGACGAGCGCGACCGCGTTGAGGGTGCGCTTGAACGGCATCGCAGTGCGCGCCTCGCCGAAGGCGAGCGGGATTGCGATGAGGGTGCTGAGGGCCGCCACCGCCAGCGACAGCACGATGGTGTTGAGCGTGGCCTGCCGCGCCTGCCGGTCGGAGAAGGTCGAGACGAAATTCGCCAGCGTGAGGCGGCCGTCCTCGTCGGTGAAGGCCTCCCGGAAAATCGACAGGAGCGGTACCACGATGAGCAGGACGAGGCTCAGCGCCGCGAGGACGAGCACCCAGTTGGTGGGATCGCGCAGCGCCGAAGCCCGCGCCGCGTGGCCTCGCGACGGCACGGCGCTCATCGGGGCAGGACGTGCCCGGATAGCCCCGGCACGCGGCACGAGGCCTCCGCGTGCGAGTGGTCGTTCAACCTCACCTGCCGACGGCACATTCGGGTCGACCCTATCTGGGAGAATTCATAATTATGAATTATCATCTCCAAGATCAGATGCCTCGTCAAGCGTTCCTCATGCCCAAAGGTCCAAGAGCCGTTGCTGCCACCGTCACCTCGCTGGTGCCGCCGCCCCCGCTCGTGGCCGTCGCCCCCATCCTGCGCGGCTCGCTCCACGACGAAGTGGCGGCGCGCGTGCGCGACATGATCGTGGACGGGCGCCTGGTGCCGGGCGCGGCGATCCCGGAGTTGACGCTCGCTGCGCAGCTCGGTGTATCGCGCACGCCGTTGCGCGAGGCGCTGAAGGTGCTGGCTTCGGAAGGTCTCGTCGAACTGCTGCCGGGGCGTGGCGCGGTGGTGAAGGTGTTCACCGCCAAGGATGCGCAGGACATGCTCCAGGTGATGGCCACGCTGGAAGAGATGGCGGGGCGCGCCGCGTGCGCTGCGAGCGACGCGACGCTCGCGCCCATCTTCGCCTTGCACGACAAGATGCGCGAGCACTACCGGCGGCGGGAGCGGCGCGAGTACTTTGCCCTCAACCAGGACATCCACAACGGTATCATCGAGGCATCGGGCAACGCGACACTGGTGCTGGTGCACAAGATCCTGCGCATGCGTATGCGGCGCCTGCGCTACAAAGGCAACGACACCAAAGAGAACTGGGCGGCGGCGATGGCCGAGCACGACGCGATCGTCGAGGCGCTGCGCGCGCGCGACGCGCAGCGCACCGGGCTCCTGCTGCGCCGCCACCTGGAGAACACGTGGCCGCGCATCCTGTCGCTGTTCTCCTCGTTGGACCAGGGCATCTGATCCCGCGCGCCACCTCTCATCACGGAAGTGCACCGACTCGCATGAAGCCGACCCTCGCCCTCTTCACCGGTGACCCCGCGGGCATCGGGCCCGAGATTCTCGCGCACGTTCTCGCCGACCGCGAGCTCGCCGACAGCGCGCACTTGCTCGTCATCGGCAGCGCCAAGGTCGTCGCGGAAGGCATGCGGGTGGCTGGCGCCGAGCTCGCGCTCTCCCGCGGCGCAGCCACGCGTGCGCCGGAGCGGCCCCGCCTCGTGGAGTGGGAGCACGTGGATGCCGGCGGCTTCGCCCGCTCGGAAGTGTCGGCGGTGAACGGCCGCTACATGCTGGACGGACTCGCCCTCGGGGTCGACCTGTGCCGCCGCGGCATCGCCGATGCGATGTGTTTCGCCCCGCTCAACAAGGCTGCGCTGCGCGCCGGCGGGATGGCGCACGCCGACGAGCTCCACCACTTCAGCGAGATCCTCGATTTTCGCGGGCCTTGCGTGGAGTTCAACATCCTCGACGGTCTGTGGACGTCACGCGTCACGTCGCACGTTCCGCACAAGGACGTGAGCGCACTCATCACGCGCGAACGAGTGGCGGAGGGCGTCGAGCTCCTCACGTCCGGCCTGCACCGAGCCGGTCACGCTCATCCGCGCATCGCCGTGTGCGGCCTCAATCCGCACAACGGCGACAACGGTGCCTTCGGGAGGGAAGAGATCGACGTGATCGGGCCGGGCGTGGAGCTCGCCCGGCAGCGCGGCTTTCCGGCGGATGGCCCGTTCCCGGCCGACACCGCCTTCGTTCGGGCCTTGCGCAAAGGCGGCGAGGGCTACGACGGCGTGCTCACCATGTATCACGACCAAGGCCAGATCGCGATGAAGCTCCTGGGCTTCGAGCGGGGCGTCACGGTCCCCGGCGGACTGCCCGTGGCCATCGCCACGCCGGCGCACGGCACGGCCTACGACATTGCGGGCCGCGCGGTGGCCAATGCCGGAGCGATGAAGAATGCGTTTCGCATCGCCCGCGGCATGGCTGTTACCGCACGCGCGGGCAGCTAGCGGCGCGCGGGAATGACCGCATCCGCATCGATCTCGATCAGCGCGCCGTCGATCACCAGCGGCGCCACCACGAGCGTGCTCGCCGGATAGCGCTCGGGGTTCGTCCAGAACTTCGACCGGGCCTCGTGGATGTCGCGAATCGACTGCTCGTCGTAGCGGTGCACGAACACGCGCACGCGCACCACGTCGTCCATGGTGCCGCCCTCGTTCACCACGATCTCCTGGATGCGCTCCAGGCAGCGCAGGGTCTGCGCCGCGAAGGTGGGACCGGCAAAGCCCCCGCCCGGCACCGTGCCGAGCTTGCCGCCGATGTAGAGCAGGGTGCACTCCGCGAGCTCGACCTTGACGGCATCGGTGAACACCGCGGGGATGGGCGTGCCGCTAAGCTGCGTCATCCCGCGGGCCTTCGACTTGGCAAGATCGATGTTGGTACGCTTCATTCAGATTCCTTTGCTTGTGCGCCGCGCGGGCGGCATCGATGCGCGCCCCAGCGAGCTTTCCGTTGAGCGGAAACGTTCGCTTAGAGAAACGCGTAAGGGAGGGCGACGCGCGTTGACGCTCTTCAAAACCGTCTGCTAGAGTCACCTCGCTCGATTGTTGCAGCATGACGAAGGCCTCGCAAGATCCGTAGCGCCTCCCATCGACTTTCCTCCCGTTCCATAAGGGCCCATCGTGCGATCCTGCATCCTCGCGGTACGTGCATTCCTGCTGCTCTCCCTTTGCCTCATCGCTCCCTCGGCACTGGCGCAAGGCGGAGCTTTTCCCGATCGCGCCGTCAAGCTCGTGGTGCCGTTCAGTCCCGGGGGATCCGGCGACGTCGTGGGGCGCCTTCTCGCCGACAAGCTCTCGCAGCTGTGGGGACAGCCGGTGGTGGTGGAGAACCGGGCGGGCGGGAGCACGCTGATCGGCATCGGCCAGGTGGCGCGCGCCGCTCCCGACGGCTACACGATCGGCCTCATCAGCGCGGGGCTGTCGGTGCAGCCGTCGATCCGCAAGTCGATGCCCTTCGATCCGCTCAAGGACTTGGACTACGTCACGCAGATCATGGAGTCGCCGTTCGTGCTCACGGCGAGCGCCACGATCCCGGTCAAGTCGGCGGCCGAGCTCATCGCCTACGCCAAGGCCAATCCAGGCAAGCTCAACTACGGCTCCTTCGGCGTGGGCTCCACGCCGCACATCCTGGGCGAGATCCTCGCGCAGAATGCCGGTGTGCCGATGACCAACGTCGCGTTCAAGGGCTCGGCGGAAGCCACGCAGGCGCACCTGCGCGGCGACATTCAGGTCAACTTCGACGTCGAGACCACGATCATGCCGCACATCAAGGCGGGCACCATCCGTCCGATCCTGATCACGTCGGCGCGCCGCTCGCCGGCATTGCCCGACACGCCCACCGCTGCGCAGGCCGGCATGCCGGACCTCGAGCTGCCCACGTGGTTCGGCATCGTCGCACCGCGCGGCGTGCCGCCCGACGTGATGCGCAAGCTGAGCGAGGGCTTTGCCACGGTGCTCAAGATGCCGGATGTCGTAAAGGCCCTCGACAACCAGGGCATGACCGTCGTGGCGAGCTCGCCCGACGCCTTCCGCAAATTCATGGCCAACTCGATGCAGCGCGTGGACAAGGTCGTGACCGCCGCCAACATCCCGAAGAGCGACTGACGTCGCCCGCGCTCGCGGCGGCAGGCAGGGCGGCTCGCGGCGGGCGCCTCACGGCGCCGCGCCGCGCGAGCCGTCAAGGCGCGAGCGTACGCGCCACGGTGGCGTCGAGTTGCCGTCGCGTCCTGGCGAGCGCCGGATGGGTCGGCATGGCGTCGATCGAAGGTCTCGATGACGCGCCTTTAGCGCATGCCCCCGGAGGCCACGAGCTTCTCGCCGGTGGGCCAGCGCGAGTCGTTGGACGAACCATATTTCAAGGGCCCGTATATTCGATTGGGTGAGGCCGCTACTCCGTCCCCAAGTCCGCCCTCTCGCAACACTTCAAGGCGCTGCGCGAGGCCGGCCTCATCCGCAGCGAGCGGCAGGGGGTCGAGGTGCACAACACCCCGCGCGGCAACGAGATCGACGCCCGCGGCCCGGGGCTTATCGCGGCGATCCTGACCGCGCATGCGCGGCAGGGCCGCAAGGGCAAGGCCAGGACGGGGACGGCCGCCGCCCGGAAGTCGCCGGCCGTGCGCCGCGACGCCTGAGCTTACGCCTGCCACACGCCGTAGCCGCCCTCGCGCAGGTCGATCGCCACTTCCACCTCCATGTCGCGCGCGTCGTTGTAGGTCATCGGGTTGTACGCGGCGTAGATCTCCGGCAGGAGCCGCAGCCCGAACCGCTGCACGTAGCGGTTGGCCTGGATGCCGGCCTTATGCTTGTCGAAGCGCACGTCGGGATCGAGGCCGGTCATCCCCACGTATACGCACGGCTTCCCGGCTCGGTAGCCGGGATTGGCCTTCGCGAAGCGCGGCTCGTCGAGCACCTTCGCATCGAGCTCGATGACGTAGACGTGATAGTGCGGCCGGCGGGCCATGCGGGGTACGGGAACGTGACCCGCGGAGCATAGCGAACCTGCGCGCGGTCAGTCCATCCGCGTGGCCAGCCGGTAGAGCAGTCGCCACTGTGGTCCTTCCCGCCGCCACGCGAGGCAGAAGAGCAGCCGGATCGGCGACTTGGCCGCGCCGTGCGCGCCCACGGTCATGTCCACGATGCCGCGCTGGAGTGCGAGGTCCTCCGACACGTCGAGCTGCACGTCACGGCTCGCGATGGCGCCGTACTCGTAGGCGCCGTCGCGCACTCCCGCGAGGTACGCCTCCCGCGTCTCGGCCACGCCCGTGGAGTGTACGTAGCGCAGGTCGGCCGACAGCAGGGGCGCGATGGCAGCCACCGCGCCCGCCGCCTGGGCGGCATAGAGCTGCCGCTCGAGCGCGGCGAGCTGCGCTGCAAGCTGTGGGGCGGGCTTCGTGCTGGCCACCATGCGGGCCGCCCCGGCGCGTCTAGTTCAACTCCTTGATGGCGAGTTGCAGGAAGTCCTTGCCGATCGTGGGCTCGAACTGTGCGTAGACGGGCTTGGTCGCGTCCACGAAGAGCTTCTTGTTCTCCGGGGAGATCTCGTTCACCGTCATGAGCGTGCGTAGCTTGGCGAGCGCATTGGCGATCTCCTGCGGCTGCGTCTTCCACTGCCAGTCCATTGCGGTCTTCATGGCGGCGGTGACCCATCCCTGCTCCTGGGCAGACAGGGCGCTCCAGGATTTGACGCTGGTGGTGACGATGAAGAAGTCGGTCGTGTGGCGATCGAGCGACAGATACTTCGACACCTCGTTCATGCGTTGCGCGAGCAGGTCCGGCAACGGATATTCGAAGCCGTCGACGACGCCCTGTTGCAGGGCGAGGTAGAGCTCCGAGGGGTCCATCGCCACGGGATTGGCCCCGAGCGCGCGGAACGCCGCGAGGTAGACGGGGCTGTTGATCACGCGCAGCTTCATGCCCTTCATGTCCGCGGGCGTGTTCACGGGCCGCTGCTTGTTGGCGATGCTGCGGGCGCCCAGGAGCAGGAAGCCCAGGATCTTGAAGCCGGCGGCTTCGGCCATCTTGTTCATCTGGGCGCCGAGCGCGCCCTCCAGCGCGGGGCGCAGCTTGGCCTCGTTGCCAACGAGGTAGGGCAGCGTGAAGGCATCGAAAGGCTTGATGAAACTCGAGTACCACGCCGGAACGGCCAGCGTCATCGACAGGGAGCCGGCCTGCACCGACTGCAGCATCTCCGGAATGCTGCCCATTTGCGAGCTCGGGAAGATGTCGAGCTTGATCTTGCCGCCGGAGAGCTTGGCGAGCTCTTCGCCGAACAGCACGATGGCCTTGTGGTGGACCTGGTCGGGCGGCAGCATGTGCCCGAATTTGAGCGTGCGGGGAGCGCCTTGGGCATACGTAAACGCTGGCGCGCCGATCGCTCCGGCGCCGCCGATAGCGGCGGTGGCCTTCAGGAATGCCCGGCGGCTCGAGGGGTTTCGCATCTTCTTCCTCCTGGTAGGTCTTGTGTTTAGAAGCCCAGGACGCCGGGCAGCCACAGGGTGACCGGCGCCATGAACACCATCAGCAACGCCACGGCGATCATCCAGAGCACGAAAGGCAGGACGGCCACCGAGATCTTCTCGAGCGGGACATTGGCGATGCTCGAGGTCATGAACAGGATTACGCCCACCGGCGGCGTGACCAGTCCGATGAGGCAGGTGACCACGAAGACGAGCCCGAACTGGAGGTCCGGCACGCCGTACTGCTTGGCGATGGGAGCGAGCAGCGGCGCGAGCGCCACCATGATGGGCACTGCATCCATGAGCATGCCCAGCACCAGCAACGCGAGGAGCACGAGGAGCATGAAGATGGACGGGTCGCTCGTGATGGAGATCAGCAGATCGGCGAGCGATTGCGTGACCCGGTTGTAGGTGAGAATCCACGACACGATCGCGCCCACGCCGAGGAGCATCCCGGCCACGGAGCTGATGACGGCGCTGTATAGGACCGCGTCGTAGAAGTCCCTGAAGCGCAGACGTGGGTGCGCGCAGAGCCCGATCACCGCCGTGTACGCGACGCCCACGGCCGCCGACTCCGTCACGGTGAACGCGCCGGTGAAGATGCCCCCCACGATGATCACCGGCAGAATCAGCAGCGGCAGCACGCGCAGCGTCTGCCGCGCGATGGCCCGCGCCGGCGGGCGGTCCGCCACCGTGCCGTAGCCGTGCTTGCGGGTGGTGCGCCAGGCCATGAAGATGAAGCCGAGACCGAATAGCAGGCCGGGGATGGCCGCCCCGGCGAAGAGCGCGCCGACGGAGACCGTGCCGGTGGCCAGCGCGTAGATGATCATCGCCACGCTCGGCGGGATGATCGGGCCGATGATCGACGTTGCGGCGGTGAGCGCTGCGCTGTAGGCGAGAGGATAGCCGGCGCGTGTCATGAGCTGGATCTGGATGCGCCCAAGGCTCGCGATGTCGGACACCGCGGTGCCGCTGATGCCGGCGAAGAGCATCGAGGAGACCACGTTGATGTACGCCATTCCGCCGCGCTGCCGCCCGAACATCATCTGCAGCCACACCACGAGTTGCGGCAGCATGCGCGCGCGGTCCGCCAGCACGCCGAGCATGATGAACAGCGGAATCGCCAGCAGCGGGAAGGAGCCCAGCGCGTGGTAGAACCGCCGCACGAGGATCGTGGGCTCCATGCCTTCGAAGAAGAGGATCCAGGTGCCTCCCGCGAGGCCCATCCCAAAGGCCACGGGCACGCCGATCACGAGCGTGGCGAAGAAGATGAGGCCGAGGACGGCGAGCGTCATGGGCGCTGTCCGGGCGTGACGCGTTCGCGCCACAGGACCGCCAGCAGCACGATCGCGTGATAGGCGAGGAGCGCGAAGCCTACCGGCACGGCCAGCACGAACCACGCGACGCTGATGCCGAGGCCCGCCTCGTTCTGTGGCATGGCGGGTCCGATCGAATACAGGCCGCCCCAGATCATCTGGAGGAAGAAGACGAGCGAGCACAGGTAGGCGACGGTGAGCACTCCCCGGCGCCGTGCACCCCGCAGCCGCGCGACGAAGAGCTCGAAGCCCACGTGCGCGTAGTGCCGCAGCGCGAGACCTGCGCCCAGCAGGAAGAACCACACGAGCAGCAGCCGCGCGGCGGCGTTGACGAAGAAGATCGAGAAGTTGAAGACGTAGCGGGAGATCACTTCGGCGGTCACGAGGAGGGTGAACAGGGCACCCACGCCAAAGAGCGCCAGGCTCGTGAGGCGGACCAGTGCGCGGTCCAGCACGCGCCAGGACGGCGGCAGGGTGGCCTGCTGGGCCAATACCAGGCGTTGCGCGCGGTCGCTGGCCTCCTCTTCGAGAGCGTGGGACCCCGCGTCGCTCATGCGGGGGTGTGGTGCACCAGGAACTCGCGCACGCGCTGCATGGCCATGTCGCGCAGGGCGAGGCCCTTCCAGGGGTCGAGCACCGTCACGGCTGGCGCCAGGGCGAGGTCGGCGGACACATTGGAGGCGTGCACGAGGTCGTTACCCGGCATGAGCAGCATGGGCAGGTGACACGAGCGCACGAACTCGCGGGTGACGCTGAAGATGAAGTCGCCGCCGAACATGCGAGCACGGAAGTCCTCGAGGCGTGCGGGATCGATCTCCGGCCAGCCGCGGGCCTGCCCGGCCCAGGCGTCGAACTCGCGATCGAGGGCCTCCCGGTTCACGCTCGACAGGCCGATCGGGTTCTGCAGCACGAGCGAGGTCACCGCGTCGGGCCGACGCTTGGCCACGGACAGGGCGAAGGACACGCCGATGCACGCGCCGAAAATGTGGAAGCGCGTCGCGCCCAGGTGATCGACGAGCGCCAGGGCGTCGTCGGTGTACGTCTCCCAGTCGTCGGTGTCCCGTAGCCGCGCACGCGAGCGTCCGGCGTTGCGCACGTCCAGCGTGATGAGCTTGAACCGGTCGCGCAGCGCCGGCACCGGATCGAGCCAGTCCTGCGGTACGCCGGGCTTGGCGGGATTGGTCGACCAGCGCTCGATGCGCGAGCTCAAGAATCCGGGGGCGAACAGGAGCACGGGATAGCCTTCGCCATGTACTTCGTAGTACAGGTGGCCGTCGGGGATGGCGAGCTCGGGCATGGTGTCAGCGGAGGTTGCGGTCCCATAGGTCGAACAGCGTGTCCCAGCACCGCTCGGCAGAGGCCGGGTCGTAGTCCGGACGATTGGCAAAGCAGAAGCCGTGGTGCGCCCCCATGTAGGTTTCCATGCGGTAGCGCGTCCCCGCGGTGTCGAGCGCGCGCTCGAGCTCGGGTACCACCGTTGAGGGCACCGACGGATCGTGCTCGGCGAAGCCGATGTAGAGCTCGCCCTTGATATCCGCCGCCAGCAGATGCGGCGAGTCGGGCTTGGCGGTGACCATGTCCACGCCGTACAGCGCAGCGGCGGCGCGCATGCGGGAATACCGCGCGGCCACCGTCATGGCGAACGGACCGCTCATGCAATGGCCGACGCAGCCGAGCGGACCTTCCTTGCACTTGTCCTGGCCATCGAGGAAGGCGATCATCCCCGCGGTATCTTCGGCCACCACCGCGTTGGTGAGCCCCTGCATGGCGGCACGGATGACCGCGGACATCGCCTCGTTGCGCCGGGGCACGTCGAAGCGCAAGGTGCCGTTGCGGTAGTAAAGGTCGGGCACGAGGCAGAAGTAGCCGTGCTTGGCCACCCGCCGCGCCTGGATCTTGAGCTCCTCGCGAAAACCCGGCGCGTCCATGTAGATGATGATCCCGGGATAGCTCCCGGGCTCGCTCGGACACGCGGCGTAGCCGGGCTGGCGTCCGTACTTCGTGTTGATGACGACGTCCTGCTCGATCATGGACACTCCCTAGGCGGAATGGGCGGCGGGGCCGGACGTGCCGTCGAGGAGCTTGCGCACGCCTGCCCGCAGCACGTCGTTGACCCACGCGAAGCGCATGAAGTCCTCGCGCACCCGCTTGCCCGCCTGGTGGACGCGCTCGGTGCAATCGGCCACGGCGCGTCGCACGTCGGGGTGAGTGGCCTGCCCCGGGTGCCCCAGGGACTGCGCGAGGTCGAGCAGGCCGAAGCTCAGGTAGTCCACGCCCGGCACCTGC
>CALFEY010000396.1 GCA_937958295.1 uncultured Pseudomonadota bacterium
CGCCGCGGGTGACGTTGCCACGCCCGCGCAAGTTGACTAGGATGCGTGATCGCTAGAGGGAGAGAACAACATGGCAGAAGCCAACAATTCGCCCGTCCGCAAGGTGGGCACCTGGTCCGTGGTGTGGGGCGTGCTGATGATCTTCGCGGGCATCCTCGCGATCATGCAGCCCGCGGTCGCCGCGCTTGCGTTCAACCTGCTCCTCGCGTGGCTGCTCGTGCTCGGCGGGATCTTCGAGATCGCCGCGGCAATCCACGAGCGCGGCAAGGACGGCTTCGGCCTCAAGCTGCTGCTCGGCATCCTTACGCTCCTGCTCGGCGTGTTCCTGCTCGTGCAGCCCGCGGCGGGCATCGCCTCGATTGCGCTCATGATCGGTGCATTCGTCTTCGCCCACGGCGTGTCAAGCGCGATCCTCGCGTTCAAGCTGAAACCGCGCAAGGGCTGGGGCTGGGTGCTGACCGACGCCCTCCTGTCGATCGTGATCGCAGTGCTCATCGCGATGGGGTGGCCCGAGAGCTCCTACAAGTTCCTCGGCATCCTCGTGGGCATCGCGATGATGTACGGCGGACTGTGGCGCATCGTGCTCGGGCGCGTGCTGCGCGACGCCGTGCCCGCGGCGACCTAGCGTCCGCCGATCACGGCCCCGTCGCGGGGCCGCGGCGCTGCGCCTGGGCGGCCTCGCCCTGGGCGCGCAGCGCGTCCAGCGTGGCGGTCATGGTGATGGCCTGGGGGTCCACCCTGACGTGCAGGAGCGCAGGCATGCCCGCCCGCGTGGCGGCGAGCGCGCGCGTCACGGCCGGCATGAACTCGGCTGTGCGCAGCACCGTCTCTGCCTGCGCGCCGTAGGCCCGGGCGAGCGCCGCGAAGTCGGGATTGCGCAGCGACGTGCCCGACACCCGGGACGGATAGGTCCGTTCTTGGTGCATGCGGATGGTGCCGTACATCCCATTGTCGATCACCACGAAGAGCACGCCGAGGCCATATTGCACGGCCGTGGCGAGCTCCTGGCCGTTCATCAGGAAGCACCCGTCGCCGTTCCAGGACACGACCGTGCGCGCGGGATGCACGAGCTTGGCCGCCACGGCCGCCGGCACGCCATATCCCATCGATCCCGAGTAGGGGGCGAGCTGGCCGCCAAGCTCACGATAGCGGAAGAGGCGATGCATCCACGTGGCGTAGTTGCCGGCGCCGTTGGTCACGATCGCGTCGTCCGGCAGGTGCTCATCGAGCGCCAGCACGATCTGCCACAGATCAACCGCGCCTGGCACCGCGCGCGGCGCGCGCCACGCGGCGCGCTCGGCCGCCATCGCCTGCAGCGTCGCTTGGCGTGCGTCGCCGGCGACCGGCGCACGTGCCTCCATCGCCGCGAGAAACTCCCCGGGGGTGGCGGCAATGGCGAGCGCCGGCTGGTACACGCGCCCGAGCTCGTCCGGAGAAGGGTGCACGTGGATGACCTGCTGCCGCGGCACAGGCACCTCGAGGAGCGTGTAGCCGCTCGTGGTCATCTCGCCCAGCCGCTCGCCGAGCACGAGCAGCACGTCCGCCTCGCGCACGCGCGCAGCGAGCTTGGGGTCGATCCCGATGCCCACGTCGCCTGCGTAATGCGGATCGCGGTGGTCGAAGAGCTCTTGGCGGCGGAAGGCGCAAGCCACCGGGAGCGCGTGGGCGCGCGCGAAGCGCGCGAGCGCCGCGCGAGCGGACGCATCCCAGCGGCTGCCTCCCGCGATCACGAGCGGCGCACGCGCCGCGGCGAGCCACGCGTGCGCGGCATCGGCATCGGCGGCGATGGGGGCCGTGACCACCGGCTCCACGCGCGGTGCATCCGTGCAGCGCGCATGGGCGGTGAGCATGTCCTCGGGGAGGGCTAGCACCACAGGCCCGGGGCGGCCCGACATGGCGATGCGAAATGCATGCGCCACATACTCGGGGATGCGCTCCGCCCGGTCGATCTGCGTGGCCCACTTCGCCACGCTCCCGTACATGCGGCGATAGTCCACCTCCTGGAAGGCCTCGCGGTCGACGAAGTCGCCGCCCACCTGGCCCACGAAGAGCACCATTGGCGTCGAATCCTGCATCGCGGTGTGCACGCCCACCGCTGCGTTGGTGGCGCCCGGGCCGCGCGTGACGAAGGCGACGCCTGGCCGTCCCGTGAGCTTGCCGCAGGCCTCGGCCATGTAGGCTGCGCCGCCCTCCTGCCGACACACGATGAAGCGCAGCCGGTCCTCGACGTCGGCGAGCGCATCGAGCACGGCGAGATAGCTCTCGCCCGGGACGCCGAATGCAAGGTCCACGCCTTGCGCCAGGAGATTCGCGACGAGGATCTCGCCGCCCGAGCGTTCGCGCCAGGCGCTCATTGCGGTCGCGCGCTAGCGTCCCGCCACCAGCTCTTCGCGGCGGACGACGAACACGCCGTCCTCCTTCTCCGCGGCGGCGAGCCAGGTGAGGGGCAGCCGCGGGAAGGCGGCTTCCACCGCTGCGCGATTGTGGCCGACCTCGACCACGAGCGAGGCACCGTGGTTCAGGAAGCGCGGTGCCTCCTTGAGCAGCACGCGCACGGCATCGAGGCCGTCGTCGCCGCCCGCCAGGGCGAGCTCCGGCTCGTGGCGATACTCAGGCGGCAGCGCCTCCATGGCGCGCGCGTCGACGTAGGGCGGGTTGCAGATGATGAGGTCGTAGCTCTTCTCGGGCAGGTTCTCGAAGAGGTTGGAACGGATGAGGTTGATGCGCGCCGCGAGGTTGTAGTCGCTCACGTTGCGCTGCGCGACGGCCAGCGCGTCGGAGGAGAGGTCGACGGCGTCGATGTCGGCGTGCTCGTAGGCATGCGCAAGGAGGATCGCGAGGCATCCCGAGCCTGTGCACATGTCGAGCGCCGTGGCCACGGCGTCGGCCCGGCCCACGTAGGGCTCCAGGGCATCGGGCAGCAGCTCCGCGATATAGGAGCGCGGGATGATCACGCGCTCGTCGACGTAGAAACGGAACTCGCCGAGCCAAGCCTCGTGCGTGAGGTAGGCGGCTGGAATGCGGTCGTCGATGCGCCGGGAGAAGAGCGCGCCGAGCTTCGACCGCTCATCCTCGGTGAGGCGGGCGTCGAGGAACGGCTCGAGGCGGTCGAGCGGCAGGTGCAGCCCGTGCAGGAGGAGGTAGGCCGCCTCGTCGTAGGCCTCGCTGCTGCCGTGCCCGAAGGCGAGCCGCTGCTCGCCGAAGCGCGACACCGCGTAGCGCAGCCAGTCGCGCAGGGTGATGAGCTCGCCGGACGGGATCATGCGACCCTCACGAGGAGACGATCGAGGATGCCTTGGTAGATGCGCGCAAGCGGCGCGAGGTCGGCCACGCGCACGCGCTCGTCGATCTTGTGGATCGAGGCGTTCACCGGTCCGAGCTCCAGCAGCTCCTCGCACACGTCGCAGATGAAGCGGCCATCGGAGGTGCCCCCCGTGCACGAAAGCTCGGGGGAGCGGCCGGTAACTTCGCGGATGGCCGCCCCCGCCACGTCCACCAGGCGGCCACGAGGCGTGATGAAGGGCTTGCCCCATCCGGTCCAAGTGAGCGTGTAATCGAGGCCGTGCCTGCGCAGCGCGTCCTCCAGCCGCTGGGCCAGCGATTCGCGCGTGCTCTGCGGGGAATAGCGGAAGTTGAACTGCACTTCGAGCAGGCCGGGAATCACGTTGGTGGCGCCGGTACCCGCATGGATGTTGGAGCACTGGAACGACGTGGGCGGGAAGTATTCGTCGCCTGCGTCCCATGACATGGCCGCGAGCTCCGCGAGCGCGGGCGCGACGAGATGGATGGGATTGCGACCCAGGTGCGGATAGGCGATGTGGGCTTGCACGCCCTTGACGACCAGCGTGCCCGAAAGAGTGCCGCGGCGGCCGTTCTTGATCATGTCCCCCAGCTCGGCGGTGGACGACGGCTCGCCGATCACGCAATAGTCGACGCGCTCGCCGCGCGCCGCGAGGCGCTCCACGACCTTGACCGTGCCGTCCACCGAGGGGCCTTCCTCGTCGGACGTGATGAGCAGCGCGATCGAGCCTCCGGCCTGCGGATGCCGGGCGACGAAGCCCTCGATGGCTACGATGAACGCCGCCAGCGATGCCTTCATGTCGGCTGCCCCGCGGCCGTAGAGATAGCCCTCGCGCTCGGTGGGCACGAAGGGATCGGAGTGCCAGGCGTCAAGCGGGCCGGTGGGCACGACGTCGGTGTGACCGGCGAAGCAGACGAGTGGGGCGGCCTGTCCGCGCCGCGCCCACAGATTGGTCACGCCGTTGGACACCAACGTCTCGAAGGCGAAGCCGAGCGGCGCAAGTCGGGACTGCAGCAGCGCCTGGCAACCGCCGTCGTCCGGCGTGGGGGAACGCAGCGCAATGAGCTCGCGGGTCAGCGCGAGCGTGGGGTCCGGGGCGGAGGGCATCCGCCGATGTTACCGCACGGCCCCGGCGCGGCGGCCGGCGCGCTGCGGGATCGACGGGGTCAGTGCGTGCGGTCGAGGAGCTCGGTGTTGATGGTCATCGAGGCGAAGTCCGCACCGGGCTGCCCGTCGTCGCGGCGCTGGCTGGATTCCATGTTGTCCACCCGGGACGTGGGACTGCTCTGGTTGATCTGCCAGGCGAGATTGGTGGGCGAATCGGAGCCCGCCATGGCCTCCTCGTAGCTGATCACGCCATCGAGGTAGAGGCGGCACAGCGACTGCTCGAAGGTCTGGGAGCCCGGGTACAGCGACTGCTCCATGGCTTCCTTGATCTGCGAGAACTCGCCGTTCTTGATGAGCTCCGCGATGAGGGACGTGTTGAGCAGGATCTCCACGGCAGGCTGCTGCTCGCCGTCGCGGTTGCGGATGAGACGCTGGCAGATGATGGCGCGCAAGCCGATGGACAGGTCGGAGAGCACGGCCGAGCGCGCGTCGTGCGGGAACAGGTTGATGATCCGCGACAGCGCGTGGTAGCTGTTGTTGGCGTGGATCGTGGTGAGGCACAGGTGGCCCGTCAGCGTATGGAGGAGGGCGGACTGCATGGTCTCCTTGTCGCGCACCTCACCCACCATGATGAGGTCGGGGGCCTCGCGCAGCGCATTCTGCAGCGCGTTGGCGTAGGTGGTGGTATCCACGCCGATCTCACGCTGGTTGACGAGGCTCTGCTTGTGCTCGAAGAGATACTCGATCGGGTCCTCGATGGTGAGGATGTGGCCCGGCTTGGTGGAATTGCGGTGGTCGATCATGGCCGCCAGCGTGGTGGACTTGCCCGAGCCCGTGGCGCCCGCCACCAGCACGAGCCCGCGCTTGGCGGTGACGAGATCGAGCAGCACCGTCGGCAGCTTCAACTGCTCGAAGGGCGGCACGTTGCTGCGCACGTAGCGAATCACGAGCGAGATGGTGCCGCGCTGGCGGAAGATGTTCACGCGGAAGTTGCCCACCGAGCGGTCGAGGTGGGAGAGGTTCATCTCCATCGTGTTCTCGAACTCGCGCGCCTGCTCCTTGCTCATGAGCTCGTAGGCGATGCGGCGCACGGTGTCCATGTCCATGGGCTGCGTCGACACAGGTTGGACGATGCCGTTCACCTTGAGGTTGATCGGCGCACCGCAGGAGATGAAGAGGTCCGAGGCCTGTTTCTCGGCCATCAGCTTGAAGAGGCGGTCCAGGTACATACGCTTCCTCGCGCGCGGGGACGGCTTGCGTCCGTGGCGCCGGCAAGTGGCGCGGCCCGGGAACCTCAAGGGCCGCTTACAATCGATCGAGGCTACAGCGACGGAATGTCGAGAATCGGCATGATAATGTCATGAAATCTGGCGGGCCGCCAAACGATGCCCAGCGTCATCCCCGTCCCGACGGCGGGTGCGGCGTCGGCGTGACCCTACGCCCCGTGCAACCACGTCCCCAAAGCAAGTTCCATGCTCGCAATCATCGGCGGTAGCGGCCTCACCCGCCTGTCCACGCTCTCCGTGGCGCATCGGGAGGTCGTACGCACGCCCTACGGCGACCCCTCTTCCACGCTCCTCTTCGGCCAGGTGGCCGGCGTGGACGCGGTGTTCCTGGCGCGGCATGGCCATGGACACACGATCCCGCCGCATCGCGTGAACTACCGCGCGAACCTGTGGGCCCTGAAGGACAAGGGGGCCAGCGCGGTGTTGGCCGTGGCCTCGGTGGGCGGCATCTGCCGCTGCTCGCCCGGCGACCTCGTGTTGCCGCACCAGATCATCGACTACACGTCGGGTCGAGAGGCGACCTACTTCGATGGCGGCGAGGGCAACCTCGCCCACGTGGACTTCACGCATCCGTACACGCCGATGCTGCGCGAGAAGTGCCTCGCTGCGGCGGCCGCCGCGCAACTGCCGCTGCAGGACGGCGGCGTCTACGGTGCCGTCAATGGGCCGCGCCTGGAGACCGCCGCGGAGATCGATCGCCTGGAGCGCGACGGCGCCACCCTCGTGGGGATGACCGGCATGCCGGAGGCCGCACTCGCGCGCGAGCTCGGCTTGCCCTACGTCGCGATCTGCGTGGTGGTGAATCATGCGGCCGGTCGCGGCGAGAGCGAGCGCGAGATCTCCATGGAGGGGATCTCGCACGTGCTCGAGACGGCCATGGGGAAGGTCCGTGCGCTGCTCGACCACATCGCGCCGCGCCTGTGACGCGCCCGACCCGCCAAGGACCGCAATGATCCGCGAGATCCTGCGCATGGGCGACCCCCGCCTCCTCGAGCGATCGCGCGAGGTCGCCGGCTTCGGCACATCCGAGCTTGCCGCGCTGCTCGCGGACATGCGCGACACCATGCACGCCCACGATGGCGCCGGCATCGCCGCGCCGCAGATCGGGGTGCCGCTACGCGTGGTGATCTTCGGCCTCGAACATAACCCGCGTTATCCCGACGCCGAGCCGGTGCCCTACACCGAGCTCGTCAATCCGATCCTCACGCCGCTGTCCGACGAGGAGGAGGAAGGATGGGAAGGCTGCCTGTCGGTGCCGGGCTTTCGCGGCGTGGTGGCGCGCTACACGCGCCTGCGCTATGAAGGCTTCGACCCGTCGGGGCGAACGATCCGGCGCGAGGTGGACGGCTTCCATGCGCGGGTGGTGCAGCACGAGTGCGATCATCTCGACGGGATCCTCTACCCGCAGCGGATTCGTGACATGCGGCGCTTTGGCTTCACCGACATCCTGTTCCCGGAGCTCGCTGGGCGCGACGAGTAGCGGGCCAGGCGGCGCGATCGGTGCCGGGGTTGCGCGCTGGCGTGGGGATAGATCGGCCTACGGCGTGAGGCGGCGGTGGGGAAAGCGTTCTGCCGGACGGTGCCGGCGCCGCACTTCCCCAACCGCGCCCTCAACGCGATGGCACGGACCACGCTGGCCCCGGTGGGCCGAGTCCAAGGGCGCGAGGCACGCGACCCTACATCCGCAGCCCTTCGTACAGTGCCGTCTCCAGGCGCAGCAGGGCCTGCTCGTCGTGGAGACGGTTGCCCTCGAGCAGGAAGACGTCCTCCGCGCGGTCGCCGAGCGTGTTGATCTTCGCGCTCGCCACGCTCACGTTGCCTTCGGCGAGCGTGTAGGCGATGGAGGCGAGCAGGCCGGGCCGGTCGCCTGCGGTGACTTCCAGGATGTAGTGCGTGCCCTTGTCGTCCGGGAAGATCTGGATCTCCGGCGTGAGCGGAAAGTGCTTCACGCGGCGGGACACCCGTCCCGCCACCGGGCGCTCGAGCGGCGGCCGGGCGAGCAGCAGGCGCGACAGCTCCATCTCCACCATCGATAGCGTCTCCCGGTAGGACGTGCCGCGCAGCGCCGGATCGTTCAGCGTGAAGGTGTCGAGCGCGAACCCCGAGCGCGTGGTGTGGATCTTTGCCTCATAGATCGACAATCCGGCGCGGCCGAAGAAGCCGCACAGGCGCGCGAAGAGATCCTTCTCGTCCGGCGCGTACACCAGCACCTGCATGCCAGCGCCGTCGCGGGAGAGCCGCGCCTTTACGACGGGCACCGTCTTCTCGACGCGCCAGTACAAGTGCCGCGCGTGCCATGCGATCTCCTCGGCGTTGTGCCGCTGGAAGTACGGTGTGTCCAGGTGCTTCCATAGCGCCGCTTCCGCGTTGTCGGGCACGGCGTACAGGCGGAGCAGACGCCGCGAATCGGCACGCCTTGCATCGATGCTGTCAAGCACGGTGCGCTCGGGGGCATCGCCGGCAATGACGGCGCGTGCAGCTTGGTAGAGATCCTCGAGGAGCTTGCCCTTCCAGTTGTTCCACACCTTCGGGCTGGTGCCGCGGATGTCCGCCACGGTGAGCAGGTACAGCGCGGCGAGGCGCCGCTCGGTACCTACGCGCTCGGCAAAGGCACGGATCACGGCGGGGTCGGTGAGATCCTGCTTCTGCGCCGTGGACGACATCACGAGATGCTGCTCCACGAGCCACTCGACGAGCTCGGCGTCTGCCGGCAGCAGGCCATGATCGCGGCAGAAGCGCCGCGCGTCCCGCGCGCCGAGGCTCGAGTGGTCGCCGCCGCGTCCCTTGGCGATGTCATGGAAGAGGCCCGCCACGTACAGCACCCAGCGCCGCTCGAAGTCGGCCATGAGCCGCGAGCACAGCGGGTACTCGTGCGCGTGCTGGGGCTCGGTGAAGCGGCGCAGGTTGCGGATCACCATGAGAATGTGCTCGTCCACGGCGTATACGTGGAAGAGGTCGTGCTGCATCTGCCCCACGATGCGCCCGAACACCGGCAGGTACTGGCCGAGCACGCCGTACAGGTTCATCCGCCGCAAGCCGTGCAACAGGCCGCGCTCCGCGCGGAACATGGCGATGAAGCGCTCGCGGTTGGCGGGGTCGGCCCGGAAGCCGGTATCGATGCGGTAGCGCTCCGCCCAGATCGCCCGTACCGTGCGGGCGGTCATGCCCTTGAGCTCCCGGCGCGTCTGTTGGAGCAGGAATGCATCGAGCATGGCCGATGGACGCTGGGCGAAGAGGCCGTCCTCGCGGATGTCGAGGAGCTCGTCCACCTGCTGGAACTCGCCGTCGATGATCACCGGGGTGGTTGCCGCCGGATGCAGCCGTGCGTGCAGGTTGGACAGCAGGATCGTGTTGACCTGCAGCACCAGCTTGGCCGCTCGGTAATACCGCTGCATGAGCTGCTCGCTCGCACGCTTGGCCCGCGTGTCCTTGAGGCCGAGCTCGGCGGCGAGGGCGTTCTGCGCATCGAAGACGAGGCGATCCTCGCGGCGGCCGAGCAGATAGTGCAGGCGGATGCGCAGGCCCCCGATCAAGCGCTCCTGGCGGGCAACGGCGCGCGCCTCGCCGAGCGTCATAAGGCCGTTGCGGGCGAGCTCGCGCCATGAGCTGCCGAAGCCGGCGGCGCGTGCGATCCACAGCACGGACGCGAGGTCGCGCAATCCGCCGGGGCTCTCCTTGACGTTGGGCTCCAGGTTGTAGATCGCGTCCTGGTGCTTGAGATGGCGCGCCTGCTGCTCGAGGACCTTTGCGTCGTAGAACGCGCGGATGTCGAGCTTGGCCTCGAAGCGTCGGCGGAACAGCCGCAGCAGCGCCCGGGACCCGGCGAGGAGGCGGTTCTCGAGCAGGCTCGTGCGGGTCGAGACGTCGGCCTCCATCTCGACTTCGCACTCGGCAATCGTGCGTACGGCATGCGACAGCTCGATGCCGATGTCCCAGAGCGTGGCAAAGAAGCGCTCGATCGCCGCCGCGGGGGTGACGGCGTCATCGGGCAGGAGCACCAGCACGTCCACGTCGGAGTGCGGATAGAGTTGGCCACGACCGTAGCCGCCCACGGCCACGGCGGCCAGGGCGGGAGGCATGCGGCACTCCCGCCACACGCCGCGGATCACCTCGTCGACGAGCGCCGCGTGATCACGGGTGAGCCGGGCGGTATCGGGGTCGGCGTAGAACGCCTCGCGCAGGACTTGGCGTCGCTCGCGCAGGTGCGCGCGCAGCGCCGGGATGTCGGGTACCCCCTCCGCGACGGGTGCTGCGGGCGCGTCCTGCGTCGGCAGCGGCGTGGCCACGAGGGGCGTCAGGCCGCCAGGGCGGGAGGGGCAGGCGATCCCGCGGACACGGTGAGCACGTCGTAGCCGTCCTCGGTGACGAGCACGGTGTGCTCCCACTGCGCGGAAAGCGAATGATCGGCCGTGACGATGGTCCAGCCATCGGCGAGGGCGCGGATGCCGGGGCGCCCGGCGTTGATCATGGGCTCGATGGTGAAGATCATCCCGGGCTGGAGCTTGAGCCCGGTGCCCGGTCGGCCGTAGTGCAGCACCTGGGGCTCCTCGTGGAACTGGCGCCCGATGCCGTGGCCGCAGAACTCGCGCACGACCGAGAAGCCGTGGCCTTCGGCGAAGCGCTGGATCGTGGCACCGATGTCGCCCAGGTGAGCCCCTGGGCGCACTGCGCGAATGCCGCGCCACATTGCGTCGTAGGTGAGGTCGGACAGGCGCTTGGCCTGGATGGAAGGCTTGCCCACGGTGAACATGCGGCTCGTATCGCCGTGGAAGCCGTCCTTGATCACCGTGACGTCGACGTTGACGATGTCGCCGTCCTTGAGCTTCTTGTCGCCGGGTATGCCGTGGCACACCACGTGGTTGATCGACGTGCAAAGCGACGCCGGATACGGCGAATGCCCCGGCGGCGCGTAGTTGAGGGTGGCCGGGATCGTGTTCTGCACGTCGAGCATGTAGCGGTGCGCAAGTTCGTTGATCTCGCCCGTGGTCACGCCCGGCTTGACGTGCGGCGTGAGGTAGTCGAGGAGCTCCGAAGCGAGCCGCCCCGCCACGCGCATGCTCTCGATCTCCTCCGGCGTCTTGATGTGGACGGACATCGCGATCAGGCCCGCAGGAGCTCGTTGATGCTGGTCTTGCTGCGCGTCTTCGCGTCGACCTGCTTCACGATCACGGCGCAGTAGAGCTGGCAGCCGTCCTTGCCCGACGGCAGGCTGCCCGCCACCACCACGGAACCGGCCGGCACGCGGCCGTAGGTGATGCTGCCCGTGGCGCGGTCGTAGATCTTGGTGCTTTGGCCGATGAACACGCCCATTCCGAGCACCGAGTTCTCCTCGACGATGACGCCCTCCACGACTTCGGAGCGCGCGCCGATGAAGCAGTTGTCCTCGATGATCGTGGGGTTGGCTTGCAGAGGCTCCAGCACGCCGCCGATGCCGACACCGCCTGACAGGTGCACGTTCTTGCCGATCTGCGCGCACGATCCCACCGTGGCCCAGGTGTCGACCATGGTCCCCTCGTCGACGTAGGCGCCGATATTCACGTACGACGGCATCAGCACCACGTTGCGCGCGATGAACGCGCCGCGCCGCGCCACGGCCGGCGGCACCACCCGCACCCCGGCGGCGGCGAAGGCCTCGTCGGTGTAGTGGGCGAACTTGGTGGGCACCTTGTCGTAGAAGCGAAATGGCACCTGTGGCCCCGACAGCCCGATCCCCGCGTTGTCGGCGAGGCGGAAGGACAGCAGCACCGCCTTCTTGAGCCACTGGTGCACGACCCACTTCCCGGCATGCTTCTCGGCGACGCGGGCGCGGCCGGCATCGAGTTCGGCGATGGCATGCGCCACGGCGTCACGGACCTCCGCGGGGGCCGAGGTGGGGGTCAGCGTGGTGCGCGTTTCCCAGGCGGTGTCGATGACGGAGGCGAGGTCGGACATGGAGTTGTTGGGCCAATGGGCGGGCGAAAGGCGAAATTATAGAGGAAGCCGTGCCGCGCCCTCCCAAGGTGGGGACGGACATCGGCGGTGCAACGCGACCGTGGCGGTCGTCGACAAGGCCCCCGCGGCGGCCCTCGCCTAGGCGGCTGTGACGCTACGCTCGATCCGCTGCGTGAAGGCCACCAGCCGGTCGATGGCCTCCGCGCACTCCGCCTGCGTGGCCACGAGCGCGAGACGGATGCGGTCACGTCCCGGGTTCACGCCGTCCGCCTCGCGGCCGACATAGCTACCGGGCAGCACCGTGACGTTCTCCTCCGCGAAGAGGCGGCGGGCGAACTGGGCGTCGTCGATCGGCGTGCGCGCCCACAGATAGAACGCTGCCTCGGGCATCGCGCAGGGCAGCACCGCGTTCACGCGCGGCTGCAGCGCCGCGAACTTGGCGGCGTATTCGGTACGGTTCGCGCGCACATGCGTCTCGTCGTTCCATGCCGCGACGCTGGCGGCGGCCACCGGGCCGCTCATGGCGCTGCCGTGATAAGTGCGATACAGGAGAAAGGCCTTGAGCAGCGCCGCGTCGCCCGCGACGTAGCCGGAGCGCAGGCCCGGCGCATTGGATCGCTTGGACAGGCTGCCGAACACCACGAGGCGCGGATAGCCGGCGCGTCCTTCAAGCTGCGCCGCGGCGAGGGCGCCGAGCGGCGGCCTTGCCTCGTCGAAGTAGATCTCCGAATAGCACTCATCGGAGGCAATGACGAAGCCGTGGCGGTCGGACAGCGCGAAAAGCTCGCGCCATTCCGCTCGGTCGAGGGCGCGGCCGGTGGGGTTGTCGGGCGAGCACACGTAGAGGAGCTGCGTGCGCGCCCAGACGGTCTCGGGCACGGCGGCAAAGTCGTGCACGTAGCCGTGCTCGGGCAGGGCGTTCACGCAATGGATGCGCGCGCCCGCGAGGAGCGCCGCCCCTTCGTAGATCTGGTAGAACGGGTTGGGGACCACCACGGTGGCCTCCGGACGCGAGCCATCGAGCACGGTCTGCGCGAACGAGAAGAGCGCCTCGCGGCTGCCCAGCACGGGCAGCACCTGGGTCGCGGGATCGAGCGCCGGGATCGCGTGGCGGCGCCCGAGCCACGCGGCAACCGCCTCGCGCAGGGCAGGCGGACCAATCGTCGTGGGATAATTCGAGAACGTTCCCGCTGCGGCGTCGAGCGCCTCCAGGATGAGCCGCGGCGTGGGATGCCGCGGCTCCCCGAGCGAAAGACTGATGGCCCGCTTGGCGGGATCGGGGTTCACGCCCGCGAACAGCGCGCGCAGCTTCTCGAACGGGTACGGGGATAGCAGACCGAGGCGGGGGTTCACGGTGCAGGACAGGCTCGAAAGCAACGATTATAGCGACGCGGGGTCCTGCTCCCGCTGCGCCCGCCTGCCTGCTTCCGCGCGCGCATGACGCTGCGCTCGTCTGCATTGAGCATCGGGGGCTTCCTGGCCACTGCCGCCGCATTGGCGCTGCTCGTCGGCGTGCTCGCGTGGTGGGGTTGGCGCTGGGTGGGACCTGCCGCCGTCACCGTGACGCCTGCCACGCCCGCGGACCCCGCGGCAGTGATCCTCGCCTCGGGACTCTGGCACGGTCCCGGAGCTGCGAGTCCCGCGCCCGAAGCGCGCAAGGACGAGCCCGCCGCCCTGGCTGGCGACACGCGGCTCCTCGGGGTGTTCGCGGAACGAAACGGTCGGGGCTATGCGCTCTTCCGGCTGCCATCCGGCCCGCGCCTCGTGGGCGCCGGACAGGAGATCGCGCAGGGCGCGTCGCTCGTGGCCGTCTTCCCCGACGGCATCACGATCCGCGAAGGCGGCACGGAGCGCCGCATCGCATTGCGCAGCGACCCCGCGCCGAAGTCCGCCCCCACCACGCCAAATGCTTCGCCGACGGCCGCCGCGCGACCCGTGCGCAGCGCGGCGTGCACGCCGCCGGCAGGCTTCAAGGGACCGGTACTGCGCTTGAACGCCGAGCTCTTCCAGGGAATCATCGCCAAGCCCGGGACGTGGACCACGCTTTTCGTGGCCGATCGCGGCGGGCTCTCGGTGCGCAACGACAGCGGCTTCTCCGCCATGCTCGCGATGCGCAAGGGCGATCGCCTCACGCAGGCCAACGGAATCGCCCTCACCGCGCCCGACGACCTCGTGAGTGCGGTGCTGCGGCCGCTCGCCGCGCAGCAGCAGGTGCGGGTGGTGGGTCAGCGCGACGGCCAGCCGCGCGAATGGCTGCTGCTCAACGCGGGATCGTGTCCCGCCTGAGGTGCCTTCAGGCCGGCAGCCAGGCGACGAGGTCGAGGGGACGGTCGAGCCAGCCGGTGGCCGGCCAGCGGCGCGCATCGCCGCCAACGCCCATATAGCCGTAGCCCGCGACGAGTGTGGCCATGCCGGCGGCGTTGCCGGCTTCCACGTCGCGCAGGTCGTCGCCCACGTATACGCAGCGGGTGGGCTCCACGCGCAGGGCCTGCGCGGCGTGCAGCAGCGGGGCCGGATGCGGCTTGGGATGAGGCGTGGTGTCGCCGCCCACCAGCACCGCCGAGCGCGTCGCGAGCTTGAGCGACGTCACCACGGGCTGTGCAAAGCGCATGAACTTGTTGGTGACGATGCCCCACTTGATCCCGCGCGCCTCGATCGCATCCAGCATCTCGGGCACGCCGTCGAAGAGCGTGGTCTTATTGGCGAGGCAGCCGGCGTAGTTGGCGAGGAACGTCTCGCGCAGGGCGGCGTATTCCGCGTGCTCGGGCGTGATGCCCATGCCCCGATGCAGCAGCCCGCGCGCGCCGGAGGAGGCATAGGGCCGCAGGTCGGCATCCGGCATGGGCGGCATGCCGCGCACCTCGCGGATCATGTTGAGGGCGAGGGCCAGGTCGCCGGCGGAGTCGGCGAGGGTGCCGTCGAGGTCGAAGAGCACGGCTTCCACCGGCAGCGGCCGGGGCGCGTCAGGAGTCATGGGCAGGCTTGCGGAACGCCGCAAGGTAGTTCACCGAGGTGTCGGGCTCGAGCCGGTACACGCGGGTGAGGGGGTTGTAGGTCATGCCGTTCATCGCGGCCAGGTCGAGGCCCGCGCGCCGGGCATGGCGGGCGAGCTCGGCCGGCCGCACGAACTTGGTCCAGTCGTGGGTGCCGCGCGGCAGCAGGCGCAGGACGTATTCGGCGCCGAGGATCGCAAACGCGTATGACTTGGGATTGCGATTGAGCGTGGCGAACACCACCGTACCGCCGGGCGTCGCGGCGCGGGCGCAGGCCGCGACGATGGAGGCGGGATCGGGGACGTGCTCGAGCATCTCCATGCAGGTGACGACATCGAAGTGGCCCGGATGCTCCGCGGCGAAGGTCTCGGCCGCCACCAGGCGGTAGGTGACGGCGATGCCCGAGTCGAGGCCGTGCAGCCGCGCTACGCCGAGCGCCCGCTCCGACAGGTCGATGCCGGTCACCTCGGCGCCGGCCATGGCCATCGCTTCGGCCAAGATGCCGCCGCCGCAGCCCACGTCCAGGACGCGCTTGCCCGCCAGCCCACCCGCCATCGTCTCGATCCAGCCGAGGCGCAGTGGATTGATCTCGTGCAGTGGGCGGAACTCGCTATTGGGATCCCACCAGCGATGCGCGATCTCCGAGAACTTGGCGAGCTCGGCCGGATCGGCGTTGGGGGCGTGGACGGAGACGTGGGTCATCAGGTGGAGGCGAGCCGCTGTTGCCACGTCCGGGTCTGGGCGCGGATCGCCGACTCGTCGAGGGTGGTGAGCGACCGGTTCACCACGATTCTATCGCCCCGCACCCACACGTCGCTCACGCACTCGCGACCGGCCACGTTCACGAGGTGCGACAGCGGGTCGAACACGGGCTGCATCGACAGCGCGGACAGATCCACTGCCACCACGTCCGCCTCCTTGCCGGGCACCAGCGATCCGGTCACCCCGTCCATGCCGAGCGCGCGCGCACCGTTGATGGTGGCCATCGCGAGCACCGTGGCGGCGGGCAGCGCCGCGGCGTCGCCCGTGGCGACCTTGGCCAGCAGGCTCGCGAGGCGCATCTCGCCCAGAATGTCGAGCCGGTTGTTGGACGCGGCGCCATCGGTGCCGAGCGCCACGTTCACGCCGGCGCCGAGCAGTGCAGCGACGGGGGCGATGCCGCTGGCAAGCTTCATGTTGGACGCCGGGCAGTGCACCACATGGCAGCCATGGGCTGCGAGGAGTGCGATGTCGGCGGCGTCGAGGTGCACGCCGTGGATCGCCACGAAGCCGGGGCCGGTCACGCCCAAGCGATCGAGCCGCGCGAGCGTGCTGCTGCCGGTGGCCTTGCGCGCGTCGTCCACCTCCTCGCGCGTCTCGGCGAGATGCGTCTCCACCAGAAGGTCGAGCTGGCGCGCGAACATCACCACCCGCCCGAACGTGGCGTCGCTCACCGTGTAGGGGGCGTGCGGGGCAAGGGCAAACGACAGCTTCCCGGAATGCCGCCAAGCGTCGCGCGCGGCCAGGCCACGAGCGAGGTAGCCCTCGGCGTCGGCCGCATAGGGCGTGGGAAAGTCGAGAATCGGCACGCCAAGCAGGGCGCGCATGCCCGCGAGGTCGTAGGCGCGGGCCGCATCCTCGGGAAAGAAATACATGTCGTTGCAGGCCGTGATGCCGCCCCGGAGCATTTCGGCGCAGGCGAGGAGGGTCCCGTCGTAGACGAACTCCGGGGAGACAAACTTTCCCTCGCGCGGCCAGATGTGCTGCTGTAGCCAGGGTTTCAAGGGCACATCGTCGGCGACGCCCCGGAGCAGGCTCATCGCCGAGTGCGCGTGGGCGTTGACGAGGCCCGGGATCAGCACATGCGAGGCGAGCACGACCGTCTCGCGGGGCGCGAACGCGGTGTCGGCGGCCGCGGCCGGCAGGAGGGCCTCGATGCGCCCCTCATGGACAATCAGCGCATGGCCCTCGAGCGTGCCGACGGGCTCGACCGGAACGATCCAGCGGGCGTCGATGCGGAGGTCTACGGGTTTTGCCTGTGACACGGGTTCCATCCGGGCGAAGGTAAAAAAAAGCCCCGCACAAGGCGGGGCTTTCTTGCAGCAGGAGCCGGGTTAGCGACGGATCGCCTCGCCCTTGACTTCGACGTCCACGCGACGGTTCGGCGCGAGGCAGGCGATGAGCTCCTTGAAGTTCTTCTGGTTGCAGACCACGCCGGGCAGGGGCTGCGTCTTGCCCATGCCGAGGGTTTCGATCTTGTCCTTCGGCACACCCTTGCTGACGAGGTAGTCGCGCACGGCATCCGCACGACGCTCCGACAGCTTCTGGTTGTATTGCTGCGTGCCGATGCGATCGGTATGACCGGTGACGAGCACCAGTTCGAGCTTCTGCACCTGGCCCAGCTTGCTGATGATCTCGCTGTCGATGGCGGCCTTGCCTTCCGGCTTGAGCGCGTACTTGTCGAAATCGAACAGGGCCTTGGAGGCCAGCGTGATCTTCTGCACTTGCGGCGCAGGAGCCGGTGCCGGAGCGGGTGCCGGAGCAGGCCGCGGTGCCGGTGCCGGTGCCGGTGCAGGCGCCGGAGCAGGCGCGGGTGCGGGCGGCTTCGGCACGAGGTCGGGGTCGCACTGCGCGATGGCATTCGCCGGCGTCCAGTAGCCCGTGCGATAGCAGAGATTGCCGGAAAGTCCCGCCGTGCTGTTGTACGCGGCACTGCGCACGACTCCATTGGTGGGAGTCGGGTAGGTGCTGCAGACATAAGCACCGTTAGTCGGGCACGGCGCCGTCCCCGGCACGTATCCCTTGGTCTGCGCAACCGCTTCGACCGCACCGCCGGCAAACGCCGCGGCGAACAGGCCGGCAACTGCTCCGGAGACGAGACGTCGAGTCATTGTTTCACCCCTTTGGCTTTGGTTTTGAACAAATTATTGCGAACTTGAGGTTTTCGGCGCCAAGCGGCTGTCCGCCGGCGCGATATGCGATATCTCCCCGACGAATATAGCACACGGGTTTTCGCCCCGCAAAAGAAAACCACCTCCCGCGCGCTGGGCGTGGAACGGACTGTCGCGGCAATACAACGCCGTGATAAAATCGCGCAATATCAAGGGCCTCCGAGCGCCGGTCCAGCGGCAACCGGCATCGCGCCGCAGCCGCGGGGTATCCGCCGAACCCGTAAAACGCGAGCTAGCGTGACGTTTTACGGGGCTACCCGCTCGCAACGCCCATTCGCCCCACACTTCCGGATAAAAAGCCCAGTCATGGAGCAATTCGCCAAGGAAACCCTTCCCGTCAGCCTCGAGGCGGAGATGCGGCACAGCTACCTCGATTACGCGATGAGCGTCATCGTGGGGCGCGCGCTGCCCGACGTGCGGGACGGCCTCAAGCCGGTGCATCGCCGCGTGCTGTTCGCGATGCACGAGGCCAACATCGCCTGGAATCGTCCCTACGTGAAATGCGCGCGGGTGGTGGGCGACGTGATGGGTAAGTATCACCCCCACGGCGACTCGGCCATCTACGACACCCTGGTCCGGATGGCGCAGCCCTTCTCGCTGCGCTATCCCCTCATCGACGGACAGGGGAACTTCGGCTCCGTGGACGGCGACAACGCCGCCGCCATGCGTTACACCGAGTGCCGCCTCGACCGCATCGCCGAGGCGCTCACCGCCGACATCGAAAAGGAGACGGTCGACTTCGTCCCCAATTACGACGGCAAGGAGCTGGAGCCCTCGGTGCTGCCCGCCCGGCTGCCGAACCTCCTCGTCAACGGCTCCTCCGGCATCGCGGTGGGGATGGCCACCAACATCCCACCCCACAACCTCACCGAGACCATCAACGGCTGCGTCGCCTTCATCGACAACCAGGAGATCACGGTCGACGAGCTGATGGAGATCATCCCGGCCCCGGATTTCCCCACCGCCGGCATCGTGTATGGGCTGGAAGGCGTGCGCGAGGGCTACCGCACCGGCCGCGGCCGCGTGGTCATCCGCGCCCGCACGCATGTGGAGGACCTCGAACGCAGCGGCAAGCAGGCCGTCATCGTCGACGAGCTCCCCTACCAGGTGGGCGGTGACGCGGTGCTGAAGCGCATCGGCGAGCTCGTCCAGGAAAAGAAGATCGAGGGCATTGCCGACCTGCGCAACGAGAGCGACAAGAAGGGCATGCGTCTCGTGATCGAGCTGAAGCGCGGCGAGGTTCCGGACATCGTCCTCAACAACCTGTACAAGCTCACCCAGCTGCAGGACAGCTTCGGCATGAACATGGTCGCGCTGGTGGACGGCCAACCGCGCCTGCTCAATCTCAAGCAGCTCATCGAGTTCTTCGTGGTGCACCGCCGCGAAGTCGTCACGCGGCGGACCATCTTCGACCTGCGCAAGGCCCGCGAGCGGGGTCACGTGCTGGAAGGCCTCGCCGTCGCGCTGTCCAA
The DNA here is from genome assembly GCA_937958295.1 of uncultured Pseudomonadota bacterium. Classification (GTDB taxonomy): domain Bacteria; phylum Pseudomonadota; class Gammaproteobacteria; order Burkholderiales; family Casimicrobiaceae; genus VBCG01. The sequence goes on from CALFEY010000396.1 coordinate 19,021, forward strand.
TGTGGACGAGATCATCGCGCTCATCAAGGCCTCCGCCACGCCGCCCGAAGCCAAGGTCGCGCTGATGGCCAAGGCCTGGCGCTCGCCGGTGGTGGAGCAGATGCTCGAGCGCGCCGCAGCCGGTGCCGCCCGTCCCGACGGGCTGCCGCCGGGCTTCGGTCTTACCCCGACGGGCTACAAGCTGTCCGACGCCCAGGCGCAGGCCATCCTCGAGCTGCGCTTGCAACGCCTGACCGGCCTCGAGCAGGACAAGATCACCACCGAGTACCGCGAGGTGATGGACATCATCGCCGACCTCCTCGACATCCTCGCCAAGCCGGAGCGCGTCACCCGCATCGTGCGCGACGAGCTCACCGCCATCCGCGACCAGTTCGGCGACAAGCGGCGCTCGGAGATCATCGCCCAGGGCGTGGACCTGTCCATCGAGGACCTCATCGCGCCGGAGGACATGGTCGTCACGCTCTCGCACGGCGGCTACATGAAGGCGCAGCCGGTGGACGAGTACCGCGCGCAGAAGCGCGGCGGGCGCGGCAAGCAGGCCACGGCCACCAAGGAAGACGACTTCGTCGACCGCATGTTCATCGCGAACACGCACGACTATATCCTGTGCTTTTCCAACCGGGGCCGCGTGTACTGGCTCAAGGTGTACAACGTGCCGCAGGGGTCGCGCGCGTCGCGCGGCAAGCCGATCGTCAATCTCGTGCCGCTCGCGGACAACGAGAAGATCACGGCCATCCTGCCGGTGCGGGAGTTCACCGAGAACCAGTTCGTGTTCATGGCCACTGCCATGGGCACGGTCAAGAAGACGCCGCTGTCGGAGTTCTCGCGACCCCGCGCGGCGGGAATCATCGCGGTGGACCTCACCGACGGCGACTCGCTGATCGGCGTGGCGCTCACCGACGGCAGTCATGACGTGATGCTCTTCAGCTCCGGCGGCAAGGCGGTGCGCTTCGAGGAGGGCGACGTCCGCCCGATGGGCCGCAACGCCCACGGCGTGCGCGGCATGATGCTCGACACCGGCCAGCGCGTGATCTCCATGCTGGTCGCGGAGGACGAGGCGCAATCGGTGCTCACGGCCACCGAGAACGGCTACGGCAAGCGCACGCCCATCGTGGAATACACCCGTCATGCACGCGGTACCAAGGGCATGATCGCCATCCAGCAGTCGGAGCGCAATGGCCAGGTCGTGGCCGCCTCGCTCGTGCACGAGGACGACGAGGTGATGCTCATCTCCACTGGTGGAGTGCTGATCCGCACCGCGGTCAAGTCGATCCGCGCCATGAGCCGCTCCACGCAAGGCGTCACGCTCATCAACCTCTCCGACGGCGAGAAGCTTGCCGGTCTGGAGCGCGTGGTCGAGCCGGACGACGAGCAATAGCGATGGCCCAGGACGCCCCCACGCCAGGCGACGAAGGCCTCGCCGATCACCGCAAGGCAATCGACGCCCTCGATCGCGAGATCCTCGCGCGCCTCAACGAGCGGGCAAAGCACGCGCAGGCGATCGGCGCGATCAAGGGCACCACTGCGGCGTACCGCCCCGAGCGCGAGGCGCAGGTGCTGCGCGGCCTGCACGCGGAGAACCCGGGGCCGCTGCCCAACGCCGCCGTCACCAGCGTGTTCCGCGAGGTCATGTCGGCCTGCCGCTCACTGGAGCAGCCGCTGCGCATCGCGTATCTCGGGCCTGCCGGCACGTTCAGCCACGCTGCGGTCGGCAAGCACTTCGGGACGCTGGTGGAAGCCACGCCGTATCCCACCTTCGACGACATCTTCCGCGCGGTCGAAGGCGGGCAGGCAAACTATGCGGTGGTGCCAGTGGAGAACTCCACCGAGGGCGCCGTGGGACGCACGCTCGATCTCATGGCCGCCACCGACCTGTCGGTGTGTGGCGAGGTGAACCTGCGCGTGAACCAGAACCTCTTGTCCAACGCGAAGGACCTGGCCGCCATCACCCGCGTGTACTCGCATGGGCAGTCGCTCGCGCAGTGCGTGCACTGGCTTGCGCGGCACCTGCCGGCCGTGCCGCGCATCGCCGTGGCCAGCAACGCGGAGGCGGCGCGCCTGGCTGCAGTCGAGCCCAACGCCGGGGCCATCGCCGGCGAGAATGCCGGCGCCATCTACGGCCTCGCCACGCTGGCGCCGCACATCGAGGACGAGCCCAACAACACCACGCGATTCTGGGTGCTGGGCCGTCAGCAGCCCGGTCCCTCAGGGCGCGACGTGACCTCGCTCGTGATGTCGTGCCCGAACCGCCCGGGGGCCGTGCACAAGCTGCTGGAGCCTTTCGCGCGCCACGGCGTATCGATGTCGCGCCTCGAGTCGCGGCCCGCCCGCACGGGCCGCTGGGAATACCTCTTCTTCGTCGACCTCGTGGGCCACCGCGACGATCCTGCCGTGCAGGCCGCGCTCGCCGAGCTTGCCGACGTCGCTCCCTTGCTCAAGCTGCTGGGCTCGTATCCCGCAGCGCTCGATTGAACCTTTCATGACCATCACGCCTGTCGCGCTCGACTACGTCGCGCGCATCGCTCCCTACATTCCCGGCAAGCCCATCGAGGACCTCGCCCGCGAGTTGGGTCTCGACCCTGCCACGATCGTCAAGCTCGCCTCCAACGAGAATCCGCGCGGCCCCAGCCCCAAGGTGCTCGCGGCGGTGGCCGCGGCCGCCGCCGACATCACGCGCTACCCCGACGGCAACGGCTACCTTCTCAAGGCAGCGCTTGCGGCCCGCTTTCACACGACGCCCGAGGCGCTCGTGCTCGGCAATGGCAGCAACGACATCCTCGAGCTCGCCACCATGGCGTTCCTCAAGCCCGGCGACGAGGCGGTGTACGCCCAGCACGCTTTCGCCGTGTATCCGCTCGCCACGCTCGCCCGCGGGGCGCAGGGCATCGAGGTCCCGGCTCGCGACCTCGGTCACGATCTGCAGGCCATGCGCGCCGCCATCACCCCCCGCACGCGCATCGTCTTCGTGGCCAATCCGAACAATCCCACCGGCACGTGGATTCCTCCCGCCACGCTCGAGGCGTTCATCGACTCCGTCCCGCGCGAAGTCCTCGTGATCCTCGACGAGGCCTATAACGAATACCTCGATCCGGCCGATCACGCCGACAGCGTGGGCTGGGTGCGCCGCTTCCCGCACCTGCTCGTATCGCGCTCGTTTTCGAAGGCCTACGGCCTCGCCGCGCTGCGTATCGGCTACGGTGTGACCACGGCGGCCGTGGCGGACGTGATGAATCGTGTCCGGCAGCCGTTCAACGTGAACTCGCTGGCGCAGGCTGCTGCGGTGGCGGCGCTGGGCGACACCGACTACGTCGAGGAGAGCCGCAAGCTCAACGCCGCCGGCCTCGTGCAGCTCTATGCCGGGCTGGACGCCCTGGAGGTGCCCTATGCCCGCTCGCACGGCAACTTCGTCCTGGCGAAGATGGGCGACGCCGCCAAGGTCAACGTGTCGCTGCTGCACCAGGGCGTGATCGTGCGGCCCGTGACCAACTATGGACTGCGCGAGTGGCTGCGCATCTCGGTGGGGCTGCCCGCCGAGAACGAGCGGTTCCTCGCCGCGCTGAAAGTGGCCCTTGGCCGCTGACGCCGCGGCGCCCGCCGCGGGCGTGCGCGTAGGCAAGCTGGTGGTGGTGGGCGTGGGCCTCATCGGCGGGTCGTGCGCGCTGGCCTTGCGCCGGGCAGGGGCCGTCGCCGAGGTGGTGGGCGTGGGGCGCACGCAGGCCAACCTGGACACGGCCGTCGCGCGCGGGGTCGTGGACCGGGCGCGCACGCTCGGGGACAACTGGGCGGCGGAATGCGCCGATGCCGACATCGTGCTGCTCGCCGCACCGGTGGCGCAGTTCGCAGCCCTGTTCGCGGCCATGGCGCCGGCGCTGGGCGCCTCCACCATCGTGACCGATGCCGGGAGCACCAAGCAGGACGTCATCGCGGCCGCGCGCGCGGGACTGGGCGAGCGCTTCGCCTCGTTCGTGCCGGGGCATCCCATTGCCGGCAC
>CALFEY010000397.1 GCA_937958295.1 uncultured Pseudomonadota bacterium
AGTGGTAGTCGCGCGCCGGCGTGCCGGGCGGGAATTCCGACAGCAGAAGGCCGCGCGCCGCGATGGCATGGGCCAGCTCGCGGTGGCGTGCCGGGTAGACGCGATCGAGGCCCGTGCCCATCACGCCCACGGTCGAGCCCGGCCCTTCGAGCGCGCCTTCGTGGGCCGCGCCGTCGATGCCGGCGGCCAGCCCGGACACGATGGCCACACCCGCGCCCGATAGCGCGCGGGCGAACGCCCGGGCATTGTCCACGCCCTGCGGCGTGGGATTGCGGCTGCCCACGATGGCGAGCGCCGGCCGCGCGAGGATGTCCACCTGTCCCATGACATACAGCACCGGAGGTGCGTGGCCGAGCTCGAGGAGCGCGGCGGGGTAGCGGGGATCGTCCCAGGCGAGGAGGTCGTGGCCCGGCTCGGACAGCCAATCGAGGGTGACGCCGAGCGCGGCGGGCGCGGGGGCCGCGAGTGCGGATTCGACATTGGCGATGGCCGTGCGCTGGGCGGCCCGGGCTTCGAGCACCGCGGCAGGGCTGCCGAAGGCCTGCAGCAAGGCGACGAGCGCCTGCGACGGGACGCCCCGCAGCGACAATTCGACCCACGCCCTCCGGTTCGCGTCGTCCATCGGGCGAGTATGCCGCGCCCCGGCGGGCGGCGGGCATGGGTCGAACGGATGACGCGCGGGCGCCTAAGGCGTGCGCGCGTGGTCGCCGGGCCGGACGGGGTCGGTGGTGTTGAGGAGCACGGCGAAGGCCACGCGATCGAACGTGCGGAATACGAACAGCAGGCCCGTGCGCTCGTCGGCGGGTTGCACGTACTCGCGCGGGGTGAACACCGTGGTGGGATCGAGGTAGCGCAGGATGATGGTCTGCTGCCGCGACGGCCGCGGATCTTCCACCGGCTTGATCACGCGATACACCGCCAGCACGTTGCCGACTTCGAGGCCGTCGGCCGTGCCCTTGTCGAGCGTGACGATGCCGCCGCGGGCCGTCTCGAGCCCGCCGAAGGGCACACGGAGAATGCGCGCGTTGATGTCCTTGGTGGGCGCGTGCGGGACATAGTTGACGAGCGTCTCGCGCGGCGCGGGCAGGAGACGGTCGCCCACGACGATCTCCTCCACCGCCGACTCGATGCGCACGGTGGACAGGTCGCCGAATTTCTCCACGCGGGCGGTGCCCAGGAACTTGTTCTCGAAACCCAGCACTTCAGTACCGTCGAGGTTCACGATCGCGCTCGCCGGCCGGTAGATGTACCAGTAGTCACCGGCCTTCTGGTCGATCCCCAGGACGTACACGATGTCGCCGGCGCCGCGCACCACGCGCTCGGACTCGCGTCCCTGCAGGATCTCGGCGGAGCCGGGCAGTCCGCGCCCCGCGGTCACGAGCGGACGCGTGAGGTAGGGCTCGAGGTCGTTGGGCGGGATCGATGGGATCGCATTGGCTGCGAGCGGACTCGAGCGCACCGTGGGCGAGAGCACCACGGTGTCGTTGCGCGAGAGCGAGAGCTGCGGCTGGCCGTCCACGATGGCGAGCTTCACCACGTCGCCGGGATAGATGAGATGGGGATTGCGGATGTCGTCGCGATTCATCCGCCACAGCTCGGGCCAGCGCCACGGTTCCTTGAGGTACTTGCCCGAGATGCCCCAGAGCGTGTCCCCCTTCTGGACGGTGTACGTGTCCGGCGGACGATCGACGAGTTGCAGGTTCTGCGCCTGCGCGGCGAAGACCGCAAAGCCCGCCACCGCCGCAGCGAGGCGAAAAGCCATGGTAAACTGTTGAAGCATAACGCCTCTTCCGGTCGACGCCGCTATTTTGGCAACGGGCTGGCAAGCGCGGTTGAAGGATTCACGAACGCCGCAGGCGGCGCGCACCACCCCTCGCCTGTCGCCTTCGCTCACTTGCCATCGTCCTAAACCGCCACAAAATAAGGACTTAACACGGATTCTGCATCCGGCCTATCCGATTTGGCAAGCAATGGCACTCCTCCCCATCCTCGAATACCCCGACCCGCGTCTTAGAAAAGTTGCAGCGCCGGTCACGTCGTTCACGCCCGAGCTTGCGAAGCTCGTGCGCGACATGGCGGAAACCATGTACGCCGCCCCCGGCGTGGGCCTCGCCGCCACGCAGGTGGACGTGCACAAGCGCATCATCGTGATCGACATCTCCGATTCCAAGGACCAGCTGCTCGTCCTCGTGAATCCCGAAATCGTCGAGGCCGAAGGCGAGGCGGAGTGCGAGGAAGGCTGCCTCTCCGTCCCGGGGTACTACGACAGCGTTACCCGGGCGGCCAGGATCACGGTTCGAGCGCGCAACGAGCGCGGCGAATCGATCGAGCTGTCCGCGGAAGGCCTCCTCGCGGTGTGCATCCAGCACGAAATGGACCATCTCGTGGGCAAGATGTTTGTCGACTACCTGTCTCCGCTCAAACGCGCGCGCCTCACCACCAAGCAGCGGAAAAAGCAGCGACTGGCGGGCTAGCCCGCCTCATCCGTGACCGGCAGCTCCTCCGGCGAACGCTCCTTCGCCTCCCTGCGCATCGGCTTTGCCGGCACGCCCCCCTTCGCCGCGGCGGCGCTGACGGCGATCCTGGCGGCCGGCGGCCGTGTGCAGTTAGTGCTTACTCAGCCGGATCGACCCAGTGGACGGGGTCTCGCAGTCGTGCCCTCCGCTGTAAAGGCGCTTGCGCTGGCGCATGGCCTCCCCGTGTTGCAGCCATCCACGCTCAAGACCGAGGACGCCCGGGAGCCCCTTCTCGCGGTGGACCTCGACGTGCTGGTCGTGGCGGCTTACGGCCTCATTCTTCCGCCGGCCGTGCTCGCCTGGCCCCGCTACGGCTGCCTCAACATCCATGCCTCGGTGCTGCCGAGGTGGCGCGGCGCGGCCCCCGTCCAGCACGCGATCCTCGCCGGCGATACGACGAGCGGCGTCACCATCATGCAGATGGACGCCGGCCTCGATACCGGGCCCATGATCCACACCGTGTCCTTGCCACTCGCCCCCCGGGAGACCGGCGGCAGCCTGCTCCTGCGGCTCACCGCTGCGGGCGCCGATGCGATCGTGGCGGTGCTGGGCCGCCTCGCCGCGGAGGGCCGGCTCGCCAGTACCCCGCAGCCGGCGGGGGACGCCACGTATGCCGGCAAGGTCGGTCGCGCGGAGGCCCGCCTGGACTGGACCCGCCCGGCCGTGGCGCTCGACCGCGTGGTGCGCGCGTTCGATCCGGTGCCCGGGGCTGCCACGGCTCTCGCGGGCGAGGTCGTCAAGGTGTGGCAGACGCAGCCGTCACCGCCGGTCTCCCGCCCGGCGGGTGACCCCACCGCGCAGCCGGGCACGGTCCTGGCGGTCGGCCCCGAAGGCATCGACGTCGCGTGCGGGGAGGGGACCTTGCGGCTGGTCACCCTGCAACCTGCCGGCGGCAAGCGCATGAACGCCGCCGCTTTTGCCGCGGGCCGGGCGCTCGCCCCCGGCGCGCGCTTCGACGCCGGCTAGGCACCCGCGATGGAGCTCGAGCAACGCGCCGCGGCGCTCGCCGTGCGCCAGGTCCTGGAAGGACGCACGCTGCCCGCGGCGCTGGCGGCGGTCGGGGCGGGGGGCGAGGCCGGCAATCCGGCGTTCGTCCAGGAGCTCGCCTACGGCACACTGCGCCACTGGGGGCGCCTGTCCGCGCTAGTGGAGGCGCTCGCGACCAAGCCGCCGGCGCCACCGCTCGCGGCGCTCGTCGCCGTGGCGCTCTACCAGCTCGATCACACGAAGGTCCCGCCGTTCGCCGTGGTCGACCGTGCGGTCGATGCGGCGGAAGCGATCGCGCACGCCGCGACCAAGCCGTTCGTCAATGCCCTGCTGCGCCGCTACCTGCGCGAGCGCGATGCGCTCAACACGAAGGTGGCGCAGGCCAGTCCCGTGGCGCGCTGGTCGTATCCGCGCTGGTGGATCGGTCGCGTGCAGGCGGACCACCCGCTGCATTGGGAATCGATCCTCGTCGCCGGCAACGAGCGTCCGCCGCTGACCCTGCGCGTGAATCGCCAGGCGACCACGCGCGAGGTCCTGGCGGCGACCTTTGCCGAGCGCGGCATCGCCACGGTGCCGGTGGGGGAGCACGGCCTCGTCGTCACGGAGCCGCAGCCCGTGACGGCGCTACCCGGGTTTGCCGAGGGCGCCTTCTCGGTACAGGACGCCGGCGCGCAGCTCGCGGCACCCCTCCTCGACGTGCGCGACGGCATGCGCGTGCTCGATGCCTGCGCCGCGCCTGGCGGCAAGACGACGCATATCGCGGAGCTCGCCGACGTCGAGCTCGTCGCGCTCGATGCCGACGAGGCGCGCTTGCCGCGCGTGCGCGACAACCTCGAGCGCCTGCACCTGGCCGGACCGCGCATCGCGGTCCAGGCGGGCGACGCCGGCGTGCCGCGTGCGTGGTGGGACGGGCGCCCCTTCGACCGCATCCTGGCGGACGTGCCCTGCACGGCCTCGGGCATCGTGCGCCGCCATCCCGACGGCAAGTGGCTGCGCCGCAAGAGCGACATCGATTCGTTCGGCACGCAGCAGCAGCGGATCCTCGAGGCCCTGTGGCCCCTGGTGGCACCCGGCGGCGCGCTGCTCTACGTCACTTGTTCGGTCTTCGCCCAGGAGAACGAGCAGGCGGTGGGCCGTTTCATGGCGGCGCACCCGGAGGCGTTGCGCGAAACCATCAGCTTCCCGCCCGGCACCCCGCACGAGGGCGGTCAACTCTTGCCTTCGGACGATGGCGGGAGCCACAATCAGGACGGCTTTTTCTACGCCCGCCTGCGCCGCGCCTCGTAGCGTCGTGCGAGAGGCGAGACGGCCGGCGGCGATGTCCACGGCCCCTCGTGCCGGATCCGTGACCGAACCCCACCGGCATGCCGTTCCCCTTCCCTGCCTTCGTTCCCGCGATGCCCACCGCCCGCCCCGGGTGGACCGTGCTCGCCGCGTGGTGCATGGGACTCGTGCTCGCCTTGACCACCGTGACCGCGCGCGCGGACGTGATCCCCGTGCGGGCAGCCGAGCTGCGCATCGAGGAAGGCGAGGTGCTGCTCACCGCGGACTTCGACCTCGTCTTCAACTCCACTCTGGAAGAGGCGCTGCAAAACGGCATCCCGCTCTACTTCGGGCTCGATTTCTCGCTCACGCGCAACCGGTGGTACTGGCTCGACGAAAAGGTGGCCCAGACCTCGCTCACGTATCGCGTGTCCTACACCGCCCTCACGCGGCAGTATCGCGTGAGCAGCGGACTGCTGGCGCAGACCTTCAACACGCTGGAGGAAGTGCAGCGCTACGTGGGACGCGTCACCTCACGGCCGGTGGCGGTAGCCTCCGCGGTCACCCGCGGAACGCGCTACGACGCTGCCATTCGCCTTCGCCTGGACGTGAACCAGCTGCCGAAGCCGTTCCAGGTCAGCGCGCTCGCGTCGCGCGAGTGGACGCTGGCCTCCGACTGGTATCGCTGGAGCTTCGTGCCATGACGCACGCAGGCGCGGCGCTTGGCGCGAAGGGCCCGGAGTGAGTGCGTTTCCCGGCAAGCGAGGGTTGCGCTGGCTGCTGCTGGCCTCGGCGTCGCTGTCCGCGATCGCCGTGTTCCTGCTCGCCACGGCCACATCGAACACCGCCCTGTTCGCCCAGGGCTACGACACGCTGCTGCTCGTCAATGCCGTGCTGATCGGCGTGCTGATGCTCGTGGTGGGCTGGCAGCTGTGGCGCCTGCGGCGCAGCCGGCGCAAGGGTGTGTTCGGCTCGCGCCTTGCCGTGCGCCTCGTGCTGCTGTTCGCGCTGGTGGCGGTGCTGCCCGGCGCGCTCGTCTACGCCGTGTCGGTGCAGTTCATCGGCCGCAGCATCGAGAGCTGGTTCGACGTGCGCGTCGACCGCGCCCTGGAGGGCGGGCTGGCGCTCGGGCAGAAGACGCTCGATTACCTGCTCAAGGACACGGTGAACAAGGGCACGCAGATGGCGGTGATGCTCGCCGACAGCCGGGGCAACACGGCCGCTGCGCTGGGCCGCGCCGCGGAGCAGCTCAATGCCTACGAAGCCGCGCTCTTCTCGCCATCGGGCGCGGTGCTCGCGGTGGCGGGCACAGGCGCCTCCAGCGCCACGCCGGAGCCGCCGCCGCTCGCGGCGCTGCGCCTCGCCCGCCTGCAGCAGCCCTACTCCAAGATCGAGCAGGCGCTCGATGGCGGGCTCGTGCTTCGCGTGGTGGTGCCGGTCAACACCGAGGACAGCTTGAATCCGCTGCGCGTGTTGCAGATCGTTGAGCCGGTACCGAAGGCGCTCGCGCAGGACGCCGAGCGGGTGCAGGCGGGCGTGCGCGATTACCAGGAACTGTCCTTCTCGCGCGGCTCGCTCAAGCGGCTTTATGCGCTCACCCTCACGCTGACCCTGCTCCTCGCGCTGACGTCCGCGCTCGGGCTGGCCGTGGTCCTGTCGGAGCGCTTCGCCGCGCCGCTGGGGCTCCTGGCTGAAGGCACGCGCGCGGTCGCTCAAGGCGACTTCACCCGCCGCCAGCCGGTGGTGTCGCGCGACGAGCTCGGCGTGCTCACCGAGTCGTTCAACACCATGACGGTGCAGCTCGCGGAGGCCCGCACCCGCGAGGAAGAAAGCCGGCACGCGATCGAGACCACGAGCGCGTATCTGGAGAGCATCCTCGGCAACCTCTCGGCAGGCGTGCTGGTATTCGACGATCGCCACCGCCTGCGCACGGTGAATCCGAGCGCTGCGGTCATCCTCCAGCAGCCGCTGGCCGATCTGCTGGGCCTGTCGCTGGCCGAGTGGGGTTCGCGCCTGCCCGCGCTCGCGCCTTTCGCCGATCTCGTGGGCGAGGGTTTTCAGGGCAGCCACGACGGCCATTGGCAGAAGGAGGCGGCCCTGACGGTGGCGAACCTCTCGCGCACGCTCCTCATGCGCGGCACGCGGCTGCCGGGTACGGCGAGCGCCGGCGGCGACGTCCTGGTGTTCGACGACGTCTCCGAGCTCGTGCAGGCGCAGCGCGACGCTGCGTGGGCCGAAGTGGCGCGCCGTCTTGCCCACGAGATCAAGAATCCGCTCACGCCGATCCAGCTGTCGGCGGAGCGGCTCGCCATGAAGCTCACGGCCAAGCTCGATGCCTCCGACGCGGAGACGCTCCGCCGCGGGACCCAGACCATCGTGTCGCAGGTCGGGGCCATGAAGCACATGGTGGACGACTTCGCCATCTACGCGCGCCAGCCGCGCCCCGGCCAGTTCGCCCAGGTCGACCTGACCGGCCTCTTGCTGGACGTGCTCGCTCTGTACGACAATCTCGGGCCGCACGTTGCGTTATCCTTGCCGGACACGCCCCTGTATATCCAGGGCGAGCCCACCCGCCTGCGCCAGGTGCTCCACAACCTCCTTTCGAACGCGGTCGATGCCCAGGCCGACGTGGCGAATCCCCGCTTCGCGATCTCGCTAGCCCCGCGGGACAGCGGGGCCACGCTGGTGTTCGAGGACGGCGGGCCTGGCTTCGCGGAGGATATCCTCGCTCATGCATTCGAGCCCTACGTCACCACCAAGGCGAAGGGCACCGGGCTCGGCCTCGCGATCGTGAAGAAGATCGTCGACGAGCACGGCGGCCGCGTGCTCCTCGCCAATGCACCGCAAGGCGGTGCGCGGGTGACCCTCGTGTTCCCGGCCATGGCGGCCGGCACCAAACCCGCAGCAGCAGCGGCGTAAAGGCAAGCAAGACATCATGGCGCAAGCGAAAGAAGTGCTCATCGTCGACGACGAAGTTGGTATCCGCGAGCTCCTGTCCGAGATCCTGCAGGACGAAGGCTACCGAGTGGCCCTCGCCGAGAACGCCGGCGAGGCACGCGCCTACCGGCAGCGGCAGCAACCAGCGCTCGTCCTCCTCGACATCTGGATGCCCGACACCGACGGCGTCACGCTCCTGCGCGAATGGGCGGCCAACGGCCAGCTCACCATGCCGGTGGTCATGATGTCCGGCCACGGGACGATCGAGACGGCCGTCGATGCCACCAAGATCGGCGCCTTCGACTTCCTCGAGAAGCCCGTG
>CALFEY010000398.1 GCA_937958295.1 uncultured Pseudomonadota bacterium
TAGGCCGCGAGCGTAGCCGCGGACACGACCTGGACGGCCGCCGTGCGCAGGCCGGTCACGATCACCGGCAGCGCCAGCGGGATGTCGACCTGCAGGGTGCGTTCGCGCGCACTCATGCCCATGCCCGCGGCCGCATCGAGCACGTCGGCACCCACACCCTCCACACCCGTGCACGTGTTGATGAGAATGGGCGGCAAGGCGATGAGCACGAGCGCGAAGAGCGACGGCGCGAAGCCGGTGCCGAGCAGCGGCATCACGAGGGCGAGCACCGCGAGCGACGGCAGCGTGCGCCCGGTGTTGGCGAGCGCGACGGCGACGAGCGCGCGCCGCGGATGGCGTGCCACCCACATGCCGAGTGGAACGGCGATCGCGACGCCGATCGCGAGCGCCGCGCCCGACAGCACCACGTGGCGTTCGAGGGCCGCCAAGAACCGCTCCGGATGCTCGACGATGAACCGCCAGGTGTCGATGAGGAGCATGCGGCCTTCAGCCGGCGCGCGCGCGCAGCGTTCGCTCGGCCGCGCCGAGCGCGAGGTCCACGCTCACAGCCAGCAGGCACGCGGCGATCGCGCCTGTCCAGATCTTGGCCGCGTGGTCGTTGCTGATGCCGGCGAAGATGAGCGTGCCAAGGCCGCCTCCATCGACGAAGGCGGCGACGACCGCTACGCTGATCACGGTCACGGCGGCGATCCGCACGCCCGCCACGATCACCGGGGCCGCGAGGGGCAGCTCCACGTGCCAGAGGATGTCCTGCGCGCGCAGGCCCATGCCGCGCGCGGCGTCGACGACGTCCGTGGGCACTTCGCGGAGGGCGGTGGCGATGTTGCGCACGAGGATCATGAGGCAGAAGGCCACCATGCACGTGATGGCGTTGGTGCGCCCGAGCCCCACGAGGGGAATGAGCAATGCAAGGAAGGCGAGCGTGGGGATCGTGTAGAGCACGCCGGTGATCCCGATGGCGATGCGATAGATCGCGGGGCTGCGCGCCGCGGCGATCCCCAGCGGAAGCGAGATGGCGAAGGCGATCCCCAGCGCGGTGGCGGCGATGAGCACGTGATCGCGCAGGGCCACCAGCACATCCGTCCAGTGGGCGAGAAACCAGCTCATGGGCGTTGCGAGGCCCCCGCGTGGCCGGAGCAGCGGCCTACTTGACCACGCCCTTTGCCTTCAGGAAGTCGCGGGCGACGTCCTTGGGCTCCTTCTTCTGTCCGTCGACCTTGTAATTGAGCTCGGTGATCGTGGCATCGTCGAGCAGCGCGTTCACGCGGTTGAGCACGTCGGCGATCTTGGGATTGGCGTCGAGGGTTTCGCGACGCACGACGGGCACGAGATAGTAGGGCGGCCACAGGCTCTTGTCGTCCTTCAGGCGCTTGAGCTTGAGCGCGCCGATCATGCCGTCGGTGGCGTAGCCGTTGACGACGTCGATCTGGCCATTGGCGATAGCCTGATAGCGCAGGCCGATGGCCATTTGCAGGTCCTCCTTGAACTCCATGCCGTACTTGGCGCGAAGGCCGGGGATGCCGTCCTTGCGATCGCGGAATTCCGGACCGGCGCCGAGCTTCAGCTCCTTGCTCACCTTGGCGAGATCCGAGAGCGTCTCCAGCTTGTACTTCTGCGCCGTTTCGGGGCGGACCACCATGTTGTAGGTGTTGTTCATCGGCGCTTCGGCGAGCACGACGAGCCCCTTGGCGGCGTAGTCGGCCTTGACCTTGTCGTAGACGGTCTTGCGGTCCGTCATCGGCTCGGCCTTGAGCACGTTGATGAGCATCGTCCCCGTGTACTCGGGGTAGAGGTCGATCTGCCGTTCCTCGAGCGCCTTGTGCGCCACCAGCGTGCCGCCGAGGTTGACCTTGCGCTCGACCTTGATCCCGGCGGCCTCGAGGGCCTGAGCGTAGAGCTCCGCGATCACGAACTGCTCCGTGAAGTTCTTGGAGCCGACCTTGACCTGCGCCGCCGCCGGCGCCACGGCAATAAACGCGGCCAGGCTGGCCACGAGGAGCGACCTTGCGCAATACATGGAATTCTCCGGAGACGTGCGGGACTTCAGGCGGGCTTCGATCTTGCCATGATAGGGCAGAGTGTCAACGACACCGCCGTAAAGCGCGGCACTCGCCTCACCCTGCGCGATCAGGCACACTGGATGACCATGACCCAGCGCTTCGTCACGCCGGCCGACAGCCGGAGCATGCCATGGAAGAACGGCGGGGGCGCGACCCTCGAGCTCGCCGCGGCGCCTCCGGGCGCGGCCCTTGACGATTTCGTCTGGCGCGCGAGCATCGCCACCATCGAGCGCGACGGGCCCTTCTCCACCTTTGCGGGCGTGGACCGCACGCTCGTCCTCCTCTCGGGCGCAGGGATGCGCCTGCGCGTCGGCGCGCAGGACGTGCTCGTCCACGTCCCGGGCACCGTGGTGACCTTTGCGGGGGAAGCCCCGGTCGCCTGCGAGCTGGTATCCGGCCCCACCCGGGACTTCAACTTCATGGTCCGGCGCGAGCGCGCCAGGGCCGAGGTGGCGGTGGTCGCGGATGCCCCGCGCGAGGTCGGCCGTGCCTCCACGATCGTGTGCCACGCGATTGCGCAAGCGTGCAGGTGCGAACTTCCGGGGCGGGCGCCGGTGACCCTGCCCGAGGGCCACACGCTCGTGGCGGAGGGCGAGGATGCCGCTCGCGGCGTGCGCATCACGCCGGATATGCCCGGGTCCGCGGCCATCGTCGCGGCGGTGCACGAGGTGTCGCGATGAGACTGCGCGCCGCGAGCGCCCTGCTCCCCGAAGGCTGGGCACGCGACGTTGCGATCGACGTCGACGACGCCGGCGTGATTACAGCCGTGGCCTCCGCCGTCCCTGGTGAGGATGGCGAGCGCCTCGCCGGCCCGGTGGTGCCCGCGATGCCCAACGTGCATTCGCATGCGTTCCAGCGCGCGCTCGCCGGCCGCACCGGCCACCCATCAACGGATCGCGACGATACGTTCTGGTCGTGGCGGCAGGCGATGTACGCCTTTCTCGACCACCTCGACGCCGATGCCATCGAGGCCATCGCGGCGCAGGTGTACGTCGAGATGGTCAAGGCCGGCTACACCTGCGTGGCCGAGTTCCACTACGTGCACCACGACCCAGCGGGCAAGCCGTACGCCGATCCGGCGGAGCTCGCGTTGCGCATTGTCGCCGGCGCCCGCACTGCCGGCATCGCTCTGACGCTGCTGCCGGTGTTCTACGCGCACGCCGGCTTCGGCGGCACCGCGCCCACCGCCGCGCAGCGCCGCTTCGTGCACACGACGTACACCTTCACGCATCTCGTCGACCGCCTACGCGAGCGCGCCACCACCGACGGCTTCGTGCTCGGTGTCGCGCCGCACAGCCTGCGCGCGGTCACGCCGGAGGAGCTCGGCCATGTGGTGCGCCTGGCCGGTCCGGCGTCCCCGGTGCACATCCACGCCGCCGAGCAGACGCGCGAGGTGGAGGAGTGCTATGCGTGGAGCCGGCTGCGGCCCGTGGAGTGGCTCCTGACCCAGGCCAACGTGGACCGCCGCTGGTGTCTCGTGCATGCTACGCATATGACCGACCGCGAGGTCGCTGCACTTGCCGTCAGCGGTGCGGTGGCGGGTCTCGCGCTCACCACTGAGGCCGACCTAGGCGACGGCACGTTCCCGGGGCCGGGTTACTGGGCCGCGAACGGGCGCTTCGGCGTGGGCAGCGATTCGAACACCATCGTGTCGCCGTTCGCCGAGCTGCGGCAGCTCGAGTGGTCGCAACGCACGCGGGCACGGCGGCGCA
>CALFEY010000399.1 GCA_937958295.1 uncultured Pseudomonadota bacterium
TGGCGCGGGCGCGGCGAGGGCGGGACCTCCTGGCGCCCGCCCACCGGCGATGGATCCGCCGCCGCCGGTGCCGCCCGCGGTCAGGCCCTGCGCTGCAGCGGCAGCCGAGGCGGCGCCGATGGCGAGGGCGGCGAGAAGGGCGGGCAGGCGGCGAGGGGGATGGGCGTGGGCATGCATGGCGATCTCCTTGGACGGGTGTCGCGCGCGGCGACGATCGCGCCAGGGTGCAGCACGGGGCGTCGTGTGGCTGTCGGCGGGGCGCGCACGCGAGTGTCGGCAAGGCAGCCCGCCTGCGGATTTGCCGCGCACCGCGCCGCGCGTCGGACGGAGTTGAACGCGCGGCCAAGTTGGTATCGAACTTGCTCATGCGCGTCTATGGAACCGACCCCGCTCAAGCTCGAGCTCGTCGACATCGACGATGCGGCGAAGGACCCCGCCGACGCTGCCCCCCCGGCATCGCCCGATCGCGAGGGTGGCGCCGACGAGGACGTGACGGTGTCCCCCGCCATGGCGCCCAAGGAGGCCGCTACCATCGACTTGAAGCCGCTCGGGCGCCCCGTGCCCCAAGCGCCCGCCACGCCGGTCAAGATCGACACCTACGCCCAGCAGGCGGCGCGCGAGTACGCCCAGGGCCACGTTGACCAGCCGCTATGGGATCGCGCGCTCACGCAGGCCGGCGGCGACAAGACTGCCGCGGCCGCGATCTACGTTCGGGCTCGCGGCACCGCGCTGCGCCTGCTCGATCGGCACCGCGATCTCGACGCCACGCGTCCGCTGCCCCCGCCCCCCGCGGTTCAGACGCCCGCGTCGCGGCGCAAAGGCGCGCGCGCGTCCCCGCCGCGCTACGTGATCCCGGCCATCGCGGCCGGCGTGCTCCTGCTCGCGGGCGCCGGCAGCGCGTTCTATTTCCTGGCGGGCGACAACCCGGCGCCGGTGGCAGCGACTCGTCCCGCGACGCCCGCGCCCACGGCGAGCGTGCCGGCGGCCGCCCCCGCAGCGCCGGTGGCAGCGGCGGCCGTGCCGCCACTTGCGGCGCCGGTGGCGAGGAGCGACGCCGGCAACTCGCTCGCCGCACTGCAAGCCAAGATCCAGGAGTTGCGCGACGCCGGCAACTGGAACGTGCTCGTGCTCTACGCGGTGGAGTGGACCCGCCGCGAGCCCGACAATGCCGCGGCGTGGAACCAGTTGCGGGCCGGTTACGTCTACCTGCGCCAGTACGACGATGCGCTGGCCGCCGCCAAGAAGGCCGTGCAACTCGCGCCCAACGACGCCGTGATGTGGCGGCGGCTGGGCGAGGTAAACCTCGACCTCGACGATTCCGCGGGCGCGTTGCTGGCCTTCAAAGAAGCGGCCGCGCGCGACGCCGGCGACATCGCTTCGCTGCAGGCCATGGGCCTGCTCGCCACGCGTCTTGGGCAGCCGCAGGAGGCGAAGGCCGCCTTCGACCGCGCGCTGGCCGCGCAGCCTGGCGACGGTGTCACCACCTGTCTGCGCAACGGGGCGGCGCAACTGCCGGCCGCGCGCGACGCGTACACGGCGTACCGCCAGGTGTCGGCGCTCGAGGCAAAGTGCCGCGGCCGCGGCGAAGGCACCGCGGTGGCGGCCAAGTAAAGCGGCATCACGTCCGCCTTCATTGCGCGCCCTCGTTGGAGCGTGGCGCGCCTTCGGCAATAATCCCGGTTTGGCCGCGCGTCCCGCGCGTCCTTCCAGGACCTTTAGCTTCATGACGGCTGCTTGCCTGCCTCCTCCGCTGATCCTCGTTGCCGACGACAGCGAGGACATCGTGTTCGTCGTGCGGCACGTCCTGGAGGCCGCCGGGTACGGCGTGGTAAGCGCGGGCTCCGTGCGGGAGGCGCTCGATGCCCTCGACGAGCAGCCCGCCATCTCCCTCGTGATCTCCGACGTCCGCATGCCCGGCGAGGACGGCTTCGACCTCCTGCGCGTGCTGCGGCATCGCTTCCCGGCCTTGCCGGTGATCCTCATGACCGGCCTGCCCATTACCGACGAGGACGTGGTCCCGCCCGGCGCCCTGGTGCTGCAGAAGCCCATCGATCTCGACGACCTCGAGCGCGCGGTGGCGCAGGGGCTCGCGGAGCGCCCCGTCGCGCCCGGCCGCGCGTGAGGGCGCCGCGAGGATCAGCGCGACAGCGCCATCGGGGACAGGCCGGCGCCCGTCACCCCCAGCAGGATCCACGACAGCAGCACGCCGACCACGATCGCGCAGAGCACGTACACGATCGTGAAAACGACCGCCTTGTCGGTGGCGCACTTGCGCAGCGTGGGCGCGCCGAGATAGAAGAGGTAGAGCGTGTACACGCCGGCCGCGAGCGAGAGCAGCGATCCCAGGAACGGGATCAGGTGGAAGATCCCGCCGATCCACGCGGCCGTGGCGGAATAGGCCACGAGCTGCAGCGCCCGGATGAAGTTCTTCTCGCCGCCGAAGTGGGGCGCCAGGAAGTCCACCACGAAGGCGAGCACGTACACCATCGCAAGCCCGATGAGATAGCTCATGAGCGCGGTGACGAAGCCCAGCCCCAGGAAGGCGAACGAGAGCGCGATGGCAATCGGGCCGATCGCCGCGAGGATCATGATGTAGCCGGTGTACAGGCTCCCCACGGTCGGCGTCTCGCCGGCGATGACCGGCCATTCGCGGGCGGGGGCAACGATCATGTTCTTGACGCGGTCGACGAGGGCCATCGGGTTCTCCGTATATTTGAGGGGGCGCCCGGCCGGTCCCATCCGTCGCCGGGGCGGTCCGAGTGTATGTCATTGCCGCTGCATTCCGGGCCTTCGCGGCGCCCGGCGTGCAACGTGCCGCGCTGAGGACGCGCGCATCGTGCGCTGGCTCACTGTCAACGATCCCGACGGCACGGTCCTCCATCGGGCGCTGCGGGTGGCGCTCGTCACGCCTGCGCTGTTCGCCTTCGGCTTGCTCGTGCTGCACGACGGCCAGTTCGCGCTCGTCGCGTGCTTCGGCAGCTTCGCGGCGCTGGCGATGGCCGACTTCACGGGCCCGCGCGGGTCGCGCCTTCTCGCCTACCTCGCGCTCGGGCTGTTGGGAATCGTGCTCGTGACCGTGGGCACGCTGTTGTCGCAGACGCTGTGGCCTGCGGTCATCGCGATGTTCGTCGTGGGCGTGTTCTTTCAGTTCCTGATGGTGATGGGCGGGCAGTTCGCGCTCGGCAACAATGCCGTGATCCTCGCGTTCGTGGTGGCCGTCATGGTGCCGGGGGACCCGTCAACACTGCCGTCGCGCGTGGCCGGATGGGTGGTCGCGCTCGTGTTCGCCGCGCTGGCCGCGACGTTCCTGTGGCCGCGCCACGAGCGGCGCGACCTGCACACGGCGGTGGCCGCGATGGCGCGCAGCCTCGCCGCGGCGCTGGAGGAGGTGGTGCAGGGCAAGGATCCCGCTGCGGCGCTCGCCGGCGTCGATGCCGCGGCCGCGCACCTGCGCGACGTCCAGGCCGTCCTGGGTTTCCGTCCCGCCGGCCCGCCCGAGCACCAGCGCGCCTTGCTGGGCCTGATCGACGGGCTCATGCAGGCGTCCGGCTTTGCGCGCGCGCTCCCCGTTGGCCCGGCGGCTCCGGGCAATGCCACGCTCGCCGCGGCGGCAGCCCAGGCATTGCGGTCCGTGGCGGACGTGGCCGACGCGTGTGCCGTCGATGCGCGCGCCCCGGATGTCCCCCTCACCGACCTGGCGGCGGCCCGGCACATGCATCGCCAGCACGTCGACGACGCGGCGCGCGCCGCGCTCGCCCGGGGCGAGGCGGGGATCGCGGTGGTCGACGCCTTCCGCGCCGCTTTCGTCTTTCGCGTGCTCTCCTATCTCGGCGTGGCGATGCTCGTGGACGCCGCCGTGATGGCACGCAAGCCCGTGCACCTGCACGACGACTTCGCGGTGGTGGAGCCGCAGGCGCCGTCGACCGTGCGCGAGCGCTGGGCGGCGGCATTGCTGCCGCACCTGTCGCTGCGCGCGGTGTGGATGCGCAACTGCCTGCGCGCGGGGGTGGCCCTTGCGCTGGCCGTGCTGGTGGCCAAGGCCAGCGATATCGGGCACGCGTTCTGGGTGGTGCTCGCCACACTGTCGGTGCTGCGTGGCAATGCGACCACGACGGGCGCCACCATCCTGAGCGCCCTGGCGGGCGTGATCGCGGGCTTTGCGCTGGCCACGGTAGCCATGCTCGTCATCGGCGGCTATCCGCTCGCGATGTGGATTGCGCTGCCGTTGCTCGTGTTCCTGGCGGGCTATGCACCGGCGGCCATTTCCTTTGGTGCCGGACAGGCGATGTTCGCGCTCCTCGTGGTGGTGCTCTTCAATCTCATCGTCCCGGAAGGCTGGGAGGTCGGCGCCGTGCGCGTGGAGGCGGTGGGCCTGGGGGGGCTGGTGGCCTTGGCATCTTCCCTCATCATGTGGCCGCGTGGCGCGGCGGCGGCCCTGCGCGCGGAACTCGCGCTGCACGTGCGTGCCGCCGCCACCTTCCTGCGGATCGCGCTGGGCGAAGTCATGGGACGGCCGGGCGGGCAGGTGGAAGAGGCGCGGGAGGCCGCCCTCGGGGCGCGGGAGCGCGCGGATGCCGCGATGGCCGCGTTCATGAGCGAACGCAGCGGCAAGCGCGTGCCGCTCGCCGTGTGGGAGACGATGGCGCGGCTGCCCGTCGTGCTGCGCCTGGCGGGAGACGCCGCCATGGGCCTCGCCCGCTCCGGGCACGTGGGTATCACGGAAGGTCCCGCGGCACGGGGCTTCGCGGACATCCTCGATCTCGTCGGCCGGGCCTACGACGACGTGGGTGCGCGCCTCGAGTCGTCGGCGGCGCCCCAGGATGCGCAACGCGTGGCGGCGATTGCCGACCTCGACGTTCCCGACGGCGCGGGCGTGCGGCGGCAGGCGATCCTCGTGGACATCGGTGCCTGGCTCGACGCGCATCGCGCCGACCCGGCCGCGATCGGGCATGCGACCTCGTTGACCTGGGGGGTGGGCTGGCTCGGGTATCTTGCGCATCTGCGCAGGGTCATCGAGCCGTCCCTCGTGCAGGTGACGAGCGATGCCCAAGCGAGCTAGCGCACCTCCGCTGTCCGCCCTCGACGCCGCCGCCGCGGCGGGGGCGGCGCGCACGTGGCGCGAGCGCGTGGGCGCCTTGCGCAATCTCCCGCCGTTCCTCGCGCTGGTGTGGCGCACCAGCCCGGCGCTCACGCTCGCCCAGGCCGCCTTGCGCATCGTGCGGGCACTCCTGCCGGTAGCCACCCTCTTCGTGGGCAAGCTCATCATCGACGAGGTGGTTCGTCTGGTGCAGGGGCCCGCCGCCAGCGGCGATCTCGCCTCGCGGCTGGCCGGGGGCGAGCTCGATCACCTCGTGCTGCTGGTGGGTCTCGAGCTCGCCCTCGCCGTGCTGTCCGACGTGCTGGGCCGCGGCGTCGCGCTCGTCGAAGGCATGCTCGCGGAAAAATTCAGCAACGAGACGAGCCTCCGGCTCATGACCCACGCCGCCACGCTCGACCTCGAGGACTTCGAGGACAGCGAGCTGCAGGATCGGTTGGAGCGCGCGCGACGGCAGGCCTCGGGCCGCACGAGTCTCATCGGCCAGCTTTTCGGCCAGGCGCAGGACGTGCTCACGGTGATCACCTTCGCCGCCGGACTCGTGATCTTCGCGCCGTGGCTCATCGCGCTGCTGGCCCTTGCGCTGGTGCCGGCCTTCATCGGCGAGGCTCATTTCAACGCCCAGGTGTACTCGCTCAACTACGCGCGCACGCCGGAGCGCCGCGAGCTCGACTATCTGCGCCAGATCGGGGCATCGGCGGAGAGCGCGAAGGAAGTGAAGATCTTCGGGCTCAATGCATTCCTCATCGAGCGCTACCGCGTGCTTGCCGAGAGCTTCTACGCGGCCAACCGACGCATCGCGCTGCGGCGAGCCGGGTGGGGCAGCTTGCTCTCGGCCCTGGGCACCGCGGCGTACTATCTCGCCTACGCGTATATTGTGTGGCGCACGCTGCACGGCGACTTCTCCATCGGCGATCTCACGTTCCTCGCCGGGTCGTTCCGTCGTCTCAACACGCTCCTCGAGAACCTCCTCACGGGCTTCTCGCAGGTGGCGGGGCAGGCGCTGTATCTCGACGATCTCTTCTCATTCTTCGCGATCCGCCCGGAGATCCTCTCGCCGGCGGATCCGCGGGCGTTCCCCGCGCCGATTCGCACGGGCTTCGTCTTCGAGAACGTGGGCTTCCGCTATCCGGGCGCGGAGCGCTGGGCGGTGCGCGGTCTGTCCTTCACGCTGCACGCCGGCGAGACGCTCGCCCTCGTGGGCGAGAACGGCGCCGGCAAGACCACGCTGGTGAAGCTCCTCGCGCGGTTGTACGACCCCGACGAGGGCCGCATCCTGCTCGACGGCCACGACCTGCGCGGCTACGACCTGTTCGCCCTGCGCGCCAACGTCGGCGTGATCTTCCAGGATTTCGTGCGCTATCACATGAGCGCCGCGGACAACATCGCGGTCGGCCGCATCGAGGCTCGCCACGACCGCGCGCGCATCGAGGACGCCGCCCGTCGCAGCCTGGCCGACGAGGTCATCCACAAGCTTCCCCGCGGCTACGCGCAGGTGCTAGGCAAGCGCTTCCGCGAAGGCGTCGACCTGTCCGGCGGGGAGTGGCAGAAGATCGCCATCGCCCGCGCCTACATGCGCGATGCACAGGTGCTGATCCTCGATGAGCCCACGGCGGCGCTCGATGCGCGGTCGGAGTTCGAGGTGTTCCGCCGCTTCAAAGACCTGTCCGAAGGCAAGACCGCCGTGCTCATCTCGCACCGTTTTTCGTCGGTACGCATGGCGGACCGCATCGTGGTGCTGGCCGACGGCACCGTCGAGGCCGTGGGCACGCACGAGGCGTTGCTCGCGCAGCACGGGCGCTATGCGGAGCTCTTCGAGCTCCAGGCCGCGGGGTATAGATAGATCCCCCCGTAGCGAGCTGGCGCTCGCCTCCCCCCAGGGGGCACGCGCCTTGGGGCGGCCCGGCGGCGCGAGGCCCCCCGTAGCGAGCTGGCGCTCAGGCATTTGGCGGAAGAGAATGGGAGTCGAACCCACCCGGAAGCGCATGGCGCCTCCAACCGGGTTTGAAGCCCGGCCGCCCCACCAGGGACGATTCTCTTCCTCATGATCGAAGTTGCGTGTCGCTCGCGATGCCGTCGAGCGCCAGCAGCGAGTCGCCGCGGACGTAGTGGCTTTCGCGCACGCGTCGCGTGAAGCCCACGCGGTCGAAGAACTCGAGCACCTGGATGGCGCGCTTGCGACCGAGGCCGGTGGCATCGCGGAACGGGGCGGCGCGCACGTCGCCGTCTGCATCCTGCATGGCACGCGCCAGCGCGGCGAGGTGCGCCACCGCGTGCGTCGTGTAGAAGAGGTCGCGCACGACCTGGAAGAGCTCTCCGCGCTTGGCCGCGCGTAGGAGTGTCTTGCGCACGAGCGCTTCGGGCTGCGCGAGCTCGCGGGCGAGGTCGCGCACCCAGGGGGGATCGAAGGCGCCGGCTGCGAGGCGGGCCTCGAGCGACCCGAGCAGCGCCCGCTCTTCCGCCGACGGCGCATTGTCGTGGCCCGGCAGGTGCAGCCAGGGTCCCGTGCGCTGCACGTGCCCGGCCGCAATCGCGTGGTCGATCACTGCGCGACCGAGAGCGCGGTCCACGCGCGGCAAGGCGATGCGCATGAGGCGGGCGCCCTCGGGGCCGACCTCGTCGGGATGGCCGGCGTGAAAGGTCGCCAGGGCGTCGCGCACCTTGGTGACGAGCGCGTTCCAGTGCGGCTCCGCGACGACGAAGTCGCCGGCGTCGCCCGTCACGCGATGGCCGCCGGCGGCACGGGCGAGCATAGCGGGATCAGCGATGTTGTGTGCGCGGGCGAAGCGCGCCAGGTCGACCCCGAGCGGCGCGAGGTCGACCGCCCGGGTGAAGCGGTGCGCGGGATCGGTGGTGGCGAGCGTGTCGAGCAGCGCGAGGCGCTCCGGGGTACGCCGGTAGCGGGCGGGCGCGAGGGGATCGAGCACCTGCCCTCCGCCCAGCGTGTGCGTGGCACTTGCATCGCGCACGACGAAACGATCGCCGTGCAGCGCGTGCAGGGGCCGGTGCAGCACGACTTGGCAGCGCATCGTCCGGCGGTCGACCGGCGCATCGAGCTGCACGATGCGCGCCGGGGCATGCGTCGCGCCAAGGTGCACGTGCACGGTCGCGCCGCTGGCGAGCGCGCGGGGCGCATCCGCGAGCCACGTCACCTGCGCATCGAAGCGGTCGGTTACGAGCGCCACTGCCTTCGCGACGATCCACACCCCGCGCTCGACCTCGTCGCGGGAGACGCCTGCCAGGTTCTGCGCACAGCGCTCGCCGGCCGTGGCCACGTCGCTCGCACGATTCTGCGCATGGATCGAGCGCACGCGCACGCGGCGCTCGCCGGGCAGCACCACGAGCTCGTCGCCCGTGCGCACGGATCCGGCGTGCACGGTGCCCGTGACCACGGTGCCGATCCCTTGCAGCGTGAAGGAACGATCCACGGCCAGCCGGAAGTGCGCG
>CALFEY010000400.1 GCA_937958295.1 uncultured Pseudomonadota bacterium
CGTCGCACAGGCGCACGAGCATCTCCGGCGAGAACGCGTTGCGCTTGTCGGGCCGATTGAGCGTGACGTGCGCGATGCCCTCGCGCTTGTCCACGAGAAGATGGGGTGCGGCGTTGCTCGTCATGACCGAGCCTCCTGTTGCAGCCATGCCTCGATGCGGGTACGCACGGCGTTGTAGTCGGCCTTGCCGGTGGCCATGCGCTCGACCGACGCCGCCACGAGCACGTGCCGCGGCACCTTGTAACCGGCGAGCTGCGAGCGCACGTGCGCCTTGACCACCTCCGCGTTCACCGCGGGACCCGCGACGAGCGCTGCCACCACCTGCCCGAGCCGCGGCTCCGGCACCCCGACCACCACCGCATCGGACACGCCCGGCGCGGTCTTGATCGCTTCCTCCACCTCTTCCGGAAACACCTTCTCGCCCCCCGTGTTGATGCTGACCGATCCGCGCCCGAGCAGCGTGATGGTGCCGTCGGCTTCGACGACGGCGTGGTCGCCGGGCACAGCGCAACGCACGCCCTCGATCACGGGAAACGTCGCCGCCGTGCGTTGCGGATCCTTGTAGTAACCGAGCGGCACGAAGCCGCGCACCGCCACCCGGCCGGCCTTGCCGCTACCCGGTGCGACAGGCGCACCGTCGTCGTCGATGACGAAGGCATTGGTGCCGAGCTGGAAGCGCGCGCCGCTGGCAGCACCCCGTCCCGACGTGATCGCCCGGCCCATGCCGCTCGCTTCGCTGCTGTTGAGGAAGTCGATCATCACGAGCTGCGGCGCATGCGCCAGCAGGCGCGCCTTCACTTCCTTGCTCCACATCATTCCCGACGACGAGATCACGCGCAGGCTCGCGAGGTCGTAGCGCCCGGGCGCGGCATCGAGCGCGTCGGCCATGGGCCGCGCGAACGCATCGCCAACGATGCACAGGTCCGTGACGCGATGCGTGCCGATCGCCTCGAGCAGGCGCCCGGCGTCGAACTTCTGGTTCGGGAGCGTGACGACCGCTCCGCCACGGTTGAGGATGGTGGCCGCGAACACGAAGCCCGTGCCGTGCATGAGCGGCGCGGCGGGCAGGCCCACCGGCCGCGCGGCGGCGGCGAGCACGCGCTCACGCACGTGCGCGAGGTCGGCCGCGACGGGATCACCGGTGACGTTGGAAGCGAGGTACAGATCGCCCTGGCGCCAGATCACTCCCTTGGGGCGTCCCGTGGTGCCGCCGGTGTAGATGAAAATGGGATCGTCGCCCGACCGCTCGTCACGCAAGGCTGGATCGAGGGCCGTCGCGGCCGCGTCGTCGTAGCTCGTGGCCCACGACAGGCCAGGCGCGCCGTCGCCGCCGACCCGGATCCACGCCCGCACCTTGGGACAGTTCGGCCGCACGGCCTCGACCATGTCCGTGAAGGCGGCGTCGAAGATCACCGCGGCGGCATCGGCGTTGTCCCACAGGTACTGGAGCTCCTCGTGCCGGTAGCGGTAGTTGGTGTTCACCGGCACCAGGGAGGCCTTCATCGCGGCGGAGGCGGCCTCGAGGTAGTGCGGCGTGTTGTAAAGATAGAGCGCGACCTTGTCGTGACGCCCGAGGCCGTAGCTGCGCAGGTGCGCGCCCACGCCGGCGGCCCGGCGATCGAAGGTGCGCCAGTCATGGCGCACGTCGCCGTGGACTTGCGCCGGCGCGGTGGGAATCGCGTCGGCGATCGTCTCCCATACATCGGCGAAGTTCCATTCGCGCGGCATGTCGCTACCCACGCTTGCGCCGCCAGTGCTTGAACACGCGCGGCATGAGGCGGTCGCCGGTGCGCTCCACGTGCTCGCGCATCCGCCGCTCCGCCTTGGCTTCGTCGCCGTCGAGAATGGCGTCGACGATGGCGCGGTACTCCTCGATCATCGCGCGCAGGTCGTCGGGCGTGAGGTGCTCGTAGAACTGAGCGCGGAAGATCTGCGCGCGCGCCAGCGGCAGCGCCCGCTCGAGCTCGCGGTTGGCCGCGATGCGCAGCATCACGTTGTAGAAATCGAGGCGCTCGTCGAGCACGTTGGGCAGCGCCCGCCCGCTGTGCCGCTGGCGCAGGGCCTGCGCCACCTTGCCGAGCATCGCGCGGTTGTTGCCGAACTCGATGCTGCGAGCGGCCGATCGGGCGGCGAGCCCCAGGAGCATCTCGGTGACGTCGAGCAGATCGCGGCAATCCGCCTCCGTGAGCGTGCAGATGACCGCGCCGCGGTGACGGCTGAGCTCGATCGCGCCGCTGGCCGAGAGGATGCGGAAGGCCTCGCGCACCGCGCCGCGCCCCACGCCGAACGTGCTGGTGAGCTCGGCCTCGGTGACGCGCTCGCCGGGCATGTAGCGCCGCTCGAGGATGCCGCGCACGATCGCCGCGGCGATGCGGTCCGGCGTGCCCCGGTCGTCGCGCACGGCCGGGGCGAGCGGCGTGCCGTGCTCCTCCATTGCGGTCGCGTCCGGGACACTCACCGCATCCTCCTTATGTATGTCAATTTTCAATAATTGTCGGACAATCCGCGGGGAATGTCAACCGGGCGCAAGGCGCTGCGAAGGCACCAGTGAGGCACGTGATGGATCACGCCGGGGCCTGTCAGGCCACGGCCGCGGAAGCTGGCGCCCGCGGCGCGGGCGGGCGTTGCGGTCTCTTGCGCGGGGCGCCTGCTGCGCGGCTCTTACGCTGGGGCGCCCGCTGCGGGCTCTTACGCCGGGCGGCCGCGAGGATCGATGACGCGGTCCGCGCGCAATGCGGCAATAGCCGGCGCGTCGTAGCCGAACTCGCGCAGGATCTCGTCGGTGTGCTCGCCGTGCTCGGGCGGACGGGTGCGCCACGGGATGCGCCGATCGTCCACGCGCAGCGGCATGGCCACGCCGGGGATCGCCTGGCCGTCACGGCCTTGGTAGGTGACGGTCATGCCGGATTCGGCGAGGTGCGGATGCACGCTGAGCTCGCCGATGGTGTGCACCGGCGAGCAGGGAATGCCGGCCTCGTCGAGGAGCGCGAGCCACTGGGAGCGCGGCTTGCGCCGGAGCACGTCCTGCGCGATGCCGACCGTCTCCGCACGGTGCTGCACGCGCGCCGCCCCCGTCGCAAAGCGCGGATCGTCGGCGAGCTCCGGACTGCCGGCGAGCACGCAGAACTTGCGCCACAGCGCGTCGTTGGCCACCCCCAGGATGATCGGCTTGTCGGCGGTGTCGAACGCCTGGTACGGGCACAGCGACTCGTGGGCGGATCCGAACGGCTTGGGGTCAACGCCGCGGGCCCAGTACGATTGCAGCACGTACCCCAGGAACGAGACCGCCGTGTCGAACAGCGACGCC